>JAEYTB010000097.1 GCA_023434205.1 Planctomycetota bacterium | reverse complement strand
GCGTGGGCCGCGGGCGATTGCGGGGGTTTGAGCGGGTGGTGGCGGAGGTGGGGGCGGGAGCGCGGGTGTGGTGCGTGTGGGTGCTGACGGCTGGTGCGTGCGTGCGGGGGCACGTGTTTTCGCGGGGGGCCGCGCCGGAGGGTGGGGGACCTGTTGTTTGCGGACGGGGCGGCGATCTCCAAACAACTGGACCGGGGGAAGTTGTGCGCAGGGCCACGCCCGATATCATGGGCCTCGTCAGCCGCGCCGGGGTGCGCGGCGGTTGTGGTTTCGACTGACGCGCCCGAGGGCGCACGGAGTAGCGCGGGTGATTGAACCGACGTCGGAGCGCGGGAAGAAGCTGGCGGCGCTCTCGGCACGCCTGCGCGTGCTGCACTGCGAGCTCGCGGACCAGCCCGGGGAGATGCGGTCTGAGCAGCTCCGCGACGAGGTGCAGCGGGCGGTCTCGGCGATCGGACCGGGCGAGCGGGAGTCGTTCCTGACCGAGCTGCTGGAGCAGTTCCCCGCGTTTGCGGACGGCGCGGCGAAGGCCGCGCCCGCGCCGGCGCCCGTGGCCGCGGCGGCGCCCGCGCCGGAGGTCAAGGACCCCCGGGTGCTGGCGGAGAAGTTGATCGAGAACTCCAGGGCCCTGAGCGACGGGGAGCGGGCGGCGATCGCGGCCAAGCTCGCGGCGGCGGGGTTCTCGGTGGTTCAGGTGCAGGTGAAGGAGGCGCCCGGCGGGCTTCCGACGGCGCAGATCGCGGAGTTCAAGAAGGTCGTGGGCCTGCCGGCGGAGACGGAAGTGAACGCGGCGCGGGTTGTCGAGGTCGCGACGCTGCTGGCGGAGTTCACGCTGAAGCTGGAGCCCTGGGCGTGCAGCTATTGGCGGGACCTGGCGCCGGACGCGAAGAACAACGTGTACCAGGTGCTGAACAAGGACCTGCCGCGGTTCGCCGCGGGGGACGAGAAGGTCGGCAAAGAGGCGATGCACAAGACGGTGTACAAGCTGCGGAGCCTGGTGTCGCTGCTGATGAAGGGCGTGATGGAGGCCGGGAAGCAGTTCTCGCGGGACCACCTGTCGCGGTACTCGCTGGACGCGATCAAGGAGGCGGCGCCGCGCGAGACCTTCAAGAGCGATGAGTACCGGTGCTGGAAGCAGTACGAGCGGCTGATGGAGGGCGTGGACGCCGCGGCGATCGAGAAGCGTCTGAAGCAGGTGATCGCGAAGGATGTGGACACCGGGCTGAGCCAGGTGATCCGTTGAGCGTGAGTTTGTAAACCAGGGAATGAGCCGTGCGATGGTGCGCGGCGGGACTTGGGGGCAGCATGTCGCAGATTGGTCAGATCCATTGGCACGAGGGCCTGTTCCTCCAGCCGCACCACCTCCAGACGATGCAGCGGGACCTGGCGGAAACCGGCGCGCGGGAGCGGCGGCTGTCGTGGCCGTTCCCGTACGGGGTCGTCGACCTGCGGGTGTCGACGGATGCGCTGGAGAACATGCTGGTGCGCATCGACCGGCTGCGGGCGGTGATGCCCAGCGGGCTGGAGATCGACCTGCCGGGGAACGCGGACATCCCGGCGCTGGACATCAAGCGGGTGTTCCAGGCCAGCAGCGGGTCGTTCGTGGTGTCGCTCGCGGTTCCCCTGTGGCAGGGCCAGCGGGCCAACACGGTGGAGCCGATGGCGGCGCAGGCGGGCGGCGGCGCGACGCGCAAGGCGGTGGCGGAGGAGGCGCGGATCAAGCGCCTGTACCGCGTGGCGGAGATCTCACGCCCCGACGAGAACACGGGCGAGAACGCCCAGCCGGTGATCGTGCGGCGGTACAACGCGCGCCTGGTTGTCGAGGGCGACGACACGAGCGATATGGAGTTGCTGCCGCTGCTGCGGATCGTGCACACGGCGCAGGAGAGCACGCTGCCCCGCCCGGACACGGGGTTCGTGCCGCCGTGCCTGGTGATCGGCGGCTCGCCGACGCTGCGGAACATGCTGCGGGACCTGGGCGCGGCGGTGGAGGCCTCGCGCAAGGAGTTGGTGAACCAGATGACGCGGGGCGGGTTCGTGGTGGAGAACCTGCGCGGGCCGCAGCTCGTGCAGGTGCTCCGGCTGCGGACGCTGAACCGCTTCGCGGCGCGGCTGCCGGTGCTGGTGGCGGGCGGGGTTGCGGGTGCGGGCTCGATGACGCCGTACCAGGCGTACCTGGAGCTGCGCGAGCTGCAGGCGGAGCTGGCGGCGCTCTCGCCGGACCGCGACCCCTTCGACGCGCCGCGGTATGACCACGACAACCCGGGCGTGGTGTTCGAGGAGCTGGACCGCAAGATCCGGCCGCTGCTCCGCGGCGACATCCAGAAGAAGTTCCTGCAGGTGCCCTTCACGCGCCAGGACGGCGTGCTCGCGGCGACGCTCGGCGACGAGCACCTCACGCAGCCCAACGGCTACTTCGTGGGCATCCGCACCAAGATGGACCCCACGCTGCTGGGCAAGCTGGTGGAGGACCAGGACCGCTTCAAGCTCATGCCCAAGAGCATGATCAAGCTGAACATCTACGGGATCAAGCTGATCGAGGAACGGCACCCGCCGATGGAGATGCCCAGCAGCATCGACCTGCACTACTTCCGCGTGGACGTGGGGGAGAGCAAGAAGATGTGGGAGCGGATGGCGGGCGAGAAGGCCATGGCGGTGCGCTGGCCGGAGAACGAGAACTTCGAGTACCAGGACGTATCGCTGTACATGACGGTGCCGTGAGCGCCGGGGTTGGACTTGTCACTGCACGAGGATTCCGATGACGCTAGTCGAGATTTGCGAGCCGCTGCTGGAGTACGTGTGCCGCCTGAACCGCCTTGGGCGCAAGGGCGGGCGCGCCGACTTCGGCGTGATCCGGGGCGAGATCAAGGGGATCTTCTCGGAGATGCGGGCCAAGGCCGACGCCACGCCGGGCATGAGCGGGCCCTACACCGAGATCGAGCTGGTGCTGATGTTCTTCGTGGACTCGATGATCCTCAACAGCAAGCTGGGCGCGGGCTGGAAGCCGCTCTCCAACGAGCGCGGGGAGCTGGGGTTCGAGGAGAAGTTCTGGGACTTGCTGGAGGACGCGCTGAAGGACCCCAGCGACTCGGCCACGCAGCGGCTGGCGGTGTTCTACGTGTGCATCGGGCTGGGCTTCACGGGGCTGTACACCGGCCAGTACGACTACATCCGCCGCAAGATGCTGGAGATCTCGGCGCGGCTGCGCGGGTTCATCGACGCGGACCAGGCGGCGCGCATCTGCCCCGACGCCTACGAGAACGTTGACACGCGGAACCTGACGCAGCCGCCCAACCGCAGCCTCACGGCGATGGTCATCGCGCTGGTGGCGCTGACGGGCGTGCTGCTGGTGGCGTACGTGCAGATGTTCCGGCACGCGGCGGGGGAGCTGGGCGGCTCGCTGGACACGATCCAGGCCAGCCACGAGAGCAGCGGGAAGTCCGGGGCCTGAAGACGACTGATTGGAGACTGAGCGATGCTGTCAGGATTTTCGAACCTTCCGCGGCCCATCCAGGCGCTGACGCTGCTCGCGGGCGGGGCGGGCGTGGTGTCGGTGGGCATGGCCTTCTGGGACCGGAGCAACCCGTTCTGGATGTGGCTGGCGATCGGCATCGCGTCGGTCGCCGTGCTGGTGGCGCTCTACATCCTGATCCTCAAGCTGAAGGACAAGTCCAAGAGCGGACCGTTCGCTTCGCTGATCGCCAAGGCGGGCGGCGGGCGCGGGGCGGTGGACCCGGCGCAGAAGGCCCGCATGGACGACCTGCGGAAGAAGTTTGAGGAGGGCGTCAGCGCCTTCAAGAGCGCGGGCAAGGACCTGTACAGCCTGCCGTGGTTCCTGCTGGTGGGCCCCTCGGGCAGCGGCAAGACCGAGGCGATGCGGCACTGCAACGTCGGCTTCCCGCCGGGCCTGCAGGACTGCCTGCAGGGCACGGGCGGCACGATGAACATGCACTGGTGGTTCACGAACCAGGCGGTGGTGCTCGACACCGCCGGCCGCATGTTCATGGAAGAGGGCAGCGACAACCAGGCGACGGAGTGGAAGGAGTTCATGAAGCTCCTGAAGGACTGCCGCCCCAACGCGCCGATCAACGGCCTGCTGCTGGTGATCTCGGCGGAGAGCCTGCTGAAGGACACCGCGGACAAGATCGAGAAGACGGCGGGGGCGATCGCCCGCCAGCTTGACGTGGTGCAGCGGACGCTGGACGTGCGGTTCCCGGTGTTCGTGCTGGTGACCAAGTGCGACAAGATCGTGGGCTTCCGCGACTTCTTCGAGACGCTGAACGACCCGGCGCTGCAGCACCAGATGCTGGGGTGGAGCAACCCCGCGCCGCTGGACGAGGTCTTCAAGCCCGAGCAGGTGGACCAGCACCTCTCGACGGTGCGGACGCGCCTGATGCGGCGGCGGATGGGCCTGCTCCAGAACCCGATCCACACCAGCGACCCGAGCGCCCGACGCACGGACCAGGTGGACGAGATGTTCGAGCTGCCGGACAACCTGATGCGCATCGCGCCGCGCCTGCGCCGGTACCTGGAGATGATCTTCGTCGCGGGCGAGTGGAGCCCCAAGCCGCTGTTCCTCCGCGGGATCTACTTCACCAGCTCGATGCGCGAGGGCCAGGCGCTGGACGTCAGCCTCGCCGAGGCGCTGGGCATCGACGTGGAGTCGATCCCCGGCGGCAAGGAGTGGGACAAGGACAAGGCGTACTTCCTCCGCGACACGTTCATGAACAAGGTGTTCAAGGAGCGGGGCCTGGTGACCCGCGCCGCCAACGTGAGCAAGGCGCTCGCCAAGCAGCGGCGGATGATCCTGGGCGTGTCCTCGGCGACCGTGATCGTGGTGGCCGGCATCGCGGTGCTGGGCTGGTTCCAGTTCAAGAGCTCGCTCGGGCCGCCCAGCCGCTTCTGGTCGGAGGTGCGCACGGCGTACGCGGGCGATGCGGAGGGCGAGAAGGGCCCGCTGGACATCGAGCTGATCAAGAGCTCCGACGGCAAGACGTGGACCTACACCGGCAAGCGCGACTGGGAGAAGAAGGGCGTCCTCGAGGACGACCGGCTCGCGACGCCCGCGGAGCTGGTGCTGGAGTCCGCGGCACAGACCCGCAAGGAGATCAAGCCCCCGCTGATCGCCGCGCCGATCGTCGGCTGGAGCTCGAGCTGGAGCGAGGAGCAGGTGCGGGCGCACCGCGCGGTGGTGGAGCGGGCGGTGGTGGTGCCGCTGGTGCAGGCCACGCGCAGCAAGCTGATGGTGGAGAAGAAGTGGGGGCCCGAGGCGGTGGCCGCGCTGGGGCAGCTCCTGCGGCTCCAGACCTACGCGCTGGGCGCCTCGCCCGCGGATAACGACCCGGCCACCAAGCCGGTGAAGGGGATCGACGCGGACGTGCTGTTCAAGTATGTGCTCAGCCGCGAGGAGTATGGTGCGCGCACGGGCTTTGGCGCCGACCGCGAGAAGCTGGTGAAGGCGGTCGCGGACGCGTACCCCGAGGGCTGGGACAGCAAGGACAACAAGCCGGCGGAGGTGCTGGGCGGGGCCGACCGCGACTCGATCATGACGATGAACCTCGCGGTGGACGAGCTGGTCAAGCACCTGCTCGCCCTGGGTGCGAGCGAGGGCAGCAAGATGGCCCACCTGACGGACCTGCTGGGCGGTCTGTCAACGTTCCGCGATGAGGAGGTCAAGCTGTTGGGCCTGGAGTGGTTCCGCTCCGGCGCGGACGCCAAGATGCCCCAGACGCTGGCGGAGTACACGCTGTTCGAGGCCGCGTTCCTCAACAGCACCGACAAGATCGCGGACAGCCGGGCCCAGATCGACGGGGTCGCCAAGGCCCTGGGACCGGCGATGGACGACGTGCCCGGCCTGCTGAAGGCCGCCGGCGACGACCTGCAGAAGGAGATGGCGGCGTACTTCGCGATGCTGCGGGCGCAGCTCCCCGTGGTGCCCGAGGGCGACAAGGCGTCGGGCGTCGCCAAGGAACTGGCGGAGCTGCGGTCCAAGCTGGACGAGAAGTCGCAGACGGTGGACGCCGCGGTGCGCACCAAGCTTGAGCAGATGACCGGGCTCGTGAAGGAGCTGGCGCCGATGGTTGCGGGCGGGCGTGCGGACCGCGCGGACGCGCGGGCGTACGCGGCGCGGGCGGAGGCGTACAAGCTCGCCGCGGACGATGTGAAGACGGCGGCGCAGCCGCTGACGGCGCCGGTGGACCCGGCGGTGGTGGTGAGCGAGGTTCCCCCGACGCTGGCGTCGCAGGTGGAGCTGGTGGACAAGAACGTCGCGACGCTCTCCGCGGCGATCGCGGCGTGGGGCGCGTGGGTGCCGGATGCGGGGCAGCAGCCCACGCTGGCGTCGGCGCGGGATTCGTCCGTGGGGCTGTCGCGCAAGGCGGTGGAGATCGCCCGCTCGCGCCGGCTGAACGAGCTGGCGCGCAAGACCATCGACGGCTGGCCGCGGGACCCGGGCTCGGTCGCGCGGCGGGTGCAGGATGTTGGGACCGGGCGGATCAACGAGGGCACGTTCAAGCGGGTGATGCGCCCGCGTCTCCCGCTGAGCGAGATGGAGAGCGGGGGCGAGTTCTCGCGGGAGTACCACCCGGAGGCGGCCAAGGAAGTGTTCGGCGACTGGGCGAAGCTGCGGGAGCTGATCGAGCCGGCGTCGAGCGGCCTGCAGCGGGCCGTGATCGGGCGCGACGAGCTGAGGGCGGACCGCTCCTACCGCATCAGCGCGGACGCGACGTCAGAGTTCGCGAAGGACTACCTGCGGTACTGGCGGGCCCAGGCCGTGGAGGCCAGCCGTCCCAACAAGGCGACATGGTCGGAGTTCGGCGACCGGCTGAAGGCGGCGCCGCACTTTGAGATCAAGAGCGAGCTTCAGGCGTTGCACGACACGGTGAAGCAGGCGATCGCGGCGGTCCCCGCGTCAGCCGCGTGGAACGACGCGCTCGCGGCGGCGACGAACGAGTTTGAGGCGGCGTTCACGGGCCTGGCGAAGGCCGCGTTCATGGACGAGACCAAGCTCAACCTGAGCGCGTGGACCAAGCTGGTGGACCTGGGCCCCGCGAAGGCCCGCGACACGCTGCTGGACTCTCTGCGGCGGGAGAAGATCAAGGACGAGTACTTCAGCGTCTACCGAGCGGACTCGCTGGGGCTGAAGTACTGGAACGACCTCATCACCAACGGGCTGACGTGCCTGGTGCGCGAGACCCAGGGCGAGCTCGAGGCCGCCAAGGACGGGCTGGTGAAGGACGCCAAGGGCGCTCCGCTGGTGTTCGGCCCGTCGGACATGCGCGACCTGTCGCCGGCGGCCGTGAAGAAGATTAAGGGCTGGGCGGACAAGCTTGATGCGCTTTCGGGAAGCGACCGGAGCACCGCGGCGGCGGAGTCGCTGCCGGTGGAGCTCAAGACGCTGATGCTGCGACTGGCAGGAGCGGACATCTTCCCCGACCCGCTGAGCCGGCAGTGGTTCGGCAAGCTGCGGAACGTGGCGCGGATCGTGGGCCAGGACAAGCCGCTGGGCGTGCTGGTGAACTACCCGACCGAGTATGACCGGCCCAGGAAAGTGGGGCTGGTGGACGATGTGCGGGACAACTTCCGCTACGCGGCGCTGCGGGTAGGCGGGCTGGCCCGCGGTCCGGTGTTCAGCCTGCTGAACCCGATCGACGAGGCGCGGCAGAAGGACCTGCGGATCGACCTGCCGCTGGCGGACGGCCAGACCAGCGAGGTGTACCTGTACAAGCAGGACCCGGGGCTGGGCGGGATGGACACGCCGGACGCCAAGATCGTCCTTCCGGGCAACTGGAGCCTGCTGCGGCAGATGGTGGTGGAGTCCGGCGAGGCGCAGCGCGACGAGAAGACGGGGCTGTGGAAGGTGCTGCTGACCACGCCCGACGGGAAGATGTACCTGTGGCTGACGCTGAGGTTCGACCAGGAGCTGCCGCTGCCCAGCGAGTGGCCCCGCGTCGAGCAGTGGCCCACGCCGTAAGCACGCGCGACCAGGAGGGAACCGCTGGTGAGCCAGGCAAAGACCCGGGATGGAATGGGCAGGGGCGTCCGCGTGCACGTCGCCGCCTTCGGGAAGCACCCGGGGTGGGATGATCACATTGAGGAAATCGGCCTCGACAGCTCGATGCTGGTGAACGCCAAGCGGGTGCTGTACACCGAGTGCATCGGCGGCTGCATCGACCTGGGCGAGTGGGAAAAGCTGGAGGAAGACCGGCGGATCCCCTTCAAGCACCAGTTCTACTGGCGTACTACCGAGGGCCTGCTGATCGGGCGGATGTGGGCCAGCCGCGACGGCAAGGGGCGCACGAAGTACCCGATGGTCGTGTGCGCGGTGATCGAGGGCGTGCCCGACTCGTGGGCGGTGCAGCAGGCCCTGCCCAGGCTCGCCGCGGTCGAGGAAAAGTGCGCGCAGACGAACTCGGCGGAGCTGGTGCGGCTCGCGATCGGTGAGTGCCGCGGGAGCCTTGAGTCGGCGGTGGCGGCGTACGACGGGAGCGCGGGCGAGTCGGCGGCGCAGCTGCTCTCGCGGCTGGTGCAGAGCCCGGCGTTGTCGGAGAACGGCGGCGAGGGCCTCAAGCGCGTGCTGTACGAGATGGAGCGGGAGTTCGTCGAGTTCCGCCCGACGGGGAACACCAGCATCCGCTCGAGGGCGAGCACGCCCCCCGCGCAGCAGATCCGGGTGCCCAAGGCGCTCCAGGGTCCGGGCGAGGCGGCGCTGGCGTGGCTGACCCTGCTGGACCAGGAAGTGTCGCGGTCGATCCCGCTGCTGCTGGTCGAGCCCATCGGCGAGCGCTACATCGACCTCATCGTGGGCGACATGCGGCCGAAGCAGTTCTTCTGCGTTCGCGCGGGCGAAAAGGCCCTGGGCCTGACCAGCGATGTGCCGTACACGATGGACCCCGCCGTGGTCGGTCGGGCGGAAGAGAAGATCGAGGCGTGGTCCCACGGGCGGGCGCTGGAGGGGGACGAGCCGATCACCAGCGGGGCCGCGCCGGATCGGGCGAAGTCCAACCTCAAGCTCGCGCTGCTGGGCGTCGCGGGGATCCTGGTGGTCGCCATCGCGATCATGCTGACGCGGGCGGGCAAGCCGGACAAGGCGAACGCGGACCAGCCTCCGCCGGTCAACAAGGCCGACGCGAAGCGTGCGGCTCCCCAGCCGGCACCGCAGCCGGCGCCTGTCGAACGCCCGGCCGAGTCGCCGCCGGAGCCGGCCGTTGCGAGCAATGACCCGGCCGACCCGCGCACCTCGTGGGGCTACGCCGCCGCGGCGTCGCGGGCGAGAGCGGCGCTGGACAAACTGGACCGGGAACTGGCAGTTGAACAAGCGCCGGCGCGCCAGGCGGAGCGGCAGCGGCTCGAGGACATCGAACGGCGCGCGGCGATTGTCCGCAGCAAGCCCTGGCGACCCGCTTCCCGCGAGGCGCTCGCGCGCGACATCGCGGGGGTGGATTCAGAGCTGGCGGAAGTGCAGGCCTCGATCAGCGAGGCCATGGCCGGGGTCGCCTCGCGGATCGACGCGATGCTCGCCGAGCGGGCGAAGACGGCGCCGGTGCGGACGACCGTCATGACCGCGGCGTGGGGCACGGGCCTTGCCGCGATCGACCGGGCCGGCGGCTGGGAGCACGCCCGCTCGCGTGCGGCCGCGCTCGAGGCCGACCTAAAGGCGGCCGAGGCGGGTGTGATCGGCGTCGCGCTGGTGCAGGCCCCCGACGACTCGATGATCAGCGCCGCGGCGTTCAAGGCCGCGGCGGAGGCCCGGCGCGAGACGGCGCTCCGGGCCGCCGCGGATGCCGCCGCGGCGGGCGACCGCGCGAGGGTGCAGCGTGCCGCGGATGAGCTGCGGGAGTGGAACGGGCAGGCGGTGTCGCTGCTTGATCAGGCGGTCCAGCTTCAGGCGATGATGCGAGCGGGGCGGGTGCTCGACGCGAGCGCGAAGCCCACGGCATCGCAGGTGATCGCGTCGATGCAGGGTTCGCCCGCTTTCAAGGAACTCGGGCCGGCGCTCCAGCCGGCGCTCGAGCAGGTCGAGGCGGTGCGTGCGGTCGGCAGCCTCAACGCCCCCGCGGCATTGATCGAGGTCATCCGCGCGGCGGCGGTGGAGGGCTCGGGCAAGCGGGCCCCCGCGGCGGTTGCGGCGTGGCAGCGGCTGAGCGACCTCAACTGGCCCTCGCTCCCAGCCGACATGGTGGAGGCCGCATCGGTCCGGACCGGCGACCTGCGCAGCGTGCTTGGCGGGGTTGCCGATTCGGCGCAGCGGCAGGCATTGGAGGCGCTCACGGCGGGGCCTGCGAGGTCGATGTGGCAGCGTTTCGCGGCCCAGGGCGCGATTAACCAGGCCGGCGTCGACGCCGCGGCGGCCACGCGTGATGCGATGGGAGCTCAGGGGGTGCAGGAGTCCTTGCCTGCGTTCATCCGGTACAACCTGCTCCGCAAGGAGCTCGTGGATGCGTTGAGCGCAGCGGGGACGAAGCCCGCGGGAGAGCGTGAGGAGGCGCGGCGTGCCGCGGTCGATGCGTTCCTGCAGAAAGTGCCCGCCCTCGGGGCGGAACTGACGCAAAAGCCCGGCGTGTCGGCGCTGATCAACGGCCTGAAGAAGGTGTCGGAAGCGATGGCCGTGCCCGATGTCAGCGCCCTGGGCCCGGCGAGCGCGGGATGGAAGGCCGGTCCGGTAGGTGAGGACGGAACCGTCACCTTCACGCACGAGAAAGGCGGCGAACTGGTGTTCCGTCGGCTCGCGGCGGACGGCCAGGCCGTTACGTTCATGAGCACCGCCGAGGTGTCGGTGGGTCAGTTCATCACGGCGGTCGGCGGGGCGGGGAAGTGGGACGAGGCCAAGACACTTTTGATCAGCTACCCGCCGGGCGGCGATGACCCACGGCGCGGTCCCCGCTCGTGGGAGTGGTCGTCGGACGCGGCGGAGGTGATGTCCGTCGCGGCGCCGGGCGAGGGCGACACGAGCCGCGGCTGGCTGCGGGTGAAGAGTTCGATGGCAGGGAAGGAGTACTACCCGGCGGGGCTGACGGTGGAACCCCCGACGCGGGATCACCCGATGCAGTACGTCTCGCCCGGGGCGGCGGTGCTGGCGGCGCGGGCGTTGGGCTGTCGGCTTCCGACGGCGGCGGAGTGGGAGGCGGGGGTCAAGGCGGGGACCTCGGAAGCGCAGAACCTGCGCGATGGAACGTGGCGCAAGCAGTTCGATAAGTGCAAGGAACTGCTCGCCTCGGGGCCCGACTACCCGTCGGGCGGGGCGTTCCGGCCGGCGGAGCTGCCGCGGTTGCAGCCGACGCAGGACGGCTTCGCGGCGGTCGACGGGGAGGACGGGTTTCTGTGGTTTGCGCCCGTGGGCGGCGGCCCCCGGTTTCAGCACCTGATCGGGAATGTCGCGGAGTTTGTCTGGGAAGATGCCGCGGCGATGGAGGCTCTGCCGGCGTCCGGTACGGCGATCAAGACGGCGCTGGGGCGTTGGGAAAAGCTGCGGATTGTGGGCGGGTCGGCGCTATCGGCCAAGGACGTGCCGACGAACGTGCCGCAGGCGGTGGCCTTCACGCAGTCGCCCGAGGGCTGGTCGGATGTGGGTTTCAGGCTCGCATTTACGGCCCCGCGGGGCGCAGGCGGGGGTGGCGCGGCCGATCTTGACGCCACGCTGGCGTCGAGCGGGTACCTGCTGGGCGGCGAGTAGACAAGTGGAGAAACCGGGGCGACTTGACGCTGCGCCGTGCGGGGCTTAGGTTGGCCCCCTGGTCGGTGGTGTCGCCGGCCGAGTTGTGGGCCGCGCTGCGTGCCTCGGGGGCCGGGTTCTGCCGTGCGCCGGGGCGGAGTCGAGTGGCGTGGGTTGGGGGTCTGGCAGTGAGCCAAGGAAGCAGAAAAGGATTTGCGATGAGGGTCCCAGCATTCCGTCCGCAGGTGTGCAGCGCTCCGACAGCCTCCCGGCAGCTCCGTGAACGGAGCGTGGTGACGGCGTTGGGGGTGGCGGCGTTGCTCTGCACGCAGGCGCTGGCCCAGGGCACGCCCGAGGATGCCCGCAAGCCCGCGATCGATATCAACGCGGTGCAGCCGGCGCCGGGCCAGCCGCCCGCGGCGCCCGCCGCGGGAGAGTCGCCGGAGGGGGCGCCCGGCACGGCGACCGAGCGCGACGGGGGCCGTTACCCGGTGTCGCGGTTCATTGTTGAGTACCACAGCGAGCACCCCGAGCACCCGACGGTGGACGACTTGGTGGAGGCGGTGGTGCGGCTGGGCGTCACGCCCGACGGCTATGTGGCGTACCGCGAGGGGCTGCCCTCGGCGGAGGTGCGGATCGGGGATGTGGTGGAGGGCACGGGCGGGGTGTTCTACCGCAGCGCGCTGAACTCGGTGGCGCGGGCGATGGTGGAGCGGCTGAACAGCAAGGGGCTGATCGGCATCTTCGTGCAGCTCCACCCCGACGACATCGACGAGACCAACGGCGCCGACCTGCGTGCGGGAAAGCGGCAGGAGCTCCGGCTGGTGGTGTGGACGGGCGTGGTCAAGACGCTGCGGACCATCGCGTCGGGCGAACGCCTGAAGTCGGCGATGGAGGCGGGCGGCGCGGAGCGGGTCAACACCGACGACCCGGTGCTCAACCGCATCCGCGCGCACTCGCCGCTGCAGGTGGACAACCTGCTGCGCAAGGACCTGATGGACGACTACGTGTTCCGCCTGAACCGCCACCCCGGCCGGCGCGTGGACGTGGCGATCTCGCCCGGCGAGAACCCCGAGGAGGTGGTGGTCGACTATCTGGTGTCGGAGGCCAAGCCGTGGTCGATCTACGCGCAGCTCTCCAACACGGGCACCAAGGCGACCAACCAGTGGCGCGAGCGGTTCGGCTTTGTGCATAACCAGCTCACGGGCCACGACGATGTGCTGCGGGTGGACTACATCACCGGCGGTTTCCAGGACTCGCACTCGGTGGCGGTGAACTACGAGTTCCCGCTGCTGTCGGACCGGCTGCGGATGCGGACCTACGGCGCGTTCGCGACGTTCGAGGCGTCTGACGTGGGCCTGTCGGACGAGTCGTTCTCGGGGACCACGTTCTCCGCGGGCGCCGAGGTGGCGGGCACGCTGTTTCAGCACCGCGAACTGTTCGTGGACGGCGTCGCCGGGCTGCGGTGGCAGAACATCCATGTCGAGAACGAGACGTTCGTGACCGAGGCGCGCGAGAACTTCGTGATCCCGTACGTGGGCCTGAGGCTGGACCGCGCGACGGAGGCGGCGACGACGTTCGCCTCGCTGATGCTGGAGTTCCAGGTGCCCGAGATCGCGGGGACGGACGAGGACGAGATCGAGTTCCTGGGTCGCCCCGAGGTGGACGACCAGTGGCAGGCGCTCAAGTTCGCGTTCGAGCAGTCGTTCTACCTGGAGCCGCTGTTCAACCCGGGCGGGTACAGCGGGCAGGACGCCGGCGGGCCGCTGACGCTGGCGCACGAGATCGCGTTCTCGGCGCGCGGCCAGTGGGCGTTCGGCTCACGCCTGATCCCCAATGAAGAGGAGGTCGCGGGCGGATTTTTCTCGGTCCGCGGCTACCCGGAGTCGGTGGTGGCGGGCGACAACGCCGTGATCGCATCGCTCGAATACCGGTTCCACCTGCCCCGGGTATTCGCGGTGAGCGATCCGGGCGTGCTGTGGGGCCGCGAGAGGGAATTCCTGGGCAAAGACTTCAGGTACGCGCCCCAGCAGCCCTTCGGCCGCGCGGACTGGGACCTGATCTTCAAGGCCTTCGTGGACGCCGCCCGGACGACCAACAACGACCCGCAGCCCGGCGAAAACGACCACACCCTGGTTGGCGCGGGACTCGGAATCGAGTATCAGTTCAAGCGCAACGTCAGTGCACGCCTGGACTACGGATTCCCCTTCGAGGTGGTCCGTGACGAGACGGAGAACGTGGACGTCGGCGACGGCCGGTGGCACTTCTCGGTGACGCTCCTGTACTGACGCGGCGGCGGGGACCTTACGAGCAGCACAAACGAATCCACGGGCCAGGAACGGCGCCGCGGAGAACGAGACGAGGGCAGGGCTATGGCGAACATCATGACGAACAACGAGTCCGGGCGGGCGGCGGCGCTGGTTCACGCGGCGGATTGGATCAGCCGCGGGAGCTTCCTGGGGATCGGCCGGCGCGCCGGGTGGTCGGGCGCCCTGAGCGGCGCGGTGATCGCGGCGGCGTGCACAACGGCGGCGGCCGGCCCCGAGGGGGCGCAGGTCGTCCGCGGTCAGGTGGACATCACCCGCAACGGCGCCGAGACGCTGATCCGTGCGGGCCACAACAGCATCATCAACTACCGCAGCTTCGACATCGGCAGCCACGAGTCGGTGCGGTTCATCCAGCCCAACGCCGCGTCGCGCGTGCTCAACCGCATTAACAGCGCCGCGCCCACGCGGATCGAGGGCGCGCTCTCGGCCAACGGTCGCGTGTACATCGTGAATCCGGCGGGCGTGATCTTCGGGAACGGCGCGCGCGTCAACGTCGCGGGCCTCTACGCCGCGGGCGGCAAGCTCAGCAACGCGGACTTCCTCGCGGGCCGCAACCGCTTCACGAACCTGACGGGCGAGGTGGCGAACCACGGCACGATCACGGCGGACTTCGCGGGGCTGATCGGCCACCGGGTGTTCAACTCCGGCAGCATCGTCGCGCCGCAGGGCACGGTGGTGATGGCCGCGGGCCCCGAGGTGATGGTCGGCGAGCGGACGGGCAACGTGTTCGTGAAGATCACCGGCCCGGCGAAGAACGCGGGCGGCGCGGGCGTGGACAACGCCGGCGTCGTGGAGGCCGCGGGCGGGCGGGTGATGATGGGGGCCGGCGACATGTACTCGCTGGCGGTGCGGACGACCGGGCGGGTGAAGGCCAAGGACATCGACGTCGGCGTCGGCAAGGGCCACGTAACGGTCTCGGGCACGCTGGACGCGAGCAACCAGGGCGCGGGCGAGACCGGCGGCCGCGTACACGTGCTGGGCGATTCGATCTCGCTGATCAACGCGAAGATCGACGCGTCGGGCGCGAACGGCGGCGGGCAGGTGCGCGTCGGCGGCGACTACCTGGGCCAGGGCGATCTGGCCCGCGCGAAGTTCACCTCGGTCGACAAGGACAGCAGCATCAGCGTCTCGGCGGGCCAGCGGGGCGACGGCGGCACCGCGATCGTGTGGTCCGACCAGTTCACGGAGTACTTCGGCTCGGCCGATGCCCGGGGCGGCAGCCAGGGCGGCGACGGCGGTCTCATCGAGACCTCGAGCAAGGACACGGTCAACCTCGCTCCGGCGAGCATCGATGCTTCGGCGGCCAAGGGCCAGGGCGGCAACTGGCTGATCGATCCGCGCGACGTCAACATCAGCGACGCGGCGGCCGCGTTCATCGGCGGCAACCCCAACTTCACCCCGGGCAACGGCGGCAGCGGGCCGTCCAATGTCAACATCGGGACGATCGAGGCGGCCCTGAACGCCGGCACGAGCGTCACGGTGACCACCGCGGGCAGCAACGAGGGCCACGTCGGCAACATCGTGGTGCTCGACAGCATCCAGAAGACCGCGGGCGGCAACGCGACGCTGACGCTGACGGCGATGGGCAGCATCACCATCAACGCCAACGACACGGGCGCGAGCCCGCTCGAGATCTCGTCGACGACCGGCACGCTGGGCGTGATCCTCCAGGCGAACGCGGACGGCGGCGTGAGCCACCCCGCGTCGGGCAGCGGCGCGGTGAACCTCAACGGCAGCATCATCACCAACGGCGGCGTCTTCACCAGTTCAGGCGTGAACTTCACGTCCTCGGGCACCGGGACGATTAACACGACCGGCGCGGCCAACGGCGCGATCACCCTCACGCACACGGGCACGGTCGCGGTGGGCGGGGCGATGACCGGCGGCGCGGTCGATATCGACTCGGGCGCGGGCGGGATCAGCCTGAACGCGAACATCACGACGGGCGCGGGGGCGGTGCGCTTCCGCGACGCGGTCACGCTCGCGACGGACGTGACGATCGATACCACCAGCGGCAACGCCGCGGGCGCGGGGATCACGTTCGACAGCACGATCAACGGCACGGCCGCGGGCCAGGAGGACCTGGACCTCAACGCCGGCACGGGCGGGAACATCGTGGTGACCGGGGCGGCGGGCGGGACGACCCGCCTGGGCCTGCTGAACATCACCAACGCGAACAACGTGAACACCGGGGCCCTCACGCTGGCGGGCATGGAGCAGGACGCGGGCGGGGGCACGAGCACCTTCGGCGGCGCGATCGACACCGACAACGGCGGCGTCGTGGTGACGGGCAACAACTTCACCTTCAGCGGCCTGGTGACGACCGGCGCGGGTGGCCAGTTGTTCTCGACCAACACGGGCGCGCTGGCGATCGGCGCGGGCGCCTCGCTCGACGGCGGGCTGGTGCAGGCGGGCGGCGGGACGATCTCGATCACCGGCAACGTCACGACCACCAACGACAACATCAGCATCGCCGACGCGCTGACGTTCGGCGGCGCCTCGACCCTGAACGCGGGGACGGCAATCATCGCGTTCGGCAGCACCGCGGCGGCGGGCGCCAACAACGTCATCCTGAACGCCGACGCGATCAACTTCAACGGCGGCGCCAACTCCGTGACCGGCACGGGCACGCTGACGCTGCGGCCCAGCACCGACGCCGCCACCATCAGCGTCGGGGCTGCCGGCGGCGACCTCGAACTGACGGCGGCGGACATGGCGGCGCTCGCCAACGGGTTCACCCAGATCAACATCGGACGGGCGACGACGGGGGCGCACGACATCACGATCGGGGCGCTCGCGATCCGCGACCCGATGGTCTTCCACGCCTCAGCGACGGGCGGCTCGGTGCTGGTGAGCGGGGCGATCACCGGCTCGACCGACGGCGCGGTGACGATCAACGGCAGCGGCGCGACGACGACCCTGGACGCGAACATCGTGACGGCGGGCGGGGCGATCCAGATCAACGACGCGGTCGTGCTGGGCACGAGCGTGACGCTGGACACGACCAACGGCGGCGCGGTTGCGGCGGGCGCGAACATCGGCATCACGGGGACCATCGAGGCGACGACCGACTCGACCGAGGCCCTGACGATGCGGGCGGGCACGGGCGGGGACATCACGCTGGGCGGCGCGGTGGGCGGCACGCAGCGGCTGGGCGGGTTCACCATCACCAGCGCCGATGATGTCACCGCAGGGGCCATCGCGTCCACGTTCATCACGCAGACGCTCGCGGACAACTCCGCGACCTACTCCGGCCAGCTCGACACCACGGACGCGGCCGGGATCAGCCTGACCGGCGCGGCCATCAGCGTCAACGGCGGCGCCACGACCACCAACGGCGGCACCTTCAGCGTCAACAACAGCGGCGCCCTGACGATCGGCGGCGCGCTGAACCTGGACGGCGCGTTCACGCAGACCGGCGCCGGCGCGGTGACTGTCTCCAACAACATCAGCACCAGCAACGACGCGGTCAGCTTCGCGGCGAACGTGACGCTGGGCAACGACATCGTCATCGACACCAACGCCGGGGGCGGCGGGGACGTGACGTTCAGCGGCACGCTCAACGGCACGACCGCCGGGGCGGACAACCTCACGATCGACGCCGGCTCGGGCGACGTGTTCTTCACCAGCATCGGTCAGGGTACGCGGATCGGCATCCTGACGATCACCACCGCCGACGACGTGTCGGCCGCGGCGGCGAACATGCTGCGGATGGTGCAGTCGGCCGGCACGGGCACCACCAGCTTCAGCGGCGCCGTGGACACCAGCAGCGGCGGCCTGAACGTGACGGGCAACAACTTCACGTTTGGAAGCACGATCAACACGACCGCGGGCTCGGGCCTGACGGTGGTGAGCACGGGCGCGCTCACCCTTAACGGCGCGTCCACGTTGGACGGCAGCCTGGTGTTCTCCGGCGGCGGAACCGCCGCGTTGAACGCCAACGTCACCACAACCAACGACAACATCAGCATCACCGGCAACGCGACGGTGGGGAGCAGCGCCCAGTTCACGGTGGGCACCGGCATCATCGCCTTCACCGGCACGGTGGGCCTGGGCGCCAACAACGTGACGTTCACGGGCGACGAGATCAACTTCAACGGCGGCGCGGGCTCGGTCACGGGCACGGGCTCCATCGTGCTGCAGTCGGGCACCAACGGCGTCACGATCAACGTCGGCAACGCCGTGAACAACGCGGGCGAGCTCGACCTCCAGACGACCGACATCAACGCCCTGGCGGACGGCTTCACGCAGATCACGATCGGCCGCAACACCGGCGTTCAGGCCCTGAACATCTCGGCCTCGACTTTCAACGATCCGGTCGTGTTCCGCGCTGGCGGCGGCGGCACGACGACGGTGGCCGGGGCCCTGACGGGCGCGGGGAACGCGTCGTTCACGATCACGGGCACCTCGGCGGTGGCGGTGAACGCCGCGGTCACGACCGCGGGCGGTAACTTCAGCTCCGCGGGCACCACGTTCACGTCCAACGGCGCCGGGACGTTCAGCACCAGCAACGGGCTGTTCACGCTGGCGCACACCGGGGCGGTGACCCTTGGCGGCAACCTGACCACCGGAACCTTCGACGTCGACTCGGGCGCGGGCGGGATCAGCCTGGGCGCGAGCATCCTGACGACCGGCGACGCCGTGCGCTTCCGCGATGCCGTGACGCTCACGGCGGATGTCTCCATCAACACCACGAGCCTCACGGCGGTGGGCAACAACATAACGTTTGACGGCACCGTCTCCGGCACGACCTCCGGTGCCGAGGACCTCACGCTGGTCGCGGGCACCGGCGGAGACATCAGCTTCGGCGGCGCGGTCGGCGGCACCCGCCTGGGCGAGCTCGCCATCACGAGCGCGGACGTCGTGACGGGCAGCAGCGTCACCGCGGCGAGCTTCTCGCAGGCCGCGGGCACGACCAGCACCACCCTGAGCGGCGCCGTCAACACCAACGCGGCGGGCGGCGTTTCCCTGTCCGGCAACGCGTTCACGCTGGCCGCGGTCACCACCACCGGCGGCGGGACGTTCACGGCGAACAACAGCGGGACGCTGACCCTGGGCGGCACCCTGACGCTGGACGGGGCTTTCAGCCAGACCGGCGCCGGCGCGACGCAGCTCAACGCGGCGCTGACGACCACGAACGACAACATCAGCTTCAACGGCGACGTGACCGTCGGCGCGGCCATCGGCGGCCTCAACGCCGGCACGGCGGGCCTCACCTTCGGCGGCCTGCTCTCGCTGGGCGCCAACCCCTTCACACTGACGGGCAACGCCATGGCGTTCAACGGCGGGGCCGACAGCGTGTCGGGCACGGGTGCGCTGACGATCCAGGGTGCCGCGGCGGGGACGAACATCGGCGTCGGCGTGGACCCGGGCGTCGGCGGCCTGCACATCACCAACGCGACCTGGGCGGCGCTGGCCGATGGGTTCAGCGGCATCACCGTGGGCCGCAGCAACGGCAGCGGCACGATGAGCCTGGGCACCTTCACGGTGCGCGACGCGGTTGTGTTCCAGATGCCTTCGGGCGTGATCGACGTCTCCGGCGTCATCACCAGCACCGGCGCGGGGACGACGGTCAGCCTCGTGGGCGACACCAGCTTTGGCGGCGGGTCGGGCATCAGCACCGACAACGAGGCCATCAGCATCGACGGCGATGTGGTGCTCGCGGCGGGCACGACCACGCTGGACAGCTCCGGGGCCGGTTCCACCGGCGCGAACATCGAGATCACCGGGGCGGTGACCGCGGCCGCGGCGGATGTCGCGGAGCTCGAGTTCGACGCGGGCACGACCGGCAACATCACGATCGGCGGCGACACGGGCACCAACGCGGTGCCGCTGCTCGCGTTCGGCGTCGTGTCGGCCAATGACGTGACGACGGAGGACATCTTCGCGGGCCAGATCGCGCAGCAGGCCGGCGGCGGCACGTCCACCTTCGGGCTGCTGCGTTCCGGCTCGGGCGGGATCATCCTGACGGGCAACAACTTCGACCTCAACCAGGGCGCGGCGAGCCTGGCCAGCGGCACCATGACGGTCGCTAACGCCGGCACGCTGACCGTGGACGGCTCGATCGCCCTCACCGGCGCCTTCACGCAGACCGGCGGCGGGGTCGCGCTCAACGCCAACATCAGCACGACCAACGACAACATCTCCATCGGGGGCGCGACGACCGCCGGCGGGGCCTTCGCCGCGATCAACGCGGGCACGGCCACGATCACCCTTGGCAGCACGTTCGCCATGGGCGCCATCAACGGCACCTTCACCGCCAACGACATGGTGTTCGGCGGCGGCGCGGACTCGATCTCCGGTACGGGCCAGATCACGCTCCAGCCCAGCGCCGCGGCGACGTCCATCGGCATCGCGGGCGGGGCGGGCACGCTCCAGCTCGGCGCCGCGGACATCGGGGCCCTGGCCGACGGGTTCGACCGCCTCACGATCGGCCGCGCCGACGGTCAGCACGCCATCACGATCGGCGCGGTGACCTTCCGCGACGAGACGGTGATCCGGACCCCCTCGGGCGGCACGATCAGCGTGACGGGCGCGATCTTCGGCGACGGCGACGCTTCGGTGTCCCTGACCAGCGCGGGCGACATCACGCTGGGCGCGAACATCGTGACCGACGGCAACGAGATCACGCTCACCGGCCCCATCGTGCTGGGCTCGGGCGTGACGCTCGACACCACCGACGGCGGCAACGCCGCGGGCGCGGACCTGACGCTCGCGGGCACGGTTCAGGGCACCACCGCGGGCGGCCAGTCCTTGACGCTCGACAGCGGCGCGGGCAACATCGCGCTGGGCGGCAACATCGGCACGACCACCCGCCTGGGTGCGCTGAGCGTGACCGGCGCGGTGCTGTACAGCCCCGCGACGACGATCCGCTCGACGGGCGCGACCTTCGCGGACGCGGTCTCCGGCAACGACGACCTCACGATCGACGCGGGCAGCGGCAACCTGACGCTCAACGGCGTGGTGAGCGCCGGCGCGGGCGACCTGGTGCTCGCCGGGGCCGCGATTACCCAGAACGCGGCGGTCAGCGGCGCGAGCTACGCCGTGCAGGCGCAGAACGCCCTGGCGATCAACGGCGACGTCACGGCGGCCGGCGCGGGCGGCATCCTGCTCAACGCGGGGCTCTCGGGCGCGGGCAACCTGACCTTCGGCGCGGGCGTGGACGTCAACGCCAGCGCGATGACGCTGTCGGCGGGCGTGGGCACGGGCACCGCGGTGGCCGACCTTGTCACCAACAGCCCGGTGTTCCGTGGCGCGGCGGGCGGCGCGACCTCGCCCGGCTTCTTCCAGTACCGCCAGGACGCGAACATCAACGGCGCCAGCCTGCCGGTGGTCGCCGGCCAGTTCGGCGGCGGCATCGCCGGCATGGACTACCGCATCAACGCCCGCAACGGCACGGTGACGATGGACAACGCGTCGCGCGTGGCGGGCAGCGCCCTGCGGCTCACGTCCACGGGCGGCATCACGACCATCGCCGACCTCTCGCTCGCCTCGCTGCGTGCGACAAGCCTGATCAGCTACACCGGCAACGTGACGACCAGCAACGGGGCGATCCAGAACGACGCCGCGGCACAGACGCTGGGCGATATCGCGCTCATCGCGGGCACCGGCACGATCACCTTCAGCGACACGCTCGCGGTGGACGGCTCTTCGCTCACCCTTATCGCCGGCGACGTCGAGTTTGCCGACGCCGTCACGCCCGGCGCGCCTGTCACGCTCTCGATCCAGCATGGCGACGCGAGCAAGGACATCTACCTCGGCGGCACGGGCCTTGAGGGCTCGGGCGACATGCACCTCACCGCGGCCGAGATCGCCCGCCTGGGCGACGGGTTCGCGGACATCAACATCGGGCGCACGGACAGCACGGGCACGATCTTCGTCCGCACCGCCGTCACGTTCCAGGACCCGGTGGCGCTGGTCGCCGCGGACACCGGCGCGGCGATCCGGGTGGAGGCCCTGCTGAGCGGCATCGACGACGCCTCGGTCACGCTGGACGGCTCGGGCGCGAGCACCGTGCTGCTGGCGGACATCCGCACGGCGGGCCAGGCCATCACGATCAACGACAAGGTGATCGTGGGGGCCAACGTGACCCTCGACACCACCGACAGCGGCGGGGTCGCGACGGGCGCGGACATCACCATCAACGGCGAGGTGGACGCGGACGCCGCGGCCCAAGACCGCCAGCTGACGCTCAACTCCGGCACCGCCGGCTTTGTGACGCTGCAGGACGTGGGCCTCAGCGAGCGGCTCGGCTCGCTCTCGGCGACCGGCGATGAGATCTTCCTGCTGAGCGTGCAGACTCGCCAGGGGCAGAGCTACACCGGCGCGGTCACGCTCGAGGGCGACCTCAACTCCAGCGTGGCGGGGGCGATCAACATCTCCGGCGACCTGCTGGTGGGCGCGGACGCGTCGATCGAGACCGCGGGCCTCACCGCCTCGGACGACATCCGGATCACCGGCACGGTGAACAGCGTCGGCTCGCCGCGGAACCTGACCATGAACGCGGGCCAGGGCAGCGTCGGGGTCGGCGGGTCGGTGGGCCAGACGCTGGCGCTGAGCAACCTGAGCGTGACGGGGACGAACAACGAGTTCACGTTCGTCACGACCAGCAACGGCCAGACCTATACCGGCAGCACGACGATTGGCGGCGACCTCAGCGGGTCCACGATCCTGTTCAACGACGGCCTGACGCTGGACAACTCCGTGCTCATGTCGGGCTCGATCTCGGTCACGCTGAACACGGTGCTCTCGGCCGCGACCGAGGGCAACAGCCTGACGATCAACTCGCCCACAACGGTCTTCAACGGCAGCATCGGCAACACGGCCGGCGGCGAGCTGGGGACCATCACCACCGACGCGGGCGGGACGCTGACCGTCCGCGGGGCCGCGGTCCGCTCGCTGGGCGCACAGGACTACGGCGACGCGGTCTCGCTGGACGCAAACGTCACGTTCGCCAGCAACGGCAGCGTGACGTTCGGCTCGACGATCAACTCGGCGACGGGCAACCGCAACCTGACGGTGAATACCGCCGCGGGGATGAACACCGTTTTCGCCGGGGCGATCGGCCAGACCAACGCGCTGGGCACGCTCACGACCAACGCGGGCGGCACGGCGTTCTTCGGCGGCAACGTCCGCACGACGGGCGCGCAGACCATCAACGACGCGGTGATCTTGAACGCCAACACGACGTTCCAGGGCTCGGCGCTGACGTTCGGCTCGACAATCAACTCTGACGCCACCGCGCGGGCGCTGACGTTCCTCGCCACCGGCGGCACGGTGACGGTCGCCGACGCCATCGGCGGCACGAGCGCGCTGGCGAGCTTGTCCTCCACCAGCGGCACGGCCTCGCTGCGGAGCGTCACGACCGCAGGCGGCCAGAGCATCACGGGCGCTCTCACGCTCAACGGCGCCCTGGCCTCCACCACCAACGGCACGATCGAGATCACCGGGCCGCTCACGCTGGCCGGCGACTCGTCGATCACCTCCGCGGGCGGGGTCGGCAACAACATCACCGTCACGGGCGAGGTCAACGCCAGCCCGGAGAGCGCGCTGGCCGTCAATGCCGGCTCGGGCAACGTCAACTTCATCAGCAACATCGGGCAGACCAACCGCCTCTCGTCGCTGACGGTCCAGGCGGCGAACATCTCCGCCCATGACGTCGCCACCACCGGCGCTCAGTCCTACACCGGCGTGCTCACCTCCGACGGCGTCATGGACAGCTCCGTCGCGGGCGACATCACCCTCACGGGCAACCTCATCCTCAGCGGCGACGTCACGGTCGCCACCGCGGCGGGCAACATCACCTACGGCGGCACGGTGGACGGGGGCCACAACCTGATCACCGCCGCCACGGGCGGAGTCTCCACGTTCAACGGCGTGGTCGGCGGTGTCACCCGCCTCACCACCGTCACTTCCAACGGCCAGGCCCGTCTCAATGGGGCGTCGGTCAACACCACCGGCGACCAGACCTACAACGCGGGCCTGGTGCTGGGCGAGGACGTCGTCATCGAGGCCCAGGACATCACCTTCAACGGCACGATCGACAGCGACGACGCCGGCTCGCCGCGGGCCCTGACGGTCAACAGCAGCTCCAGCGGCGAGACCCGCTTCTTCGGCACGGTGGGCGGCATGGCGGCGCTCGCCCGCATCAGCACCAACGCCGACGGCATCACCAAGGTCGGCACGACGATGACCACCATCGGCGGCATGACCTTCGCCGACGCATTGCGGATCACGGCGGACAGCACCCTCAACGGCGGGGCCGGCAGCCTGTTCTTCCGCAACGCCATCGACGCCGATGCGAACGCCACCAACCCGCTGCTCACGCTGCTGAGCACCGCCGCGGCGGACGGCGACACCACGCCCTTCATGTTCAACGCCAGCATCGGGGCCACCCGCCAGCTCGGCGGCCTCACGCTGGGCGCCGACCGCTCCCCGCCGCGGGGCGCCACGGCGGTGTTCAGCGACGGCTTCCAGGCCAACGGCCGCATCCTGGAGTCCAGCTTCAACAGCGCGGACAACTTCACGATCCGCACCGGCGACGGCGGCTTCACCATGGGCCGCGGCCAGAAGCTCACGACCTTCGGCTCGCTCAACGTGACGACCACCGGCATCGCGACGCTGGGCGATCTCACCGCGCTCACCAACATCCGCGTGATCGCCAACGCGATCCGCATCCAGCTCCGCGGCAGCGGGCAGGTGCTCGACAACGTGTTCGAGACGCCCACGGACCTCACGCCCAACGACTCGGGCGTTGACTTCATCGCCTCGGGCTTCATCGACTTCAACGTCGTCCCGACCACCATCGGATCGGGCGCGGCGCCCACCTTCTCCACCGACACGGGCCGGGCCGACCCGCAGCTCTTCACGCTGGGCCACCGGCAGTTCACGGATGGCGTGCGGATCGAGCTGTTCCGCGACCCCCGCGCGGGCCGGACGGGTGAGCTGATGCAGATCGACCTCAAGGGCGAGGGCCCGTCGATCACGAACACGGCGACGACGCTCGCCGGCGCCATCCCGCGCGACAGCGAGACCCGCCAGGTCGCGACCCCCGTCACGGTCGGCAAGGCCCTCCGCGACCCGCTCCAGGAGATGGGCGTGGCCACCAAGGACCTGTCCGTGGACGACCTGGTCGAGTTCATGGTCGGTCGCTCGATGTACCGCGACCTGCCGCTCAAGGCGCGCCCGACCATCGCCGGCGGCGACTACCAGGTCACGGTCAACCGGCTTTCCATGAGCACGGTGGAGGCCGCCGTGGACTCGTACCGCCGCCTGGTATTCGTGGAAGCCGTTGACGAGAACGGCCAGCAGCAGCTCGATGCGGAGGGCCGCGTGGTGCTGGTGAACCGCACCGAGACCATCCGCGACACCCTCGGCGAGGCGTGGGACAACTACAGCACGCAGACCGAGGAGGCGGACGGCGCCGGCTTCCGGGCCTACCTGGAAGAGCGGGCCACCAGCGGCTCCCCGGCGGAGCAGCAGTCGCTCGAGTTCATCCGTTCGGTTGGGGAGGTGCTCTCGCGGCTGGACGCCCTGGGCCTGTCGCCCTTCGAAACCTCGATCCCCAAGCGCAAGCTGATGAACGAGATCCGTCCGCCGGCCATGACCGAGGAGCAGCTGCAGATGGCCGTGACCGGCGCACAACTTTCACTTCGCTAAGCTGGAGCCCACGGGCGCAGGGGGCCGATGGTCCGCCCCCCGCCCTCACCTTCCGTTCCTGGGGGAGTACTCGGTGGCCGTAGTCAACGTTGAAAGCCTGCTCAAGCCCCTCTCCGACGAGAACCCCACCGGCGAGAACCTGCGCTGGGACCGCCGCTACCTCGAGGTTGAGCGGCTCGCTGAGGGCAAGGAAGAGACCCAGTTCTCCGCCCCCGAAGAGCCCGACTGGCGCGAGGTCCGCGACGGGTGCGTCGAGCTGTTCGCCCGCGGCAAGCACCTGCGGGTGGCCGTCCTGCTCACGCTCGCCGCGGTCCGGCTGGAGGGCTACCCCGGCCTGCGGGATGGCCTGAAGCTCATCCAGGAGCTGCTGACCCAGTACTGGGACCCGGTGTACCCGCAGCTTGATGTCGAGGACAACAACGACCCCACGGAGCGGGTCAACGCGCTCTCGGCATTCGTGACCCCCCCGGCGACCTTCGGCGACAAGCTCAAGTTCCTGGACCGGGTTCAGGAAGCGCCGATCTGCGAGTCGCGGCAGCTCGGCCGGTTTTCAATGCGGGACGTCGCGATCGCAGGCGGGACGCTGGAAGTCCCCGACGACCCTAACAAACCAAGACCGACCCTTCAGGTGATCGACGCGGCGTTCGAGGAGACAGACCCGCAGGTGCTGGAGGGGATCGCCACGGCGATCGAAGAGGCCTCCGCGTGCCTGGAGGCCATCGAGGCCATCTTTGACGAAAAGTGCGGGGCCGGCGTCGGCCCTTCCCCGGACATCTTCAAGACGATGCTCCGCGACGCGGGCATCCAGGTCCGCCGCCGCATGGCGGGGGGCGAGGGCGTCGGCGAGGAAGGGGCCGCGGAGGAGGGTGACGGGGGTGGGGGGGGTGGCGGCGGCCGGGGGCGTTCGATCGCGGGAGACGTCAACTCTCCGCAGGATGCGCTCTTGGCAATCGAGAAGATTTCTCGGTACTATGCCGCGAACGAACCATCGAGCCCCGTGGCGCTTATAGTCGCGGCCGCTCAGCAGATGGTGGGGAAGAGTTTCCTGGAGATTTCAAAGGTCCTGACGCCCGAATACGTGTCGATGCTCGTCACCATCAGCACCCCGCCGGAAGAGTCAAGCGACTGAGTCGTGCGACCGGCGCGGATCGAGCGTTCCAGTTTGGAAAGGAAGTAAGGGATGGCAAAGGCCAGCAGCCAGAAGTTCATCGCACGAAACCGGGCGCCTCGAGTGCAGATCGAGTACGACTTGGAGTTGTACGGTGCGGAGAAGAAGGTCAACCTGCCCTTCGTCATGGGCGTGATGGCCGACCTGTCGGGCAAGCCGGCCGACCCGCTCGCCCCCGTCGCGGACCGCAAGTTCCTCGAGATCGACGTCGACAACTTCGACGAGCGGCTCAAGAGCATGAAGCCGCGGGTGGCCTTCCAGGTGCCCAACACCCTCACGGGTGAGGGGAACCTTCCCGTGGACATCACCTTCGAGAGCATGGAGGACTTCTCCCCCGCGGCGATCGCCAAGAAGATCGAGCCGCTGGCCAAGCTGCTCGAGGCCCGCACGCAGCTGGCCAACCTGCTGACCTACATGGACGGCAAGGGCGGCGCCGAGCAGCTGCTCAACAAGGTCCTCTCCGATCAGGAACTGCTCAAGAGTCTCGCCTCGGCCCCCAAGCCGAGCTGAACCCGGCATACCCGTGGGGGTGGCCGGTCCCCCGTTCACGCACGCCCGTTTCCGCCGCGGCAACGCGGGAGGTAGCTCACGATGTCCGAAGCACAATCACAATCCGCGGTCTCCGGCCTTCAGCTCGAAGGCAACGACCTCGAAGCCCTGCTCAAGAAAGAGTTCAAGCCCAAGACCAGCAACGCCAAGGAGGCGATCGAGGTCGCGGTGAAGACCCTCGCCGCGCAGGCGCTCGAGGGCGTCTCGCTGATTTCCGACGACGCGGTCAAGAGCATCGAGGCGATCATCGCCGCGATCGACCAGAAGCTGTCGCAGCAGATCAACGAGATCCTTCACCACGCCGACTTCCAGGCCCTGGAAGGCTCGTGGCGCGGGCTGTCGCACCTGGTCAACAACACCGAGACCGATGAGACGCTCAAGATCCGCGTCCTGAACATCTCGAAGAAGGACCTGGGCAAGACCATCGCCAAGTTCAAGGGCACCGCCTGGGACCAGAGCCCGCTCTTCAAGAAGATGTACGAGGAAGAGTTCGGCATGCCGGGCGGCCAGCCCTACGGCGCGCTGATCGGCGACTACTACTTCGACCACACGCCCCCGGACGTGGAAATGCTCGGCGGCATGGCCCAGATCGCCGCCGCGGCCCACGCCCCCTTCATCACCTCCCCCAAGCCCAGCCTGTTCAACATGGAGAGCTGGCAGGAACTGGCCAACCCTCGCGACCTGACCAAGATCTTCCAGTCCGCCGAGTACGCCCCGTGGCGGAGCCTCCGCGAGAGCGAGGACGCCCGCTACATCGGCCTCGCGATGCCGCGCGTGCTCTCCCGCATTCCCTACGGCTCCAAGACCGCGCCCGTTGAGGAGTTCGCGTTCGAGGAGGACACCGGCGCCGCGGACCACAGCAAGTACACGTGGATGAACGCCGCGTACGCCATGGGCACCAACATCACCCGCGCCTTCAAGCTCTACGGGTGGTGCAGCCGCATCCGCGGCGTGGAGTCGGGCGGCATGGTCGAGGGCCTGCCCGTCCACTCCTTCCCGACCGACGACGGCGGCGTGGACATGAAGTGCCCCACCGAGATCGCCATCACCGACCGGCGCGAGGCGGAGTTGGCCAAGAACGGCTTCATGCCGCTCTCCCACTGGAAGAACACCGACTACTCGGTGTTCGTCGGCGCCCAGAGCCTCCACAAGCCCGCCGAGTACGACGACCCGGACGCCACGGCGAACGCCAACCTGGGCGCCCGCCTGCCCTACCTGTTCGCCACCTGCCGCTTCGCCCACTTCCTCAAGTGCATGGTGCGGGACAAGATCGGCTCCTTCAAGGAGCGGCCGGCGATGGAGCAGTGGCTCAACAACTGGATCAAGCAGTACGTCGACGGCGATCCGGCGAACTCCTCGGAAGACACCAAGGCCCGCCGTCCGCTCGCCGCGGCGGAGGTCAAGGTCGAGGAAATCCCCGGCAACCCCGGCTACTACTCGTCGAAGTTCTTCCTCCGTCCGCACTACCAGCTCGAGGGCCTGACCGTGTCCCTCCGGCTCGTTTCCAAGCTGCCGTCGGCCAAGGCCGGCGGCTGAGATCTCGAACTGCCCGAGGGTCCGGCGATGGGCTTGCCCCTCTGGATAATCTGGGACCGCAGGTCCCGTGTTTAGGAAGGAGTGTTGGCCATGCCTTTTGACGGATTCCTCAAGATCAGCGGCATTTCCGGCGAGTCCAAGGACCAGAAGCACAAGAACGAGATCGACGTGCAGTCGTTCTCCTACGGTGTGCAGCAGTCCACGTCGGTCGCCACCGGCGGCGGCCTTTCCGCCGGCAAGTCCACGCTGAACGCGTTCAGCTTCAACCAGACCTACCACAAGGGCTCGATCCCTCTGTTCGTCGCCGCGGCGACGGGCAAGCACATCGACGAGGTCGTGTTCACCGCCCGCAAGTCCGCGGGCGATGAGCAGCTCGAGTACCTGACGGTGACCTTCAAGCACTGCCTCGTCACCAGCGTGCAGGTGATGGGCGGCACCGAGAACGAGATCCCCGGCGAGACCGTCGAGATCCAGTACTCGGAGGTCAAGTTCAAGTACAAGGAGCAGAACGAGAAGGGCGGCGTCCTGTCCGAGGTCGAAGGCGGCTACGACCAGAAGACCAACAAGAAGCTCTGATCCCTTCCCTGTTCCTGACTGTTGAACCGACACCCCCGCGGCGGCCTCCCGCCGCGGGGGTTCTATGACCACTGGACGGCCGCCCGGGGAGCGACCCATGTCTAACGACTTCGACGGATTCCTGCGGCTCGACGGCATCACCAGCGAGTCCAAGGACCCCGACCACAAGCACTGGATCGACGTCGAGGCCTTCAGCTTCGGCTGCGAGGTGAGCGACTTCGCCATCGGCGAAGAGGGCAAGCTGGTCGCCGACGACCCCTCAGTCCGGCCCTTCACCTTCACCCAGGGCATGCACAAGGGCTCGCCCGCGCTGTTCCTGTACTGTGTGACCGGCAAGCAGATCCCCACCGCCGAGTTCCATGCCCGCACCGCCGGCGGCGACAAGCCCCTGATCTACTTCAAAGCGGTCTTCAACGACTGCCTGATCACCAACGTTTCGGTCAACACCGAGGGGGCGCTGCCCACCGAAACGATCACCCTCGCGTACCGCCAGGTGCGGCTGGTCTACCAGGAGCAGAACTCCAAGACCGGTGCGGCGTTCGGCGGCGAGGTTGAGGCCGTCTATGACCAGGCGGCGCACGCCTGACCCAAGGGGATCGGCGCGATGGCACTGGACGGCTTCCTGAAGGTGGACGGCATCGAGGGCGAGTGCAAGGACGCCCGCCACCCAAAGTGGATCAACGTCTCGGGCGTGAGCTGGGGGGTGTCCCAGGAGGTTGTCCCTGCGCCCGAGGGCGGCATGCGGGGGGGTGACGCCGAGGTCCAGGCGTTCTCGTTCACCCACCGCTACGACCGATCTTCGGTCGGGCTGTTCCAGGCCTGTGCAACGGGCCGGCCCATCCCCGTGGTGGCCTTCGAGGCCGTCATGCCCTTCGGCGACGACCCGTTCGTTTACCTCCGCGCCGAGTTCAAGGACTGCCTGATCACCAGCGTCCAGGCCGCCAGCACGGGGGCCGACGTGACAGAGACCGTCGAAGTTGTGTTCCGGGCAATGCAGATCGAGACGTTCGAAAGGCCCCTGTAGCCCCATAGGGGGCGGGGGGCGGTTGTGCGCCGCGGTGAATCGGGTATCGTGGGGCGCGTGAAACCAAGGACCAGTGACCAGCGCGGCCGAGGTCCGCGGGGGGCGCGTAAAGAATGACTCCGGAAGAACTTCTGAAGCAGGGAAAGCTGGACGAGTGCCTCAAGGCCGTCGAGGCCAAGGTGCGGTCCAACCCCGCCGACGCCAAACTCCGCGTCATGTTGTTCCAGGTCCTGGCCGTCATGGGCCAGTGGGACCGGGCGCAGACGCAGCTCCAGACCGCGGCACAGATGGACGCGGGCAACAACCTCATGGCCCAGGTCTGCCGGCAGGCCATCCTGTGCGAGTTCCTGCGCGAGCAGGTGTGGGCGGGCAAGCGCACGCCGCTCGTGCTCGGGGAGCCCGAGGAGTGGGTGAGCTGGGTGATCCAGGCCGCGGCGATGACCGCCGCGGGCCAGCACACCGCCGCGGCGGACCTCCGGGCGCGGGCCTTTGAGGCGGCGCCCGCGGTGGCCGGGAAGATCGTGGTGGGGGACGAGGAATCAGAGCCTGTTCCGTTCGAGTGGATCGCCGATGCGGACGAGCGGCTGGGCCCGATGCTCGAGGCGGTGGTGGACGGCAAGTACTACTGGATTCCGTGGCAGCGCATCGCGCTGCTGAAGGTCGATCGGCCTGCGGACCTCCGCGATGTGGTGTGGCTGCCGGCCAACTTCGTGTGGAGCGCGGGCGGGCAGTCGGTGGGGCTGATCCCCGTGCGCTACCCCGGCTCCGAGCAGGCGAGGCACGAGCCCGCCGTGCGGCTGGCGCGCAAAACAGAGTTCGTGGAGGAGGCCGGTTCACAGTACCCCATCGGCCAGCGTCTGCTCGCGACCGATTCCGGCGAGTACCCGCTGATGGAGGTCCGCTCGGTGCGCGTGGGCGACGGCCCGCTCAACCCTCTGGCCGAGCAGCCGGGGAACACCGCGGGGCTGGCGTTCGATAGCTCGCTCAAGCCGGGGGACGCCAATGGCTGAGCTGACGACGACCGACAAACTCCAGCCGTCGCTGCTCGACCGCCTCCGCGACGATGACCCCAAGAACTCGCAGGAGAGCCGCGAGCGGCGCGTGATGTCGATGCGGCAGCTGCGAGAGGCGGTGCTGCGCGACCTCTCGTGGCTGCTCAACGCCGGCTGCCACCCGCTCGATGACGAGATGTACGAGTTCCCTCTGGTTGCCAGGAGCACGGTCAACTACGGCATGCCCGACCTGACCGGCCGCACCGCGTCCAACGTCAGCCCCAGCCGCCTCGAGCAGATGGTTCTCGACGCCGTGGCGGCGTTTGAGCCGCGCATCATGCGCAAGACGCTCGGGGTCCGGGCGGTGTCGATGGCGGCCGGGCGGCGCGACGGGAGCGGGAACACCGTGGGCTTTGAGATCACGGGTGAGCTGTGCCCGCTGCCCATGCCCGAGCCGCTGCTGCTGCGGACGCAGTTGGACTTGGAGACCGGACGCTGTGAGGTGAAGTCGGGGACCGCGCGCTAACGGAGAGACCATGGACCGGCGACTGCTCCGCTACTACGACCGTGAACTCAGGCACCTGCAATCCGGGGCCAAGGAGTTCGCGCGCGAGTTCCCCAAGATCGCCGGACGCCTGGCGATCGAGGACTTCCCCTGCGTCGACCCTTACGTCGAGCGGCTGCTCGAGGGCTTCGCGTTCCTCACGGCACGCGTGCAGCTCAAGCTCGACTCCGAGTTCCCCCGCTTCACCCAGAACCTCCTCGAAACCGTCTACCCCACCTACCTCGCCCCCACGCCCAGCATGTGCGTGGTGCAGTTCAACCAGGACCCCGGCGAGGCCGGCCTGGCCGACGGCTACCACATCCCCCGCGGCACGGTGCTCCGCAGCCCCGCCACCCGCGATCTGGGCTCGTGCGAGTTCCGCACCGCCCACGACACCCGCCTGTGGTCGATGCGGGTTGAGGACGCGCAGTACTACACCCGCAACGTCGGCATGCTCGACCTTGCACGCCCCTGGGGCGGGCAGGCCGCGCTGGGCCAGCTCCAGATCGGGCGCGGGCCCGTCCGCGCCGCCGTCCGCCTGCGGCTGCGGACCACCGGCGCCGTGCCGTTCTCCAAGGTGAAGCTGGACGATCTGCGGCTGTTCCTCCGCGGCGGGGACTCCACCCCCGGCCGCCTTTACGAGCAGCTCTTCTCCCACGCGCGCTCGATCGTGGTGCGCCCGGCGATGTCCGGCAACGCCGTGGGACCGTGGCAGGAGACCTTCGCGCCGGACATCATCCGCCGGGCCGGCTACAGCGCCGCCGAGGCGCTGCTGCCCTACGACGCGCGCGGGTTCCAGGGCTACCGGCTGCTGCACGAGTACTTCGCGTTCCCCCAGCGGTTCATGTTCGTGGACCTCAAGGGCATTGGCGCGGCGATGCGCCGCTGCGAGGGCATGGCCCTGGACGTGATCGTCGCGTTCACGCAGGAGATCCCCGAGCTCGAGGGGGCCGTGGACGCCGGCACCTTCGCGCTGCACTGCACGCCCGCCGTCAACCTGTTCCCCAAGCGCGCCGACCGGATCTTCGTGAGCGACCGGGCGAGCGAGTTCCAGGTGATCCCCGACCGCACCCGCCCGCTGGACTTTGAGGTGTACAAGGTCACCCGCCTGGTGGGCTTCGGCGCGGGGACGAACGAGGAGACGGTGTTCCGGCCGTTCTATTCCGCGACCGATGCGGACACCTCCGCGCCGGCGTACTACGCCACCAACCGCGTCCCGCGGGCTCTCTCGGAGCGGGAGCGGCGGCAGGGTTCCCGCTCCAGCTACGCGGGGAGCGAGGTGTACGTGGCGCTGGTGGACGCGGCGAACGCGCCGTTCAACACCGACCTCAAGCAGCTCTCGGTCGAGACGCTGTGTACCAACCGCGACCTGCCGCTGCAGATGCCTGTGGGCAAGGGCAAGACCGACTTCACCATGGAGATCGGGGCCCCTGTTGAGTCTGTGCGGGTGATCGCCGGGCCCACGCCCCCGCGCCCCAGCCACGCCGAGGGCGAGACGAGCTGGCGGCTCATCAGCCACCTCAAGCTCAACTACCTCTCGCTGATGGACGAGGACCTGGACGGGGACGGCAGCATCACGCCCGAGGAGCGGCAGGGGGCCGCGGCGCTCCGCGACCTGCTGCGGCTCTACGGCAGCACGGCCGACGCCGCCACGCGCAAGCAGGTCGAGGGTCTCAAGACGATCTCGACCGCCGCCATCACCCGGCGCGTGCCCATCCCGGGCGTCATTGCCTTCGCCCGCGGCCTGGAGGTCAACATCACCTTCGAGGAGGCGCTCTTCGAGGGCACGGGGGTCTTTGTGCTCGGCGCGGTGCTCGAGCAGTTCTTCGCCCGATACGTATCCATGAACTCGTTCACCGAGACGGTCATCAGCACGGTGGAACGAGGGGAGATCATGCGTTGGAGTCCAAAGGTCGGACAACGCCCGGTCCTGTAGCGCCGGGCACCCGCCCGCCGCCGGCCGACCTCGACCCGCTCGAGGCGATGATGACCGCGCCCAACGGCGTGAACGGGCACGGTGCGCTCTCCGACACGCCCGCCGAGGGCAAGGCCGGCCAACCCAAGGTCCGCAAGCTCAGCCAGCGCAAGGCCGACCACCAGGGCCTGGAAGACTTCCTCAGCAACCTTGCGTACGAGACCTGGAACTACGACTTCTTCCAGACCGTCCGCCGCCTGGATGCGCTGCACCCGCAGATCCAGGGCACCGGCCTCTCCGACCGCGTCGAGGACGACCCGATCCGCTTCTGCCAGCAGCCCTCGCTCGCGTTCCCGCAGAACACGCTCAACCGCTACGACCCGCCCAAGCACAACACGCCCGGCCGGCTGTTCGTCGCGTTCATGGGCATGCTCGGCCCCCACGGCCCGCTCCCCCTGCACCTGGCCGAGTACGCCATCGAGCGCGAGCTGCACGCCAAAGACTTCACCTTCTCCCGCTTCCTGGACGTCTTCAACCACCGGCTCGTCAGCCTCTTCTACCGGGCCTGGTCCGTCAACCAGATGCCCGCGAGCTACGACCGCTCCATGGCCGCGGCGGGCTTCGACCCCAACACCATCACGCACGACCAGCGCGAGCGTGCCCTGCTCGAGGACGAGGACCCGTACGCCACGTACATCGGGTCGCTGATCGGCCTGGGCATGGACTCGCTGCGCCTGCGCGACCGCGTGCCCGACACGGCGAAGCTCCACTTCGCCGGGCGGCTTGCCGCGGGCGCCCCCGGGCCCGAGGGGCTCCGCGCCATCCTTCAGGAGTACCTTGGCGTGCCGGTGATGGTGGACGAGTTCGCGGGGCACTGGCTGGACCTGCCCGACTCGGCGCACTGCGTGCTGGGGGGAGACCCCGTGGACCGGACCCCCTCCTCGCTGGGCGGGCCGCTGGGCGGCGCGGTGGCGGGCCGGAGGGTGTGGGACTGCCAGGGCAAGTTCAAGATCAGCCTGGGGCCGATGAGCTACGCCGACTACCAGCGGTTCCTCCCCACCAGCCGCACGGCCAAGCGGCTGGAGGCCTGGATCCGCAACTTCGTGGGCGACGAGTTCTCGTGGGAGGCCCAGGTCATCCTCAAGCGGGAAGAGGTCCCCAAGGTGCAGCTCGGCAAGGGCGCCGCCCTGGGGTGGACGACGTGGAACTACAGCGGCGAGGCCGAAGAAGACCGCGCCGACCTGACGATCCGGAGCCGGAACTAGACTTGACGCGTACAGACCCCCGCGATGCGCGGGATGGGGAGTGAGAGATGGGCGAAGGCATTTCACGTTCGGCGCTGTTCGGCAGGCTCAACAGCATCGGCTACAAGGCCCTCGAGGGCGCCACGGTCTTCTGCAAGCTGCGGGGCAACCCCTACGTGGAGCTTGTCCACTGGCTGCACCAGATCATGCAGACCCAGGACAGCGACCTGCACCGCATCATCAAGTCTTGCGGGCTTGACGCCGGCCAGCTCGTCGCCGACACCCAGAGCGCCCTGGAGAAGCTGCCCAAGGGCGCCAACTCCATCTCGGACATCTCCGCTTCGCTCAGCGACGCCGTGGAGCGGGCGTGGGTCTATTCCAGCCTCAAGTGGGGCGAGACCAGCATCCGCACCGGGCACGTGATCTACGCGCTGGTCAACGAGACCAACCTCAAGCCCCACCTCCAGCGCATCAGCCACCAGTTCACCAAGATCGTCCCCGAGCAGCTCGGCAGCCAGTTCCTGAAGATCACCGACGGCAGCCCGGAGGCGGTGCTCGCCGCGGCGGACCAGAGGGGCATCAGCGGCGCGCCCGGCGAGGCCAGCGGCGCCATGGCCCCCGCCCAGCTCGGCAAGCAGGAGGCCCTGGGCAAGTACTGCAAGGACCTCACCGAGAACGCCAAGGGCGGAAAGATGGACCCCATCGTGGGGCGCGATGAGGAAATCCGCCAGTGCATCGACGTGCTGATGCGCCGCCGCCAGAACAACCCCATCCTGACCGGCGAGGCCGGCGTCGGCAAGACCGCCGTGGTCGAGGGCTTCGCGCAGCGCATCGTCAAGGGCGATGTGCCCCCGCAGCTTAAGGACGTCCGCGTGCTGGAGCTGGACCTGGGCCTGCTCCAGGCCGGCGCTAGCATGAAGGGCGAGTTCGAGAACCGCCTGCGTCAGGTGATCGACGAGGTCCAGGCCAGCCCCCGCCCCATCATCCTTTTCATCGACGAGGCCCACACCCTCATGGGCGCGGGCGGCGCCTCGGGCACCAGCGACGCGGCGCAGCTCCTCAAGCCCGCCCTCGCCCGCGGCACGCTCCGCACCATCGCCGCCACCACCCAGAGCGAGTACAAGCAGCACATCGAGAAAGACCCGGCGATGAGCCGCCGCTTCCAGGTCGTCAAGGTCGACGAGCCCGACGAGAAGAAGTGCCTGCTCATGATCCGCGGCCTGGCCAGCGTCATGGAGAAGCACTTCAAGGTGCAGGTGCTCGACGAGGCGCTCGAGTCCGCCGTGAAGCTCAGCAAGCGCTACATCCAGGGCCGCCAGCTCCCCGACAAAGCCGTGAGCCTGATCGACACCGCCTGCGCCCGCGTCGCCGTGAGCCTGCACGCCGTCCCTGCTGAAATTGACGACACCCGCAAGCGGATCGACGGACTCAACACCGAGCTGGCGATCATCGACCGCGAGATCAACACCGGCAGCGACCACACCCGCCGCCGCTCCGACATCGTCGCCGACATCAAGGCCGCCGACGACCGCCTCAAAGAGCTCGAGAGCCACTACAACCAGGAGAAGGCCCTGGTCGAGAAGATCCTCGACCTCCGCGGCAAGCTCCGGCGCGGCACCGACCAGCCCATCGACCAGGGCAAGAACCCCGGCGCAGCGCCCCTGACGCCCACCGGCGAGAAGCCCGCGGCACAGATCGAGCCCAAGCTCTCCGAGGACGAGCGCCTCAAGTGCATGGAGGAGCTCAAGGTCCTCCAGGCCCAGCTCACCGCGATGCAGGGCGAGAACCCGCTCATCCTCCCCAGCGTGGACGCGCAGGCCGTCTCCGCCGTGGTGTCGGACTGGACCGGCATCCCGCTGGGCCGCATGGTGAAGAACGAGATCGAGGGCGTGCTCAAGCTCGCCGACACGCTGGAGAAGCGGGTCATCGGCCAGCGGCACGCGCTCGAGGCCATCGGCCAGCGCATCCAGCTCTCCCGCGCCAAGCTCGACAACCCCGGCCGGCCCGTCGGCGTGTTCATGCTCGTGGGCCCCTCGGGCGTGGGCAAGACCGAGACGGCGGTGGCGCTCGCCGAGGCGCTCTACGGCGGGCCCCAGGGGCTCATCACGATCAACATGAGCGAGTATCAGGAGGCCCACAAGGTGAGCCTGCTGATGGGCTCGCCCCCCGGGTACGTCGGCTTCGGCAAGGGCGGCGTGATGACCGAGGCCGTGCGGCGCCGTCCCTACAGCGTGCTGCTGCTCGACGAAGTGGAGAAGGCGCACCCCGACGTGCACGAGGTCTTCTTCCAGGTCTTCGACAAGGGCATGATGAAAGACAGCGAGGGTGTCGACATCAACTTCAAGGACACCATTATCCTGCTCACCAGCAACGTCGGCACCGACCTGGTGATGAACATGTGCAAGGACCCGGCCCTGCGGCCCGACCCCGAGGGGCTGGTCAAGGCGATCCGCGAGCCGCTGCTGAAGGTCTTCCCGCCCGCGTTGCTGGGCCGCCTCAACATCGTGCCCTACTACCCCATCAGCGACGAGATGATGCGCAGCATCATCAAGCTCCAGCTCGGGCGCGTGGGCCAGCGCGTGCAGGAGGGACACAAGGTCCCCTTCAGCTTCGACCCGGCGGTGGAGGACACCATCGTCAGCCGCGTGACGGAGCTGGACAGCGGCGCCCGCGCCATCGACGCGATCATCACGCGCCAGGTGCTGCCCGCCGTGGGACGCGAGCTGCTGGAGCGGCTGATGGCGGAGAAGCCCGTCACCAAGGTCCACATCGGCGTCAAGGACAGCGAGTTCGTGTACAGCTTCGAGTAAGGGGGTAAGGTCGTGGCAGCGCGGCGCACACCGGGGGTCTACGGCATCCTTGAGGACGGTTTCCCGTCGCTGGAGGATGGGTGGCCGCTCGGCTCGCCCCGCGCTTCGATCCCCGACGGCCCCGCGCGCGACGCCAGGTACGCGGTGGGGGTGGTGGAGATCGAGACCCCGCCGATGATCGCCGAAGGCGCCGGCAACGCCGAGGACGAGGTCCCCGAGTTCACGATCCCCGACCGCTACCGGAACATCGAGTTCCAGGGCCAGGTCGTCAAGATCCGCTGCAACCCGCGCTGGCTCTCACAGGCCAAGCTGCTGATGACCGTGCCGGACCCCGACGGCTCGCAGGCCCGCGCGTTCATCGACATGGTCAAGCTCCGCCCCGTGAGCCGGCGCGCGACCCTCGCCGAGCAGCTCGTGCCGCTCTTCCGCGCCCGTGACAAGGGCGAGCTCGCCGACACCCTCGAGCGTTTGGCCCTGGGCCAGGGCAAGCGCCGATCCAAGCAGTCCGTCTCCTAGCCGTCAGAAAGCAGGTCCGCCATGCCTACCTGGACACAAGCCTCCCGCAAGCTCGCCATCGCAACCCCGCTGGGCGACGACGTGCTCATCCTCCAGAGTTTCAAGCTGGTGGACGAGATCAGCCGCCCCTTCTCGATCGAGGTCCAGCTCTACAGCGAGGACACCGAGATCGACTACGACGCGATCGTCGGCGAGAACGTGACGATCCGCCTGGAGACCGACCAGGGCGGCACCCGCTTCCTCAACGGCTACGTCTCCCGCTTCGTCCAGGGTGGCGGCGAGGGCAGCGACGCCGCAAACGTCTACTCCGCGACCATCGTCCCCTGGCTGTGGTTCCTCACGCGTTCCGCCGACTGCCGCATCTTTCAGAACAAGAAGATCCCCGACATCATCAAGGAGATTTTCGCCGACTTCGGCTGCGGCGAGATGGTGGAGGATGCGCTGACCGGCGAGTACCAGGAGCTGGAGTACGTCGTCCAGTACCGCGAGACCGGGTTTAACTTCGTCTCCCGCCTGATGGAGCACGAGGGCATTTACTACTTCTTCAAGCACGAGGACGGCAAGCACAAGCTCGTGCTCGCCGACGCCCCCAGCGCCCACACCGAGGCCGAGGGGTACGCGACCATCCCCTGCCACGCCGGCTCCATGATGGACCAGCAGGGCATCACCGAGTGGAGCCTGGAGAAACGGCTGATGCCCGGCCGCCACTCGCTCCGCGACTTCGACTTCAAGGTCCCCTCCAAAGACCTCAACTCCGAGAAGGAGCTCAAGGGCAGCCACGCCCTGGCCGGATGGGAGGTCTTCGACTACCCCGGCGACTACCTCGAGAAGGCCCACGGCGACACCCGCGCCGCCATGCGCATCGAGGAGTTCGCGATGCACCACAGCGTCGCCAAGGCCAAGTCCGACGCCCGCGGCCTGACGGTGGGCTCCAAGTTCACGCTCTCCGGCGCCGCCCGCACCGACCAGGACGGCGACTACGTGGTCACCTCGATGGTCTGCGAGGCGACCGAGGACTCCTTCGGCAAGCCCAGCGACAACCCGGCCGAGCTCTTCAAGAGCAGCTTCACCTGCGTGCCCGCCGACGTGCAGATCCGTCCCCGCCGCACCACCCCCAAGCCGCTCATCAACGGCCCGCAGACCGCCATCATCACCGCGCCCGACGGCGAGGAGATCCTGACCGACGAGTTCGGACGCGTGAAGGTCAAGTTCCACTGGGACCGCTGGAGCCCCTCGGACGACACCAGCTCCTGCTGGATCCGCGTCGCGCAGCTCTGGGCCGGGAAGAAGTGGGGGGCCATGTTCATCCCCCGCAAGGACCAGGAGGTCATCGTCGAGTTTCTGGAGGGCGACCCCGACCGCCCCATCATCACCGGGCGCGTCTACAACGGCGAGTGCATGCCGCCCTACCCGCTGCCCGACAACAAGACAATGTCCACCATCAAGAGCAACTCCAGCAAGGGCGGGGAGGGCTTCAACGAGCTGCGCTTCGAGGACAGGAAGGGCGAGGAGCAGGTCTTTATCCACGCCGAGAAGGACCTGCACATCCGCGTCAAGAACGACCGCGTGGTCCACATCGGCAACGACCACCACGAGATCATCGTCAACGACAGCCACAGCGAGGTCCAGCACGACCGGTCCGAGACCATCGCCAACGACCACAAGGAAGACATCGGCAACGACCGCAACGTCAAGATCGGCGGCAAGGAGGCGGTGGAGATCACCGGCAGCCAGTCCCTGAAGGTGGACGGGGACGTGCTCCAGCAGTACGCCGGCGACCACTCCGAGGAGTGCGCGGGCCAGGTCTCCATCAAGGCCGACACCCTCGCCATCGAGTGCGACACGAACATCACGCTGAAGGTGGGGGAGTCGTACATCGCCATCGACAGCAGCGGCATCAACATCAAGACCACCAAGCTGACGATCGAGACCGACGCCGCGACCGAGATCAAGGCGGGCAGCGACTGCAAGATCGAGGCGACCGCGGGCTTCGAGGCCAAGGGCGCCACCGCCAAGGTCGAGGGCTCGGGGACGGCCGACTTCAAGGGCGCCACGACCACCCTCGAGGGTTCGGGCGTCTGCAACGTCAAGGGCGGCTCGGTGATGATCGGTTGACGGGAGAGAACGTATGGCAAGCCCCAAGTCCGTTAAAGCACCGTCCATCGTCGCACCCGCGGAGCCCGTCGCGCCCGAGGAAGCTGTCGTCGCGGACCCCGGCGAGGCCGCGGAGATGCAGGCCGCTCAGGCCGAGCGTGCCGCGCAGACCCCCGGCGAGCAGAAGGCCAAGCCCTTCAAGCCGCGGGAAGAGCCCGAGCCCGGCGAGGAGGTCCAGACCACGTGGATCGAGATCGAGCTGATCGACATGGACGACCAGCCCGTGCCGGGCGAGCCCTACCGCATGACGATGGCCGACGGCTCGGTACACACCGGCACGCTCGATGAGAAGGGGTTCGCGCGTGTCGAGGGCCTTGAGCCCGGGTCCGTGAAGGTCACGTTCCCCAAGCTCGACAAAGACGCCTGGGAGCCCGCCTGAAACACCATGCCTATGCACCGCGTCAGCGAGGGTGAGTGCGTGCTGAGCGTCGCGGACCGCCACGGCTTCTTCTGGAAGACCGTCTGGGACCGGCCCGAGAACGAGGAGCTGCGCCGCCTCCGCGCCGACCCCAACGTGCTCCAGGCGGGAGACGAGCTGTTCGTGCCCGACAAGGAGATCAAGGAAGAGTCCTGCGCCACCGAGCAGAAGCACCGCTACCGCCGCAAGGGCGTCCCGGGCAAGCTCCGCATCCGCGTGCTCGTGGACGACGAGGCCCAGGCCAACGCCAACTATGTGCTCATCGTCGATGGCCGCTCCCGCAACGGCACCACCGACTCCGACGGCTTCCTCGAGGAGTCCATCCCCCCCGAGGCGGTCGAGGGCGAGCTGCGCATCAAGAAGGACGGGCACGAGCGCCGCTTCTACCTTTCGCTGGGCCACCTCAACCCGATCGACACCGACGCGGGCGTGCGTCAGCGCCTCCGGCAGCTGGGGTTCAACCCCGACGCGGACTTCGAGGGCGTCGTCAAGCGATTCCAGACCCTCCACGACCTCACGGTCAGCGGGCAGGTGGACGACGCCTTCCGCCGCAAGCTCAAGGAGGTCTACGGCCAGTGATCCTCGAGCACATCGCCAGGCTGATCCACGAGGCGGCGGGGCACAACACCCTCAACGTCCGCACCATGGAACTCTTCTTCCAGAAGTCCCCGGGCGTGCCCGAGGGCGACGACCGCGGCATCCCCGGCCTGGAATACCGCGTCATGATCGACGGCCGCCAGACCCAGTCCGGCACCACCGGCGACGACGGACTCATCGCCGTGCAGTGCCGTCCCAACGCCGAGACGGTCCTTGAACTGCTGGTGGCCGGCTCGCCCGTCGCGCAGTACAGGCTCACCTTCCGCGATGCGCCCTTCGAGCCCGCCACGCAGGTCATCGGCTGGCAGCGCCGCCTCCGCACGCTGGGGTACCAGCTCGGCCCCGCCGGCGAGACCCGCGACGGCGTCGATGGCAGCATGGGTCGCCGCACCGACAAGGCCATCCAGGACTTCCAGCTCGACGCCGGCCTGACCTTCGACTCGGTCGTCGGCGAGGGCACGCGCAACGCGATGAACGACGCCGTGGGCGGGAGTGCCGAGACATGATCGACGTCGTTGCGATGGACGAATGGCGGATCGTGGTCCCGCTCAAGTTCCGACGCTGGAACCACGGCCAGCTCCCGCACATCGACTCCCCCGAGATCGACGACCGCGGCTACAAGATGGGCACCCGCCCCGGCCCCTGGGGCGAGACCACCGTCCGCGGCCCGACCTTCGGCGTCGTGCGGGGCGACTCGGTCCGCGTGGGCGTCATCGCCGAGGACATTGACCCCAACGCGCCGCTCTACGCCAGCAGCTCCGACCCCTCCGTGCTCACGGTGAACGCCGCCAACGGCGGCCCGCTGCCCATGAGCGGCGAACTGTGGGTGACCGGCGCGGCGCAGGGGACTGCCGCGCTGCGGATCCACCTCGGCTCGGCCACCGGCCCGATCCTCGCCGAGGCCGATGTCCGTGTCCATTCGCTCCTGCGCGTCACCCTCACGCCGCACCTGGTCCGCATCGACTCCACGACGACTACGGGCGTCAACCCCGCCATGCCCATCGACGCCATGGTCCGCCGCCTCAGGGCCATCTGGCGGCCCTGCGGCATCGACTTCCGCGTGGCGCCCACCGTCGCCGACAACATCCGCTTCGTCAGCAACCGCGTGAACTTCATGGACATCGAGGCCGGCACCTGGCTCCAGGAGGTCCGGGCCCTCATGGGCCTGCAGCGCACGCGCCTGGGGCTGGCCGCGGGGACGCGCGACGAGTCCATCAACTGGTACATCATCCAGGAGTTTGTCCCCGGCGCCGACGGCAC
>JAEYTB010000038.1 GCA_023434205.1 Planctomycetota bacterium | reverse complement strand
GGCGAGACGCTGGGGCTGGTGGGGGAGTCGGGGTCGGGAAAGCCCACGGTGGGGCGGGCGGTGCTGCGGCTGCTGGAGCCGACGTCGGGGCGGGTGGTGTTCCAGGGGCGGGATGTGCTGGGGGCGGGGCGGGCGGAACTGCGGCGGCTGCGGCGGGATATGCAGATCGTGTTCCAGGACCCGGCGAGCAGCCTGAACCCGCGGATGACGGTGGGGGAGATCGTGGGCGAGCCGCTGGTGGTCCACGGGATGGCGGGGCGCCCGGCCGAACTGGCGCGGCGGGTGGGGGAACTGCTGGAGCGGTGCGGGCTGAACGCGGCGGCGGCGACGCGCTACCCGCACGAGTTCTCGGGTGGGCAGCGGCAGCGGGTGGGGATCGCGCGGGCTCTTGCGCTCAGGCCGAAGTTCATCGTGTGCGACGAGCCGACGAGCGCGCTGGATGTGTCGGTGCAGGCGCAGATCATCAACCTGCTGACGGACCTTCAGGCGGAGCTGGGGCTGTCGTACCTGTTCATCAGCCACGACATGAACGTCATTCAGCACGTGTGCCGGCGGATCGCGGTGATGCTGAAGGGGAAGATCGTAGAGGTGGGGGACCGGGACCAGGTGCTGGAGAACCCGGCGCATGGGTATACGCGGGCGCTGCTGGGGGCTGTGCCGCGGGCGAGGGTGGGGGGATCATCGAACTGAAGGGGCACCGAGATGAGGACATCTCGGTGGCACGAGTCGAGATGGTCTTCGCTGGTTATGCGGGGACCTCGTGCTCTGCGGCGGCGCGGCGGGTGCGGCTGTCAGCATCACGGCCCGGGGTCAGCACGACCTTCATGCAGGCGTCGCGCTTGTGGAGGAACATCTCGTAGGCCTGCGGGCCTTCCTCAAGCGGCATGTGGTGTGAAACGACGAAGCTGGGGTCGACGCGGCCGTTGACGATCAGGTCGAGCAGGTCGGGCAGGTAGCGGTGGACGTGGGTCTGGCCGCCCTTGATGGTGAGGCCCTTGCCGAAGGCGGCGCCGTAGGGGAACTTGTCGATGAGGCCGGAGTAGACGCCGGGGACGGAGAGGGTTCCGCCCTTGCGGCAGCAGTGGATCATCTGGCGGAGGACGTGGGGGCGGTCGTTCTCGAGCATGAGGGACTGCTTGACCTTGTCGTAGACGCCCATGGCGCCCATGCCGTGGGCTTCCATGCCGACGGCGTCGATGCAGGCGTCGGGCCCGCGGCCGCCGGTGAGGTCGCGGAGGGATTCGTAGATGTCGGCGTCCTCGAGGTTGAGGGTTTCTGCGCCGCTGGCGGTGGCGGCGAGCATGAGGCGGTCGGGGACGAGGTCGATGGCGATGACTCGCTCGGCGCCCAGCAGGAAGGCGCTCCGGATGGCGAACTGTCCGACGGGCCCGGCGCCCCAGACGGCGACGGTGTCGCCGGGCTGGATGTGGCAGTTCTCGGCGGCCATGTAGCCGGTGGGGAAGATGTCGGTGAGGAAGAGGGCCTGCTCGTCGGAGACGCCGGCGGGGATCTTGAAGGGCCCGATGTCGGCCATGGGCACGCGGACGAGCTCGGCCTGGCCGCCGGCGTAGCCGCCGAACATGTGGGAGTAGCCGAAGAGCCCGCCGGTGCTGAAGCCGTACATTTTTTCGACCCAGTCGGCGTGCGGGTTGGTGTTGTCGCAGAGGGAGAAGAGGGCCCGCTTGCAGAAGTAGCAGCCGCCGCAGGCGATGCAGAAGGGGACGACGACGCGGTCGCCGACGCTGAGGTTGTGGACGCCGGGGCCGACCTCGACGACCTCGCCCATGAACTCATGGCCGAGGATGTCGCCGGCCATGAGCGTGGGGATGTAGCCGTCGTAGAGGTGGAGGTCGGAGCCGCAGACGGTGGTGGAGGTGACGCGCACGATCGCGTCGCGCGGGTTGATGATCCTGGGGTCGGGGACTTCCTCGACGCGCATGTCGCGCGGGCCGTTCCAGCAGAGTGCTTTCAACTTTCAACCTCCCTGCGGCTGGGTGTTGGTGGGGGCGGGGGCGTCGGCCCCGCGCCGCGACGGGTCGTTTCGCGCCGGGCTGCGTGTCTCGTCGTTCTCGGTGCGTTCCTGGTGGGAGCGTCCGAATCGGCCGGGGGTGTCGGTGCGTCCGGCCCTTCGCGCGTAGCCGGCGACGGCGGCGGTCTGGAGGCGGCCCTTCATGCCGCCCTTGCCCCGGGGCTGGCCATCGGTCGAAGGGACCTCGCCGGTCTCGAGCAGTTGGCGGAGCCGCCGGAGGTCTTCGCGGACGTCCGAGCCGGGTGTCTTGCCCAGGACCTTGGCGATGGCGAGCCCGACGCGGCCGGCGGGGGGCAGGTACTCGAGCACGACGCGGACTTCCGTGCCGCGGCCGCCGGGGGCCTGGCGGAACTGCACGGTGCCGGTGTTGTTGACCTCGGCTCCCGGGAGCGACTTCCAGGAGATGAGGCGGTCGGGCTCCTCGTTGATGATCTCGGCGTCCCACTCGACCTCGCCGGCGGGGCCCTTTACCACCCAGTGGGAGCGGCGGTCGTCGAGGACCTCGACGGACTTGACGTTCTGCATGAAGCGGGCGAGGTTCTGGAAGTCGCGCCAGAAGGCGTAGACCTGGGCGACCGGGGCCTGGATGGTGACGGATTCCTCGACGTGGACGCCGCGGTCGAAGTAGTCGTGCGGCTGAGCGGGGCCGGCCCGGCCCAGGCCCATTTTCTGTTTGAGGGCGCAGTGGCCGGTGGCTCCGCGGCGGAGGAGGGCGACGCCCGCGATGGCGGCGGCGACGCCGGTCAGCCCGCCGCGGCGGAGGCCCTTCCATGCGAGCCAACCGCCGCCGAGGACGGAGGCCGCCCGCTCGGCGGAACCGACGTTCTTCTGCCTGGCGGGTCGGGCGTGATCGTGAGCCTGCATCCGGTTCCCCTTTCGCGAAAGGCGCCTCAAGCCCATTAGGTACGGGAGCCCCTCGCACCCTGGGCTGAAACGGGGGTAAAACCCCGACACGACCCAACCGGGAGGGGGCGGGTTGCGGGAACAGCCCGGCTGGGCGATAGTGGCGACCCATGAGCCCGTCACTTCTCACCGGTCGTTCTTCTTCCACGGTCATCCTTTCAGCGGCTTTGATGCTGGTGCTCGGCGCGTGCGGGCAGAGCGGCCAGCGCGTGAGCGCATCGGCGGCCGATCTGCCCCAGGGCGTCATCACGCTCGACGGCGACATTTCGGACTGGCCCGCGGACGCGGCGATGGTGGCCGATGAGCGGTACCTGTACCTGCGGTTCGCGGTGGAGAACGCGCAGTACACGCTCCAGGCGGCGCCGGTCACGACCTCGGTTCAGCTGGACCTGGACGCCAGCACGGCGACGGGGCGGACCAGCAACCTGCAGGGGTTCAGCACGCTGGGGGTGGATCTGGAGATCGAGTTCTCGCCGCGGGAGGGGGCGGTCAGCCGGAACGGCGTGGTGGCGCACGCGGTGGATTCGGAGGGGCGGCGGACGCCGGTGCCGTTGGATGATCTGGACCTGGTGTGTACGCCGACGTACGCGTCGAACTGGTACGAGATGCGGGTTTCGCGCACGCCGCGGAACGGGGAGCTGCTGCCGCAGGGTGGGCTTCGGTCGCAGGGGCCTGTGAGCGGGATCATCGCGCTGTACGGGGGCGATGGGCGGATCACGGGGTACTCGGACCCGTTCATTGCGGAGGCGCCGACGGCGGCGGGGGATGGTGGCGGGGCGGTGGTGGACCTGCCTGTCAAGCCCGCGGACGCGGTGCGGGTGATGGCGTTCAATGTGGAGAAGTCGAACCCGGTGAGCCAGGCGGAGCGGTTTCAGCGGATTTTTCAGGCGCTGCAGCCCGACGTGGTGCTGATCAGCGAGTGGGAGGAAGGGGACGCCGCGGCGGTGCAGGCGTGGTTCACGGCGCTGGTGGACGGGCAGACGCAGTGGAACGTTCGCAAGGCGGCGGGGGACAACAGCAACGGCGGGGGCGTGGCGATCGTGTCGCGGTACACGATGGTGCCGTTCCGCACCGATGCGCTGAGCGTGCCGGGGAAGGATGAGAAGTCGCCGCGCAAGCCGGTGCGGTTTGTGGCTGGGCGGGTGATCACGCCGCAGGGCGAGTTCATCGTGGGTTCGACGCACCTGAAGTGCTGCGGGACCAAGGACAGCTCGGAGGACCGCCAGCGGATGGCGGAGGCGAGGGCGATCAACGAGTTCATGGCGTCGGCGGCGGCATCGTTCCCGCGGGCGGTGCGGGTCGTGGGCGGGGATCTGAATCTGGTGGGCTCGCGGCCGCCGCTGGACCTGCTGCGGGCCCGGGTGGACGCGGACGGGAGCGATCTCTCGGTCGCGGGCCCGCTGGTTCTGGGCGACCGCACGGTGACGACGTGGCGCGACCCGCGTTCGAGCTTTGGGCCGGGGCGGCTGGACTTTGTGGTGTTCAGCGATGCGAACGCGGACGCGGTGAACGCGTTCGTGCTCGATACGGCGCGGCTGAGCGACGAGTCACTGGCGCGGGTCGGGCTGGATCGGGCCGACAGCGGGGCGAGCGACCACCTCCCGGTGGTGGTGGACCTTCGCCCGCGGCGGTGAGCGGGGTCAGTCGCGGCGGCGGCGTGAGACCAGCAGCGCACCCACGCCGGCGACGACCGCGGTGCCGGGGCTGGGGACCGCGCTGAAGCGGAGGTCGTCGAGGATCGCGGCCTGCTTGGAGATGGTGACGCTGCCGATGGGCACGCTGGTGAGCACGCCCATGAAGCCGTAGTCGGCGGTGGTGTTGGGCGAGGTGATCGTGCCGTCCACGAAGGTGGGGCTGAACTGCGCGGTCTCGATGATGTTCCCGGCGGTGTCGCGGACGACGAAGGTTGGGCCGGTGGGGTCCAGGCCTCGGTTGTTCACCACAAAGAAGCCGAAGGCTCGGACCGTGGTGGAGAAGGCGAGTGTGAACGTGTTGGTGAGCGAGGAAGGGATGGAGATGGTGGGGGATCCGCCGATCATCTGGGCGACGTCGAAGGCGCCGTTGCCGTCGTTGACCCAGTAGACAGGCGAGCCGGAGCCGGTGAAGGTGACGCCGAGGGAGGCGTACTCGCCCACGGGCATCACGCGGGTCTGGCCCTGGATCAGGCTGATCGTCTTGCCCATGCCGTCGGTTTCGAAGTTGATGAGGGTGCTGGGGTAGTCGTTGAAGAAGCCGGGGTCGGTGATGAAGGAGGCGCGGGCGTCGGTTGCGGCGGCCGAGGCCATGCCGGCCACCAGGACTGCCATCACGCCGCGGGAAGTGGTGTTGAACGAACGCATCTCGACGCCTCCTGATCTTCGTTGTGCCGTCCCTGGAAAGCGGGTGGCCGGCCGGTGGGCGGTCCACTGCTGAAAGGTGACCCCGGAACGCTCGTGCGGCAACGAATCGGAGCGGGGCGGGTCGTCCTGGTAGCTGCGCGTCCGGCATGGTCGGCGGTTCCGTTGCAAACCGCGCAGACGACGGGGTTTGTGGCGGGGCGGCGGGGTCAAAAACGAACAACGCGGGCGAGGGCCCGCGTTGTGGTGGAAAGCTGGGAGGAGGTGTTAGCGTTCGGTCAGGGCTTCGATGGTCCCCTGCTCGACGTTGGTGAACACGGCGTCGCGCTCGATCGCCGCGGCGGCGAGGATCAGGTCGTTGACGTAGACGGCTCGGCCGAGGGAGTCGCCGGCGGCGAGGCTGAGCACCTGGGGGGTGCCGCTGACCATGCCCATGCTGGCCTGCTGCCTGGGGCTGGAGCCGCACCCTGTGATGCTGACCGCGACCAGGGCCGCCGTGGCGAGGAGGAGGGTCTGACGCTTCATCTGGGAACTCCGTTGTCCGCGGCCGGGTTTGGCCGCTTTGGGTCGCATCGACAGGAAAGGACCGGTACTCCAGTCATGCGAAAGAAATTCCCCAGCCGCCCCCGACAGTCGGGCGCGGGACCCCGTCCCCGGGCGTTGTCCACCGCACCAATGCGCCAGCTTTCCTATTCCGCCAACCCCGGTACGATGAGCGTTCCGGTAACTCCCGCTGCTGAGACAGCTTCCATTGGCCGAAATTTGTGGGGGACTATGCGCGTACATCCCAAGAGCAGGACGCTTTCTTCGGTTGGTGGGCAGGCGCGGGTGATCCGCGCGCTGGTTATCGGGGCGGGGCTGGCGGTGACGCTGGGCGGCGCGGCAGCGCACGGCCAGGAGGTTCCCGCGGTGCCGGCGCCGATGGCGCAGCCGAGCCATGTCATCACGGGGGTGGTGATCCAGTACATGCGCGACAACCCCGGGCATCCGGCGGTGGAGTCGCTGCTGGAGGCGGTGGTGGACGCGGCGCCCTCGCAGGACGGGTGGTCGGCGCCGCAGCCGCGGGAGGCGCGGCGCGGGTTCAGGCTGAGCGAACTGCCGGCGCTGGCGGACCAGCGGTTCACGGACACGGGGCTGACGCTGCTGGCCCCGGCGGTGGTGCAGCGGCTGAAGGACCTTGGGCTGGTGGGCGTGTACGTGACGCCCGACCCGGCGCAGTTCCGGGTTGAGGAAGGGCGGGTGGTGGACCTTCGGCCCGCGGGCGTGACGACCATCACGCTGCAGGTGACGACGGGCGTGGTGACCGAGCTGCGCACGGTGGCGATCGGGGAGCGGATCAAGCCGGAAGAGACGATCAACCATCCGCTGCACCAGCGGATCAAGGACCGCTCGCCGGTGCAGCCGGGGGGCAAGGACGGGACGACGGACCTGGTGCAGCGCGACCTGATCGACGACTACGTGTACCGGCTGAACCGCAGGCCCAACCGGCGGGCGGACGTCGCGGTGTCGGCGTCGGGGGATGAGCCGGGGGCGATCACGCTGGATTATCTGGTGACGGAGAACCGGCCGTGGATGCTCTTCGCGCAGCTGAGCAACACGGGGACGAAGTCGACATCGCGGCTGCGCGAGCACTTCGGGTTCATTCACCACGACCTCACCAACGCGGACGACACGCTGACGATCGGGTACCACACGGCGAACTTTGAGGACACGCACAGCGTGTACGGCTTCTATGACCGGCCCTTCCCGGGCACGGACGACCGTCTGCGTTGGCGGGTCGACGGGTCGTGGTACACGTACCTGGCGTCGGACGTGGGGTTCCCGGGGCTGGACTTTGAGGGCGACGGGTACACGCTGGGCGGGTCGTTGGCGTGGAACTTCTTCCAGGACGGCCCGCTGTTCCTGGACCTGGTCGCGGGGGCGCAGTTCAAGCACATCGAGGTGTCGAACGAGGCCGCGGGCACCGAGGGGGATGAGGACTTCTTTGTGCCGTCGCTTGCGGTGCGGCTGGAGCGGCAGACGGAGATCGCGCGGACGAACGCGAGCGTGGGGGTTGAGTTCAACGCGTCGGGCCTCGCGGGGACGGATGAGGACCTCAACGCGCTGGGCCGGACGGATGCGGATGAGGACTGGTTCCTGCTGCGGGGCGAGGCGTCGCACTCGTTCTATCTGGAACCGCTGTTCGATCCCAACGCGGCGAACACGGGGGGGCTGGCGCATGAGGTGCTGCTGACCTCACGCGGGCAGTACGCCTTTGACAACCGGCTGATCCCCAACGAGGAGCAGCCGGTTGGGGGGCTGTACACGGTGCGGGGGTACCCGGAATCGGCCACAGCGGGCGATACGGTGATCATGGCCACGGCGGAGTACCGGTACCACGTGCCCAAGAACCTGTCGCCGAGCCCGACGCCGGGGAGCTTGTTCGGCGATCCCTTCCGGTGGCGGCCGCAGTACCAGTACGGGCCGACGGACTGGGACCTGGTGCTGAAGGCGTTTGTGGACGGGGCGCGGGTACTGAACTCTGACCGGCTGCCGTTCGAGGTGGACAGCACGCTGGTGGGGGCGGGCATCGGGGCGGAGTTATCGGTCACGCGCCGGTTTAATCTGCGTGTGGATTGGGGCTTTGCGCTGCGGGACCTTAGGGACGCCTCGGGGGGGCGTGAGGTTGATGCCGGGGATAACGAAGTCTCCTTCGTGCTCACGCTGATCTATTGATCCGTCGGGTGGCTTAAGCGTATTCCTGAAGGACACTTGGGTACGGCCCCGCCCTGCCGGGCGTGCGGCCCCCCACGGAGGATGTATGAAGACTCGAACCGCCAGGCCGTTGCCCGTCCGCCGGGCCACCGTGCTCACGCTGATCGCCGGCTCGATGCTGGGCGTTGGAGCGGAGGCCATTGCAGGGCCTGAGGGGGCCGCGGTGGTGCGCGGGCAGGCGAGCATCGCCCGCAACGGGTCGGTGACCACGATCACCGCCGGCAACAACGCCATCATCAACTACAAGAGCTTCAACATCGGCTCGGGCGAGGCCGTGCGGTTCGTGCAGCCGGGGGCGACGTCCCGCGTGCTCAACCGCATCAACAGCGCCACGCCCACGCGGATCGACGGGTCGCTGACGGCCAACGGCCAGGTGTACCTGGTGAACCCCGCGGGCGTGTTCTTCGGGCAGAACGCGGTGATCAACACGAGCGGGCTGTACGCGGCGGCGGCGCGGATCTCGGACCAGGACTTCCTCGCCGGCGTCAACCACTTCACGAACGTCAGCGGCCCGGTGGTCAACCAGGGCATGATCGACGCGGGGACGGTGGCGCTGATCGGGCGGCATGTGGCCAACCACGGCAGCATCGTCGCCAACGGGGGCATGGTGACGACGGTCGTGGGCAACGACGTGCTGATCCGCGAGGGGCGGGGCACGATCTACGTCCGCGTTGATGGCAAGGCCGTCAGCACGGCGGGCGGCCCGGTGAACGTGGACTCGCCCAGGGCGGTGGGCGGGGCGGCGATCGAGAACACGGGCAGCATCAAGGCGCGGGGCGGCGTGGTGACGCTCGCCGCGGGCGATGCGCTGTCGCTGGCGATCCACAATACGGGCACGGTCAGTGCCGCGGGCGGGCGGGTGGATGCGGTGAGCCACAGCGGGACGATCCGCAACAGCGGGACGATCACGGCGAGCGTGGAGCACGGGCAGGCCGGGTCGGTGACGGTGCAGGCTCCGCGGGTGATCAACGCGGGGGCGGTGACGGCGGTGTCAGATCACGGGGCCTCGGGGTATGCCGAGGTGAGCAGCGCGCGGCAGACGGTGCTGGAGCGGGGGAGCGTGGTCTCTGCCGCGGGCGGTGCAGGGGTCGCGGACGGCGGCGAGGTCCTGGTTCACAGCTACCACGGGGGCACGACGGTCGCGAAGGGTGCGACGGTGGATGTGTCCGGCGGGGCGCAGGGTGGCCACGGCGGGTTTGGCGAGGTTTCGGGCAAGAACCTGGCGGTCCACGGGGAGCTGAGGGGCGACACGCAGGAGGGCTACAAGGCGGCGTCGCTGCTGATTGATCCGCAGCGGATCGTGATCCAGAACTTCGGCCCCGACGACGGCCAGATCGACGACGGGCAGGTCGATGGCGATGACGAGCCGGGGGACACGTTCTTTATCTCTCCGGGGGCGATCGAGGGCTTCAACGGCGATGTGAGCCTGGAGGCGACGGGCGACATCGTGGTCGAGGACAGCATCGATAAGCAGAACGGCGGGCTGACGCTGCTCGCGGGCGATTACATCGTCCTGGGCGAGACGCCGGTGACGCTGGGCAAGGGCTTTGAGGCTCTCTCGATCTCGGCGAACTTCCTGGACTTCCAGGCGGGCGAGAGCATCATCGACGTCCACTTCCTGGGCACGAGCCTGACGTCGACGGTGGGGGACATCAACCTGGTGGGGGCCGGGGGCGAGGTGCAGTTCGCTCTGGCGACGGTGCCCAACAACCGGATGCTCTCCATCACGCAGGCGGACAGCAAGTTCGTCGGCGCGGGGCCGTTCGGGTTTGTGGGCAACCCCGAGAACACGAACCTGCGGATCCGCATCACGGACGGGTTCCTGATCATGGGCGGCGAGTTCGGCGGCGTGAGCGGGCACCAGACGATTCTGAGCCTGGATGCGCACTCGTCGGACTATCTCCGGGTCGAGGACAACCTGGACATCGGGACGACGGCGGTGCTGGCCAGCAACAGCGACCTTGAGATCGACGGGTACATCCACGCCGGGCAGGCCATCGACCTGCACGCCGGGCGCGACGGGTCGGGCACGCTGCGGTTCATCAGCGGCGGGCAGAGCCTGTGGGCCGACAGCATCGCGCTCCGCGCCGGCAGCAACGGCGGGTTCGCGACCGCGCGGGTGGACGCCCTGACGAACGCCCCGGCCTTCGCGGGCAGCGCGGGCGCGGGCACGCGGCCGGCGAGCTTCACGTTCGAGCAGGACGCGGCGGTGACGAACGCGGACCTGCCCACCGCCGACCAGTTCGGCGCGGCGTTGTTCGGCATGGCCTACACCGTCCGGTCCAACGACGAGACCGTGACGGTCGCCAACGGCTCGTACTTTGACGGCACGGCGCTGACCCTGGACAGCCAGTTCGGGTCGTTCATCCAGGACCCGCTGAGCGTGTTCTCGCTGGATGTGTTCGGCGACGCCTTCCTGGCGGCGGATGTGTCGTCGGTCGGCGACCAGCACTACCACGACGCGACCTGGGTCGTCAACGACCGCGTTCTCACCGCTTCGACGGTGGTCTTCGACGGCATGGTGAACAGCGGCGGCATCTTCGACAACTCCGAGGGTGTCTCGTTCCCCGACGCGGCCCTGCTGATCAACGGCAACATGACCGACCACGGTGCCATCGGCAACAGCCAGCGCCTCAAGAGCCTCCAGGTCACCGGCGTGTCGATGATCGACGGCACGCTTGTTCACACCGCGGGGGACCAGCTCTACGACGGTGCTGTGATCCTGGGTGCGGACCAGGTGATGGTCAGCGACGAGGGCGGCACCGTCCGCTTCGGCGGCACGCTGGATGGGGCGCACAGCCTTACCGTCCAGACCACGCCGGACGGGCTGATCGCGTTCAACGGCGATGTGGGTGCGCAGGCCGCGCTGGTGGACATCGTCCTCACGACCGGCGGCGGCGGCGAGCGGCCTGCCGCGGACCGGGCGACGATCGTGGGCGAGCGGGGCCTTGCCATCAACGCCCGCGACTTCCGGATGGCCCAGAACGAGAAGTTCACGACGCTGGGCGACCTGCTGATCAACGCCTCGCGCGAGGCCGTGCTGGGCGACCTGGTCACCGTCGGCGATATGACGGTGAACGCGACGGTCATCACCCTCCAGCTCCGCGAGCCCTCCACGCTGCTGCGGTTTGACGGCACGACGACCGAGGACCGCGGCCTGGACTTTGTCGCCGGCGGTGAGATCAACTTCAACGGCGATATCTCCCTGAGCGGGAAGGCGAACGGGCCCGCTCCGACCTTCGCGGATGCCTCGGGTTCGGGCGGTGCGAACCTCGCGGCGTTCGAGTTCACGGCGAGCAAGGGCGAGGAGACGAGCCTCTCGGCCCTCACGTTCGGGGGCCAGGTGCTGGACCAGAAGACGACCGCGGCGGTCGTTCCTCCTCCGCCTCCTCCGCCCCCTCCGCCCCCGCCGCCGCCCCCGCCTCCGCCTCCGCCGCCTCCCCCTCCCCCGCCCCCGCCGCCTCCGCCTCCGCCCCCGATTGACTCGGCGGAGCTTGCGGGTGCGACCCCGCCCCCGCCCCGCCTGCGCGACAGCGTGCAGCCGGCGGTGTACGACGTGGCGCTGCTGGGGCAGCTGGGCATTCCCAGCCGCGGCGTGACCAGCGAGGAGGCCCGGGCCGCGTTCGCGGGCCGGTACCTCTACAACGACATGCCCGGCTCGCTGGACCGGTATGCGGATCGGACGTTCGCGGCGACGCGCGTTGATATCAACGCGGTGCTCCGCGTGACCAACGCGTACCTGGCGGGTGTCGGCACGCCCGAGCAGGCCGCCGCGGCGGCAGAGAGCCTGAGCCAGGCCGCGGACCGGTACATGACGCTGAACCAGGCGGCGAGTGTCGATCCCAGCGCGTTCCGGCAGTACCTTGAGACGACGCCGGAGGAGCGTGCGACCCTGGCGCAGATCCAGCGGCTCGAGACGCTGCTGGCGGACATGCGGACGCTGGGTCTGCCCGCGGTGGAGTACCGCCAGGCCCGCGCCCGGCTGATCGCCAGCGTCGCGTCCGACAAGCTCCCGCCGGAGACGCTCGCACGGACCCTCCAGGGTTCGTGAGCAGGGGTGCTCAGGTTTGATCCCGAGCGACGCAGGCCCGTGCCTGCGTCGCTTTTTTTACACGCTGCGGATGCTGTCCCAGCCAGCGGCGAGGGCGCCGCGGTCGGGGTTTGGCACCACGATCGCGCGGCCGGCGCCGGTCGGCAGCACCACTCGGAGGACGCCGCCGCGGGACTTCTTGTCCCCGGCCATGAGTCCGGAGAGCGCGGCGTTGTCGGGGAGCCCGCGCACGCTGGTGGGGAGCCCCGCCATCGCGACGACGGCGCGGACCAGGTCCGCGGTGCCCTGCGGCGCGATGCCGACCGATTCCGAGCAGGCGCCCGCGGCGATGAGGCCCAGGGCGACGCACTCGCCGTGGAGCAGGGGGGGAGAGAGGTCGTACACGGCGAGGCCGGGCAGGGTCTCGATGACGTGGGCGAAGGTGTGGCCGAGGTTGAGGAGGGCGCGGCCGCCTTCGGGGGCCTCTTCGCGTTCATCGCCGGCGACGATGCGGGCCTTGAGGGCGACGTTCCGCTCGATGAGCTGGCTGAGCGTGCGCGGGTCGTGGGCCATGACGGGCGCGATGTTCTGGGCGGTCCAGTCGAGGAGCCCCGCGTCGTCGGCGTGCTCGCCGATCATGCCGTGCTTGAGGCACTCGGCGAGCCCGGCGCGCACATCGCGGTCGGGCAGCGAGCGCAGCACCGAGACGTCGGCGATGACGGCGTCGGGCTGCCACACGGTGCCGATCATGTTCTTCTTGAGGCCCTGGTCGGTGCGGAGGTTGATGCCGGTCTTCCCTCCGACGCTGGCGTCGACCATCGCGAGCAGGGTGGTGGGGCAGTGGATCACGGCGATGCCGCGGCGGTAGATGGACGCGGCGAAACCGGCGAGGTCGCAGGCGGCGCCGCCGCCGATGGTAACGACGACATCGCCGCGCTCGAGGCCGGCGCCGGCCATCGCGCCGACGAGTCGCTCCAGGCCCTGCGTGGTCTTGCAGGCCTCACCCTGCTCGACGCGCTCCTGGTGGGTGCGGAAGTCGGCCCAGGTGAGCGAGCCCAGGGCCTCGTCGATGCTGGGGCGGGGCACGCCGGGGTCTGCGACAACGAACGCGACACGTGCCCGCGGCTGACGCGCCCGGACGACACGCCCCAGGCCGGCCAGCTCCCCGGGCCCGATCAGGACCTCGTACGACCGCTCGCCGAGCTCAACCCGCACGCTCATGCGACAACCCTAGCATGGCGCCATGGCACACTTCCTTGTACTCGGGGCGGGTATGGTGGGGTCGGTGATCGCGGCGGACCTGGCGCGCGATCACGACGTGACGATTGCGGACCTCAGCGAGCGGAACCTCGGTGCGGCCAAGGCCCGCGGCGGCCCGAGGTTGCGGACGGTCCGCGAGGACCTGTCGGACGGGGCGGCGGTGACGCGGCTGGCGTCGGGGGCCGATGTGGTGTGCGGGGCGCTGGCGAGCCACCTGGGGTACAACGCCCTCGCGGCGGTGATCGAGGCCGGCCGGCCCTACTGCGACATTTCGTTCATGGCGGAGGACTTCTCGGAGCTTTCGGGCCGGGCGAAGGCGAAGGGCGTGACGGCGGTCGTGGACTTCGGCGTGGCTCCCGGGATGAGCCATGTGCTGTCGGCCTATGCCGCGGCGCAGCTTGATCGCTGCGACCAGATCGAGATTTACGTGGGCGGGCTGCCCCGGGAGCGGCGGTGGCCCTTTGAGTACAAGGCGGCGTTCGCGCCGGCGGATGTGATCGAGGAGTACACGCGGCCGGCGCGGCTGGTGGAGCACGGTCAGGTGGTGACGCGTCCGGCGCTGAGCGAGCCGGAACTGATGGACTTTGCGGGCATCGGCACGCTGGAGGCGTTCAACACCGACGGGCTGCGGAGCCTGACGACGTCGCTGAAGGTGCCGTTCATGAAGGAGAAGACGCTGCGCTACCCCGGGCACATCGGCCTGATGCGGGCGATGCGGGAGACGGGGCTGTTCAGCAAGGAGCCGGTGACGGTGAAGGGGATCAGCGTTCGGCCGCTGGATGTGACGAGCGCGCTGCTGTTCCCCAAGTGGACGTACGGGCCGGGTGAGGAGGATCTGACGGTGATGCGGGTGACGGCGGCGGGGCAGAAGAACGGCCGGGAGACGCGGATCGCGTACGACCTGCTGGACTTTTACGACCGCGGGTCGGGGTCTACGAGCATGGCCCGTACCACGGGCTGCCCGTGCGCGGTTGTGGCCCGCCTGCTGGCGGAGGGCCGCATATCGGCGACGGGCGTGCTGCCGCCCGAGGCGCTCGCGCCGATGGACGGGGTGGTCGAGCACATTCTGAGCGAGATGGGGGCGCGCGGCATCCGGTACAGCCGCAGCGAGGTGTGAGGTGTGTCAGCCGCGGGGGGCGAGGGTTGCGCGCTGGGTCTCGGGCGGGCGGACGGTGCCCTCGATGCGGCGCGACATGGGCGGGGGGACGCGCATGCGGTTCTGGTTGGGCGGGACGCCCTTGCCGACCTCGCCGACGACCCAGACCAGCTCATCGAAGCCCTGGGCGTTGGCGCGGTTCTCGGGGTGGCGGAACCAGAGCTTGAGTTCCTGGCCGGGGGGGACGTCGTAGCTCCAAATCAGCTCGCCCGTGGTGATGTCGCGCAGGGCGACGGTCTGGGGCACGGAGGGGGTGCTCGCGTACACGTGCTTCTCGTGGGTATCGCACCCACCCAGCACACCCGCCAGAGCCCCCGCCACCACGACGCCCGCAAGCTTTCTGCCCAACATCAGCTCAACCTCCGCCCCGTCGTCGGGGAAACCACTGTATTCGGCCAGCGTCCAGCCGGTTCTCCACCACACTACACCGCTTTCGGCGGCCCTGCTCTAAACTCCCGGCGTGGAAACCCCCTCTCATACGCCGAACCCCGCCCGCCCCGTTCGCCCCGGACCCCGGATCGGGCACGGGTACGACCTGCACAGGCTTGAGGCACGGGGTGCCGGGGGCCGGCCTTTGGTGCTGGGCGGGGTGCATCTTGAGCACACCCACGGGCCGGTCAGCCATTCTGACGGGGACGCGCTGTATCACGCGGCGACGGACGCGGTCTTGGGGGCCTTGGGGCAGCCGGACATCGGGCAGCTTTTCCCGGATACCGACCCGCGGCACGAGTCGCAGGATTCGAGGGAGTTCATCGCCGAGGCGGCACGGCGGGCGGCCGCGGCGGGGTACGTGGTGGGCAATATCGACGTGACCGTGATCCTGGAGCGTCCGAAGCTGAGCCCGCACAAGGACGCGATGCGGGCGAACCTTGCGTCGGCGCTGGGCGTGGCGGTTGAGTGCGTCAACATCAAGGGCAAGACGCACGAGAGGGTGGATGCGGTGGGGGAGGGGCGGGCGGTGGAGGTTCACTGCGTGGTGCTGCTGCTGCCGCGCTAGCAGGGGCCGCCCGCGAGGACCCGGAAGAAGGACTCAATGTCCGCGTCGGTGCCGGTATCGCCGTCGAGGTTGAAGTCGGCCGACTGGCAGTTGGCGCAGCAATCGCCCGCGAGGCATCGGAAGAAGGACTCGATGTCGGCGTCGGTGCCGGTGTCGCCGTCGCCGTCAAAGTCGGCGGAGCAGCAGGTCTCGGGGGTTTGCACGTAGCGCACGCGGTAGAGGCTGGCGCCGCGCTCGATGGGTGACGCGGCGTTGAGGTCTTTGTAGAGGTCTGTGAAGTAGAGGCCGTCGGGGCCCGCGGCGAGCCCCACGACGGTGGCGCGGCCGGCGCCGGCGTACTCGACCAGGGTGCCGGCCTCGCCGACGACGGAGCCGTTGCCCGAGCCGTCGACTTTGAACTCGCGGATTCGCTTGCCGAGGGTCTGCGTGCCGTTGGCGTAGGTGGGGCCGGACTCGGAGATGAAGAGCTGGCCCATTTTGTCGGGGGGGAAGCCGCTGCCTCCGAAGACCCCGGGCTCGATGAAGGCGCCGTTGACGGGGCCGCGGGAAGGGTTCCAGTTGTAGATGGCGAAGTTGGCCATGCTGGCGTCGGAGCCGTCCCACAGGTAGTTGCGGCCGGCCACGAGCTTCATGAAGCGGTCGACGGAGGGGCCGTTCTCGATCGCGACGTAGAGGCCGTCGGAGAGGCGGCGCGCCCCGCCGAAGGGGTTGCGCACTCCGTAGGCGTAGGTGTAGTCGCGGCTGCTGATGCCGTCGGCGGCGTTAAAGAAGGGGTTGTCGGCGGGGGCGGCGCCGGTCTTGGTCATGCGGAGGATCTTGCCGCGGAAGCGGGTGAGGTCCTGGCCGGTGCTGGCGACGAAGCCGTCGCCGTTGTGGACGTAGAGCATTCCGTCGGGGCCGATGTTGATGTGTGAGACCTGGTGGCTCTGGCCCTGGACCTCCTGCATGTGGAGGAGGGTGGTGACGGTGGAGGCGGTGCGGCCGCCATCGGTGCTTTGAAGGCGGAGGACGCGGGGGTGGTGGTTGCCCTGGGCGTCGGCCTGGAGGACCGTGACGAAGACATCGCCGTTGTCGGGGTCGACGCA
>JAEYTB010000281.1 GCA_023434205.1 Planctomycetota bacterium | reverse complement strand
GCTGAAGGTGGGGGACTCGATCGAGGCGCGGCTGGACCGGATGCTGGGGGCGGCGGTGCGGCTGATCGAGCCGCTGCTGCTGCTGGGGATGGCGGCGGTGGTGGGGGTGGTGGCGGGGGCGCTGCTGATCCCGATGAGCAAGCTGAGCAGCTCCCTGTAGGGGGAGGGCGGGAAAAAATCCGAAAAGGGTGGGTGCCGGGGGGGCCCGCGGCGGTATCATGAGCACTAACAACCGCCCGCGGCGGGTCTGCGTCCGGGGGTGTTCTGGTAGAGTGCGGCCTTCTGCCGCCGAACCAAGGAATGGAGACCGAACCGATGGATCGCCAGGGACTGAATGCACGCAAGGTTCGCCGCCGCCGCGGCTTCACGCTGATCGAGGTGATGATCGTGATCCTGATCGTCCTGGCCCTGGGTGGGCTGGTGGCGTGGAACCTGATGGGGGCGAAGGAGGATGCCGACGCCAACATCGTGCGGATCCAGATGAACACGTTCAAGGACGCCCTCCGGCAGTTCCGCTTTGACCACAGCCGCTACCCGACGGACGAGGAGGGGCTGGCGGTGCTGTGGGACAAGGAGAAGATGACGGACGAGGAGGGGGTGAAGAAGTGGAAGAAACTGATCGAGAAGCCGGTGCCGAAGGACAAGTGGGGCAACGAGTGGGGTTATCGGCAGGTGAGCGAGCACGGCGACCCGGACACGTATGACCTCTGGTCGTACGGGAAGGACCGCCAGGAGGGGACGGACGACGACATTGTGTCCTGGGAGACGGAAGAGACCGATGGAACCGGGAGCGGGGGTGGTGCGTCCAGTACATCTCCCTCCTCGGGCGGCTGACGCGGCGTGAGGGGGCGTTGCGGGGCGTGGGGGGACGCTTGGGGTACCAGGAGGCATCGGGCATGAGGCGCGCGTTTACGCTGGTCGAGCTGATGGTCGCGATCGCGGTGCTGATCGTGATTGCGGCCCTGGTGCTGCCGTCGATGGACTCGATCTCGGAGTCGTCGAAGTTCCGCAGCGCGTGCGACCAGCTTTCGTCGGCGGCGTCGGTGTGCCGCGCGGAGGCGAAGCGGACGGGCAAGCCGGTGGCGGTGGCCGCCACGATCAACGAGGAGGGCCGGCAGACGATCGTGAGCGTCCCGCTGGGCGATGTGGCGCTGCTGGAAGAGGACGCGACGATCGAGGTCGATTCGCGGGTTCTGATGGTGATGCCCGCGGGGGTGTCCATCCGCGCGAAGGACAAGGCGGTGGCGGCGCGGGCTGAGGCGGAGGCGCCGATCACGGTCGGCGTGGATGCGCAGGACGCGGAGACGACGCAGTCGCTGATCATTTACTGGGCGGACGGGGGCGCGACGGCGTCGGCCCCGATGGTGGTGACCGGTCCGGGCGGCCGTTCGGCCGGGGCCAAGGTCAACTCGTGGACGGGTGCGCTGAGCATCAGCAGCGAGCCCGATCCGGAGGTCGCGGCGGCCGAGCCCGAGGATGAGGGCGAGGAAGTCGCGGAAGTCGCGGAGACGGGCGTGCCCGAGTCGTCGGGGGGGCCTTCGCTGCACTTCGAAGAGTTTCACGCCGACCCGTGAGTTCTGAAGGGCCGGCCGCGTAACGGAGTCTGACCAGAGTGGCGGAGGCACGTGCCAACCGGGCGAGTCGGCGGGGCGCGGTGCTGCTTGAGTGTCTGCTCGCGCTGGCGCTGTTCGTGGCGTGCGGCCTGAGCGTGATGGCGATGATGGACCGGGCGATGGCGTCGGTGGCGGCGACGCGGGACGCGGAGATCGCGACGGACATCGCGCGGACGGCGATGGCGAAGATCGAGGCGGGGCTGGCGACGCCCGAGACGATGAACGGGCCGGTGCCGGCGTGGCGTGATGAGGGCGACGCGAGCTTCGACGAATCGCTGCCCACGGGCGAGCTTTGGAACCTGGAGATCGAGACGGAGCCGTCGGCGTTCGAGGGCCTGACGCGCGTCTCGGTCCGCGCGTACAAGCAGACGCCGGGGTCGGAGCAGGAGCTGGCCTCGTTCACGCTGACGCAGCTTGTGCGGCTTACGGCGGCGCCTGCCCGGGAGGCGCGGCGATGAGGCGGCGCGCGTTCACGCTGGTGGAGGTTCTGCTGGGGCTGGCGCTCATGCTGGCGCTGTCGGCGGGGCTCTTTGGGTATGTGTGGGGGCTGCTGGACAAGCGGGACCGGCTGGTGGAGGTGGCCCGGCAGCAGGCGGCCGCCGCGGCGGTGTTCGAGGAGCTTGAGAACGGCCTGGCGACGACGTTCGCGGCGGATGCGTCGGGGCGGGCGGGGGTGAAGGGGGACGGGTCGTCGATCGCGGTTCGGTGCCGCGGGGTGGTGGCGCGGAGCAGCCCGGGCGGCGAGGGGGACCTTGGCGATTTGGTGGGCGGGGAGGTGAGCTTCGCGGACGGAGCGATTTCGGCGCGGAGGTTCGGGCGGCGGGACGGCGCGTTTGAGGTGGTTTCGGAGGGGATCGAGCGGCTGCGGCTGAGGTATTACAACGGGTCGGAGTGGCTCGGGGAGTTCGACAGCGCCGCGGTGGGCGAGCTGCCGGTGGCGGTGGAGGCGGCGATCTGGTTCGGGGGGGCGGCTGCGGAGGGGGAGGACGGGTTTGAGAGCGAGCCGGAGACTCTGCGCGCGCCGGACCGGGTGCGGGTGATGATCGTGCCCGATGGGCCGACCTCCTGGAAGGGGGGCGCATGAGGCGGGGCTCGGTGCTGCTGGCGGTGATGGTGATCATCGTGCTCGCGGCGTTGATCGGGACGTCGGTGCTGTACGCGGCGGATGCGCAGCGTGGGAGCGCGACGCTGACGATGCAGCAGGCGCAGCTGCGGGCGCTGGCGTGGTCGGGTGTGCAGGGCGCGCTTGCCGAGTTGGATGGTCAGCGCGAGGCGCTGATGCGCGGGGAGGGCCCGGTGCTGACGGGATCGTGGGAGCTGTTCGAGGGTGGCGTGACGGGGAGCGTGCGGCTGGTGCCGCTGGGCGCGGAAGGGGAGTTCGCGGCGAGCGAGGCCGCGCGGCTGGACCTGAACCTGGCGAGCAGCGGGATGCTGGCGAAACTGCCGGGCATGAGCGAAGAAACGGCGGGGAAGGTGATCTCGGCGCGGGGGCAGGGGTTTGGCGCGACGGAGGAGCTGGCGCGGGTAGAGGGCCTGGGGGCGTCGGTGCTGGTGGATGCGCCGGTGGGCGAGAGCGCGGCGGAGTCTGATCCGGCCCCGGGGCTTCTGGCGCTGACGACGGTGTTCAGCTTTGATCCGAACACCACGCCTGCTGGGCTTGAGAAGCTGAATGTGAGCGGTGGCTGGAGCGAGGAGCAGCGCGGGCCGCTGGTGGAGCGGATCGGGGCGGAGCTTGCGGCGGTGGTTGAGCCGCTGCTGGCCAAGGCCCCGAAGCTGGCGAAGGAGTCGGACCTGGTGGCGCTGCTGCGGGGGGCGAAGGTTGCGCCGGAGCGGTGGGAGGCGGTGCTCGCGGGCATCACGACCAGCGATGAGGCGTTCGCGCGGGGGCGGGTGGATGTGAACCGTGCGCCGGTCCACGTGCTGGCGGCGATCCCGGGGCTGGATGCGCCCAGCGCGGAGAAGATCGTGGGGGCGCGCGGGCAGCTTGGCGCGGAGGACAGGGCGCGGGTGACGTGGCCCGTGACGCAGGGGCTGGTGGCGGCCGATGACTTTCAGCAGGCGCTGCCCTGGCTGACGACCCGTTCGCTGCAGTGGCGGGTGCGGGTTGAGGCCAGGCTGGAGCGGCCCAGGGAGCAGGGGAGCCGCCTGGGTTCCACGCTGGAGGCGGACGCGGAGGCGCTGCCGCCGCCGGGGATGGTGTGGGAGGCGGTGATTGATGTGGCCGACACGCGGCCGCGGGTGGCGTACCTGCGTGATGTGACCCAGTGGCCGGGGCTGGTGCGGCAGGCGCTGGCGGGCGAGCAGGCGGCGGAGCTGGCGGTGCTGGCGGAGGCGCCGGAGGGGGAAGAGGTATCGGACGTTGGGCCGGAGCTGGAAGTGGGAAGGCTGAAGTCGAACGCGGGCCTGCGGCTTGGGTCGATGAGGTCTCAATCCCTGCGCCTGGGGTCGTCCAGCCCGGGCAGGGGAGACGCTGAAGCGAAAGAAGAGGATCGGGCCGCCTCGCCGCCTCCGGCGAGCAAAGATCGTCGAATCGGGCGCTGGCGCGGGTCGGCGAAGGAGTAGGGGTATGGCAACGCAAGAGTTCACGGTCATCGATCTCGACGGGCCACGCCTGTGCGTGCTGGGCGCGGTGGTGTCCGGGGGCAGCGTCGAGGTGACCCGTTGGCACTCGGCCACGCGGCCGGAGGCGATCGCGGACACGGCGGTGGCGGTGGGGGCGTGGCTGGGACGGGAGCTGCGCGAGGGCGGGTTTGCGCGCTCGCGGGTGGTGATGTCTGTCCGGCGGAACGACGTGGTGCTGAAGCAGTTGTCGATCCCGGGCGGGCCGTCGGTGAGCGAGAGCAGCGTCGCGGGGGCGGTGCGGCTCCAGATGATCCGCCAGCTCACGATGTCGATGGAAGGGACCGCCGTGGACTACACGGTGATGCCCGCGAGGCCCGACGGGCAGATGGGGATCATGGCCGGTGCGATGCCGGCGGACCGTGCGCAGTGGTGCCGCGAGGCGGCGCAGGCGGCGGGGTGTAAGCTTCGGCGGATCGGGCTGCGCAGCTCGGGGGCGGCGGCGGTGCTGGCGGAGGTCTCGCAGCGGCGGGCGGGGCCGGTGCTGGGCGTGTGCATCGGGGACCACTCGACAGAGTTCGTGGTTGTTGAAGACGGGCAGATGGTGATGGCGCGTGCCGCGGAGCTGGCGCGGCCTGCGGACGAAGAGCTTGACGCGTATGTCCAGAAGCTGGGTGTGGAGGCCAAGCGGACGTGGATGTCGTACAGGGCCGCCGCGCCGGGGCGGGAGCTTGAGCTTGTGGGCGTTCTG
>JAEYTB010000273.1 GCA_023434205.1 Planctomycetota bacterium | reverse complement strand
GTGGGTCAGACGCGCTGGCTGATGGCGGTGCGGAGGAGCTCGTGCTCTCGGCGGAGCAGGTCGGCGGCTGTGCGGAACATGAGGGAGTTCTCGGCCAGGTCCTGCATCATCCGCTCGAGGTCGCGGTTGTTGCGGTCGTGGTAGAGGACGTTGCCCGACGGGGTGCGGGGGGTGAGCGTGAGCCTGCCGTGGCGGACCTGGACCTCGTCGGTGGACTCGAGGTTGAGGCTGCCGTGGGTGCCGCCGGTGGCGGCGCGGCGCTCATCCACGGCCTTGGCGAGGGCCTGCTGGAAGCCCCTGGTGGAGACGGCCAGGGGGCGGAAGTCGGGGGTCTCCATGTTGGCGATGTTGTGGGCGAGCAGCCGCTGCCGCTGGCCCGCGAACTCCAGCAGGCGGGAGAGGACCGGGGCCGTGCCGTGGGTGGAGATGTCGCTGATGAGGGAGGACACCGGGGGGATGCTCGCAAAGGGCGTGCCGGGGGGCTACAGGGTTTCCGCGACCAGCCGCTCTTCCTTCCACTTCTTGAGCTTGAGGCCCAGGGTGCGGACGCCGATGCCCAGGGCGGTGGCGGTCTTCTGGCGGTGGCCGTTGAAGCGGGTGAGGGCGGCGACGATGGCCTCGCGCTCGATCTCCTCGAGGGGGCGGGCCTCGGACGCGGGCGCGTGACCGTTGGTGTGGACACCATTGGTGTAGGGGGCGGGCTTGGGCTCGATGAGGTGCAGGGGCATGGCGCGGTTGGCGTGGGCCGATGTGGGCGACACCCAGGGCGCGATGAGCTCGGCGGTGATGTGGCCGTCGCGGATCGCCGCGGGGTGGCCGGCGGAGAGGACGACCGCCCGCTCGCAGATGTTCTGGAGCTCGCGGACGTTGCCGGGCCAGGGGTAGGCCATGAGCATCTGGTGGGCGGCGGGGTCGAAGCGGAGCGGGGCGCGGCCCTCGCGCCGGCAGACCTCGGCGACGAAGTGGTCGGCCAGCTCGGGGACATCGGTGAGCCGCTCGCGCAGGGCGGGGACGTTGACGGGCAGGACGTTGAGGCGGAAGTAGAGGTCCTGGCGGAAGTCGCCCTTGGCGACGTGCGCGGGCAGATCGCGGTTGCTGGTGGCGACGACACGGACCTCGACGCCGATGGTGAGCGAGGAGCCGACGCGCTCGAAGGCCCGCTCCTGGAGCACGCGGAGGAGCTTGGCCTGCACCTGAGGGTTCACTTCGGAGACCTCGTCGAGCAGGAGCGTGCCGCCGTCGGCGAGTTCGAAGCGGCCCTTGCGGAGCTTGTCAGCGCCGGTGAAGGCGCCCCGCTCGTGGCCGAAGAGCTCGCTCTCCAGCAGCGAGGCGGAGAGGGCAGCGCAGTTGACGCCCAGGTACGCGCCGTCGCGGCGGGGGGAGAGCTCGTGGATCGCGCGGGCGACGACCTCCTTGCCCACGCCGCTCTCGCCGGTGATGAGGACGGTGCCCTGGCTCTTGGCGATGAAGGCGATGGATTCGCGGAGCTTCTGCATGGGCTCGGAGGAGCCGATGAGACGGTCCAGCCCGGTGCGGGGCCTAGGGGCGTCCTGCTTGTCGCCCGCCGCGGGGTTGCAGGGGAGGGCGGGGGCGCCTGCGCGGAGCAGGGCGTTCTCGCGGACGAGGCGGCGGTGCTCGATGGCGCGCTTGAGGGCGATGATCAGCTCGTCGCCCTCGAAGGGCTTGGTGAGGTAGTCGAAGGCGCCCAGCTTCATGGCCTTGACGGCGGTCTCGATGGTGCCGAAGGCGGTCATGAGCACGACGGGCAGCTCGTCGTCGATCTGCCGGACTTTCTCGAGCAGCTCGATGCCGGTCATGTGGGGCATGCGCATGTCGGTGACGACCGCGTCGGGGCGCTTGCGGGCGACGTGCTCGAGGGCGGCGGCGCCGTCGGGGGCGGTCTCGACGGTGAAGCCCGCCCGCTGGAGCGTCACGCACACGCTGTCGCGCATCATTTCCTTGTCGTCGACAACCAGGACCGTTCTCATCGCATCGTCTCCTGACGCGCCCGCGGCTGGGCTTGCTTGGGCTCGCTCCGTGAGCCCGGCTCGGTCGGCGCTGGGCGCAGCGGCAGCCAGAGGCTGACCGTCGCGCCCGGGGCGCCGTCGTTGTTCGTGACGCTGACCCGCCCGGCGTGCGCATCCACGATGCGGTGCACGATCGCCAGCCCCAGGCCGGTACCGGTGTTGCGGGTGGTAAAGAAGGGATTGAACATGCGCTCCACGACCTCGGGGCGGATGCCCGGGCCGGTGTCGCGGATGGTGAGGGTGATGCCGGGGTCGGTGGGCTGGTCATCGGCGGGCACGGCCCGCGGACGGGCCGTGGCACCCAGTGTCAGGGTGTGGTCGCCGGGGGCGTCGGCCATGGCCTCGAAGGCGTTGCGGACGACGTTGACGAGGGCCTGCTGGAGGAGGCTGGGGTCGGCGTGGAACTCGGCTGCCTCGGCGGTGCGGTCGTCGCGGATGACCCGGACTTCGCGCCAGTTGGGGACCCCGTCGTGGCAGCAGGACTCGATAACGCGGTCGAAGAGGTCGCGGGGGTCGATGGCGGCGGGCCGAAGGCGGAACTCGCGCGAGAAGGTGAGCACATCGCCGACGATGCCGTCCATGACGCGGGCGGCGTTGTCGATCTTGCCGGCGATGGCGCGCTCGCCGGGGCGGTCGGCGAGGTCCTGGTCGAGCATGCGGGCGTAGAGGCGGATGGAGCCCAGAGGGTTGCGGACCTCGTGGGCGATGCCCGCGGCCATCTCGCCCAGCGCGGCCAGGCGGCGGGAGCGCTCGAGCTGCTGGTTGGCCTCGCCCAGCTCGCGGGTGAGGCGGGCGACCTCGGCGCGGAGCTGGTCGTGCGAGGCCTGGAGCTTCGCCGTGACCTCGTTGAAGGCGCCGATCAGCTCGGCGAGGTCGCCGGGGCCAAGCGCCGGGGCGGGTGATGGGGCGGTGGCGTGGGTCATCAGCCGCGGCGGTCCTGGAAGCGGGGGGCGTTGGGGCTTGCGGGGGCGTAGGCGGACGCGGCTTTGCGGGTCGTGGCGAGCTCGGCAAGCTCGGCCGTGACACCCTCGAGCCGCTTCTTGAGGCGGGTGTGGTCGCGCTCGTCGCGCTTCTGCACCTGCTCGGCGAGGGAGGCCACGGCATCGGTCTCGCGCTGCACCTGCTGGCGGTGGGCCTCGGGGAGCTGGCCGTGCATGGCGTCCCACTGGGCTCGGAGCTGCTCGCTGGTGCGGTGGGTCTGCGTGATGCGGTCCACGACCTGCTGGCGTTCGTCGAGCACGGCCAGGAGCGGGTCGAGCACGGGCTCGTCGATGAGCAGCGACTGCCGCTGGCTGAGGGCGTCGAGCTCGCCGAGCAGGGCGCGCTGCTGGGCCAGCAGCGAGAGGTACTCGGCGGCGCAACGGGCGCACTGCTCCTGCGAGTGAGCGACGGCGGGCGGGTGTGCGTCGTGTGGCTTGTGTGCGGTCATCCGTGACCTTCCTCTGCCGCGTCCCGCGGCGGTTACTCGGGGTTCACCCCCGCGCGGCCCTGGGTGGCGCGGCGCAGCTCGTCGGTGGCGTTGAGCCAGTGCTTCCAGTCGTCGCGGGACATGGGAAGGTTGGGGTCCTCCCATGCCGACGCGGGGATCGACTCGTAGAACCGCTGGGCCCGCTGGTTGGCGAGCGCGGCCTTCGCAAGGTCGCCCTGGGCGAGGTAGCAGCTCACGACCTGCGCCATGGCGACCAGCGAGGCGGGGTCCTTGGGGTACCGCTCGCGGGCGGCGTCGTAGTGGGCGATGGCGGCCGGGTAGTCCTTGAGGTCGAACGCGCAGGCGCCGAGGTAGTAGTAGCTGTTGCGGAGGTAGAGGTCCTCGAGCGCGGTCCGGTGGCGGCGGCTCTCCAGGGCGCGGCGGACCTGCTCGAAGAGCGTGCCCGCGGTCAGCAGCCGCTGGTCGCGGGCCTTCTCACGGTCGCGACGCTCGCCTTCGGGCATTGCGCCCGCGGCGAGCTGCGCGGCGAGTTCCGCGGCGGAGAGGCGGTAGGAATCGGCGAGCTTGTACCGCACGGCGTCGGCGGCGGGGTCGGAGGTGGTGCCGGTGTCCTGCTGGGCGCGGGCGAGATACTCCTCGAACCGCTCGATGGCGCGCTCGTAGCGGTTGCTGTTGTAGTACCGCTGCCCGAGCTCGCGGAGAGCATCGCGGAACGCGGGGGTGCGGGTGCCGCCCACGCCGCCGCTGACGACGGCCAGGAGCAGCTCTTCGGCCTGCGCGTCGTTGGCGGCGTCGCCGTCCGCAAGGATCGTCTGCGCGAGCGGAACGTAGCTGGCGTCAGCAAAGGGACCCGCCCGCTCGCCCTGGTCGCGGCCGGCGATGAGTTCGCGGAAGATGCCGGCGGCCAGGTCGAGGTCGCCGCGGGACTGGAAACACTGCGCGAGGCGGAAGCTGGCCTCGGGGCGGCGCGGGTCGGTGGGGAAGTCGGAGGCGAACTGCTGGAAGGCGGAGACGGCGGCGTCGGTATCGCCGGCGCGGTCGAACACGTCCGCAGCGGCCCAGAGTGAGTTTCCGTACTGGGTGGAGTCGGCCGCGACGCTGCGCGAGGCGTGCGTGCGGTAGTACTCCCCGGCGCGGATGAGGTGGTCGCGGGCCTCGCGCTGCGTGGCCGGGTCTGCGTTGGCGAGGCTCAGGACCCCGCCGTTGCCCGCGGCGGCGGCGAGGATCTCTTCGGCCAGCTTGTGGTTGGCCTGGGCCAGGGCGAGGACCAGGTCCGGCGGGGTCTTGTCGATGCCGAAGAGCTGTTCGCCCAGGGCGGCGAACTGGAGGGCGCGGCGGTAGTCGGGCTTCTTGCCCTCGAACTGCTCGCGGAACCGGGTGAGCAGGCTGTCGCCCACCCGCTCGGGCGTGACGTGCGCCGCCTTGCCGCCGGAGCGGAGCAGGTCCACCAGGCGGGTGTAGTAGTCGAGCGAGCGGACGATCGCGCCGCCGGTGTCGGCGCCCTCCCCCACTTCCGCCGTGGAAGGGTCCTGGGAGTGGAGACTCTCGGCCTCGACCTCGCCCATGCCGAGGAGGGCGGCGGGGAGTTCATCGGAGAAGGAGTACTTGTTGATGATCGAGAGGTAGCGGTCGCGTGCGCTGCCCAGGGAGGGCCGGCGGTGGAAGATCTCGCCCTGCAGCAGGGTGAGGGCGGGGACCAGGCGGCTGCCTTCGTCGAGGCGGGCGAGTGCGCGGTCCACTTCACGGATGGCGTCCTCGACCTCGTTGCGCTGGTCGTAGGCGCGGGCGAGGATGTAGTGGATCTCACCGAGCGTGGGCGGGCTGGCGCCGTCAAGGCGGGGGAGCGTGCGGACGATCTTGGAGATGGCCTCGGCGGTGTAGCCCTGCTCGAGGAGAACGCGGCCCTGGCGCGCCAGGGCCCAGGCGCGCTCTTCGGTGGTGAGGCGGGCGTCGGCGGTGAGGAAGGTGATGAGGTCGAGCGCGAGCGTGTGGTTGGGGGGCTGCTGGCTGATGCACAGGTCGATGGCCCGCCTGATGAGGTCGGTGCGGGCCTCGCGGACCGAGTCGGGGAGGTTCTGCGCCCGCCGCACGGCACGGTCCACCTCGCCCAGGGAGAGCAGGGCCGAGCTGAGGTAGACGACGTCCTGGTCGGACAGTTCCGCGTTGAGGTGCTCGGCCTCGAGGTACTCCGAGACGATGGCGCGGTTGTTTTCCGGGCGGTCGAGGTTGAGGTTCTTCTGGCCCAGGTAGAGGCACTGGGCGCGGAGCACGTGGAACTGGCGCCGCTGGTCGGGGGTCAGGATTCCCTGGCCGATGCCCGGAAGGACCTTGTCGTTGAGGATCGCCAGGGCCTTCTCGTACTGGGACTGGCCCATCAGGCGCTGGGCGTCGACAATGCCGACGGACAGGTCCGGTTTGGGAGCCGTCAGGAACGCGGCGGCGACGGCCCCGATCAGCAGGAGCGCGGCCAGGCCCAGCACGGGGAGCTGCCACACGTCCCGCCAGGTTTGGGGCGGGGGGGGTGCCGGGGGGTCGGGCTGGACGGCCTCGTCGCTCACGTCGATCCTTCTTTATACGGGGCGGCCGCGCAAACCAAGGCCGTACCGTGGGTGGTGTTATCGGATAGAGGCGTGGGCGGGGTTCAGACATGCGCAAAAACTTCCCGCGCC
>JAEYTB010000272.1 GCA_023434205.1 Planctomycetota bacterium | reverse complement strand
CCCCAGACCCGCCCCTGGATCGACCTCTACGGCCGGGGAGAGCTGCCCGACCCGGGCGAAGCGCCGCCGAGCGTGGGGTAGAAGGACCGCGGCAGCATTGGATGTGCTCAGGTATGCTCCAGTTATGAGCCGTGTTCCGTGGTCGCGCGACGAGTTGAAGAAGGCGCTCTCGCTCTACTGCCGACTCCCCTTCGGTAGAATCCACCGAGGAAACCCAGCGGTGGTCGCCCTTGCCCAAGCGATCGGCCGAACTCCATCCTCGATCGCGCTCAAGCTCGTCAACTTTGCCAGCCTTGACCCCGAGCTTCAAGGGCGCGGTATCGGCGGGATGGGAAACACATCGGAAGCCGACCGGTCCGTCTGGGCGGAGTTCTACGGCCGCTGGGAAGAGCTCGCCGAGGCATCAATCCAGGCCTCTACAGAGCCGAACGACATCGAGCAACAGACACCCGCGGGTCCCACCGAGGTATTGCGCGAAGTACGCCAGCGGCGCGGACAGTCGTTTTTCCGAGCGGCGGTGCTCGCCGCTCATGACTCGACTTGCTGCGTCACTGGGATCAAGTCAGCGGCCCTCCTGCGGGCGAGCCACATCGTTCCATGGTCGGCGGATGAGAGTCTGAGGCTTGACCCGCGGAACGGGTTGTGCTTGAACGCGCTGCACGACGCCGCGTTCGATCGCGGCATGATTGCGGTGAACGACGAGGGGGAACTGATACTAAGTACCAGCCTCAAGGACACCGTCCCTCAAGAGGTCTACGCCACGATGTTCGAACGGTACGACGGACAGGCCATCCGGCTTCCACAGCGGTTTAGGCCGCTCGCCGACATGTTCTCCCGGCACCGGAACAGGGTGTTCGCGGCCTAACCCCAATCAGCAGAACTAGATACGCTGGCGCCGGAGGGTACCGGAGGGGCGACGCGGCTCCCACAGCTCGTTGCGCCCTCGGGATCGCGGTACTATGGCTAGGGTCTAACGAGGGGCGAACATGAGTGGTCGGGTTGGTCATCGAAAGCGTTTGATCTGCATCAAGCCGGCGAACCTGCGCAACAACCATATCACGCTGACGGGGCACCACGACTTCTTCCCCGCTGACTGTTTCGGCTCGTCGGCGAAGAGCGGCAAGCGCGGCACCCTCCTCAAGCTTGAGGTCGAGGGTCTCGACGATTTCATTCACACGGATATCCCGACGGACAAAAAGTCCGGCCGCCCACGCGCCATGTTCCGCAACCGCGAGTGGGTCCGCAAGTTCTTCGCGAAGCACAAGCTGGCGGCCGGCGACACCGTGGCGATCGAGCGCATCACCGATCACCACTTCCGCATTTCGCCTTTTGAGAGCAAAACGGAACGTGCCAACAGCGACCCATTCGTTTTCGGTGAGCTTGCCGGCGACGGCCCAACCGTGATAGAGCTCTTCGCGGGCTGCGGCGGAATGGCCCTTGGGTTCAAGCAGGCCGGGTTCCGCACAGTGCTCGCGAATGAATGGGACCGTGACGGCTGCGACACCATCCGGGCGAATGTGACCGACCGCGTGCTCCATTGTGCCATTCAGGACATCAAGGAGTTTCCGGAGGCCGACGTCGTGGCGGGCGGCCCGCCGTGCCAGGGGTTCAGTAACCTCGGGGAGCGGGTTCCGAACGATCCGCGAAATCAGCTCTGGCGACAGTACTTCCGGTGCGTCGAGCAGGTCCGTCCCAAAATCTTTGTCGTCGAAAACGTTCCGCCGCTGCTGAAGTCTGCCGAGTACCAGGAGATGAAGCGTCTCGCGGAAGAGATGGGGTACACGGTTGAGGGCCGAGTCCTCAACGCGGCCGACTACGGAGTACCGCAGACTCGCAAGCGAGCGATCATCATCGGGTCGAGGATCGGCGACCCCGTATTCCCAGCACCAACCCATGCCGACCCGAAGAAGGCCCCACTACTCGCCGGTCACACACTCAAAAAGTGGGTGACGGTGCAGGATGCCATAGGCCACCTCCCGCTGGAGCCCACCGACAAAGACTGGCATATCGGCCGGAATCCCACGCAGATGTCCCTGGAGCGGTATCGGTGCATCCCCGCCGGCGGGAACCGCTGGGACCTTCCTCCGCACCTGATGCCCGACTGTTGGAAGCGGAAGACAGAAGGCGGCACTGACCTCTTCGGCAGGCTGTGGTGGGACCGTCCATCTGTCACCATCCGTACCGAGTTCTACAAGCCAGAGAAAGGGCGATACCTGCACCCGGTCGCTCATCGGCCGATCACCCATCTTGAGGCGGCGCTGCTGCAGAGCTTTCCCTCAACCTACAAGTGGTGCGGCCGTCGAATCGCCGTTGGAGTTCAGATCGGCAACGCGGTACCGCCGCTCCTCGCACGCGCCATTGCCAAGGCAGTCACGGCTGCAATCGAGGGTCAGAGTCGCGAGCGCAAAGCAGAGGGGGACTGAGTGGCGAAGAAGGCCGGGACAAAACGAGTTGGGGCGCGCAAGAAGCTGCGAGCATTCTTTGAGGCCAACTTGGGCCGTGTAGTGACTACGACGGAGCTCAGTAGAGTGGCGGGAATTCACGACTATCAGCGTCGCATCCGAGAGCTCAGGACCCAAGACGGGCTCCAAGTTCTCTCGCACAACGATCGTGAAGACCTCAAGCAGAATGAGTACGTCCTTGAGACGCTGAAGCTCCTCCCCGTCATCGGCAAAGGGGTTTCAGACAAGCTCAGGCGACACATCCTCGAGCGGAACGGCTATACCTGCCAAGTTTGTGGCGCTGGGGCGGGAGAAGAGTCTGGCTGCGAAGCAGGGAAGAAGTGCCGGCTTCAGATCGACCACGTCGTGCCATTAAGCCAAGGCGGTACGGATCAGGAGCACAATCTTCGCGCGGTATGTGTCTGGTACAACAAGGACAAGTCCAATCTGAAAGTGCCGACCTCCCGTGACGCCATAAGCGTGATGGCATTGATCCGACGGCAACCACGCGACGTTCAGCTCGAAGTCTTGGAGTTCCTCTCGAAGAAGTTTGCGCCAAAGCAGGCGAGCGAGTAGGTCTTTGGACAGGATCTCAAGGGCTGCGCGAAGCAGATTGATGAGTCGTATACGCGGGAAGGACACGGCGCCGGAGTTGGTCGTGCGCCGAGCGCTGCACGCGATGGGTTACCGGTTCCGGCTCCACGCGACGCTTCCTGGAAAGCCCGACATCGTCTTGAAGCGATACCAGACGGTAGTTTTCGTGCATGGATGCTTCTGGCATGCGCATCATTGTCGGCGTGGGCGCAAGCCGCCTGCCACAAACGCGGAATTTTGGCCCAGGAAGCGTGCGGGGAATAAGGCTCGGGACGCCAGGGCCACAGGAGCACTACGGCGCCGCGGCTGGCGCGTGCTCGTGGTATGGGAGTGCCAAACAGCAGACCCAGTCAACCTGGCTGCACGCCTCAGGCGGTTCATCGAAGGCGTGGGTGTCGCAGGTCGCTGCGGAGCGGCGAATCGCTATATTGGAGTGCATGGCGGCACCTCAGAAAGCAAGAGTTCGCCGGAAATCGGCGCGGCCAAAGCTCGTCTCTCAATACCTCGAGAACGTCTCCCGCGAGTTCGTGGAGAAGCACCCTGACCTCTTCCGCGGTCTCGCCGATGGACGGCACGGAATCTACGCCCTCTACCGCAAGGAGAAGCTTTACTACGTCGGCCTGGCCACGAACCTGCGGAACCGCCTGAAGTCACACCTCAAAAACCGACACGCGGAAGCGTGGAACCGGTTCTCGATGTACCTGACCATCGGGGACGACAACATCAAGGAGCTTGAGGCGCTCGCCCTTCGAATCCTCAAGGCGCCCGGGAACCGTCAGAGCGGGCAGATTCGTCGCGCTGAGAACCTCAAGAGGCGCCTCGCCCGGGAGGTCCGCAAGAAGCAGAAGGCCGAACTGAACGCCCTCCTGGGCAAGCCCCTGGAGGTGACCGACCTTGGGCTCGAGGTTGACGGACGCTCGCGGTACAACTCCAAGGCGATCGCCGCATCGTTCGGGAAGGCGAAGGCCTTGAAGGCCGTCTACAAGGGAAAGAGCTTGCGGGCGCGGCTACGCCGCAACGGCACCGTCAGCTACGCCGGCAGCGTGTACGAGAACCCGACCGAGGCTGCGAAGGCCGCCTGCAAGAAGCGGTCGAACGGCTACTACTTCTGGTTCATCGAGCGCGCGCCGGGCGACTGGGTCCGGTTGAAGGAGTTGCACAACTAGTGCCTCACTGCTCCCTCACCCAAAACCTCCCCTCCCCCCTCGTCTGCAGGTACCTCGCCTGCCTTTCCGCCTCCAGCTCGTCGGTCCACCCCTGCTCCAGCTCGTCGTCCTGGTAGAACACGTTGCCCTCGTCGTCCTGGATGACCCAGCGGTCGCCGGCGTTGTGGTTCTGGAGGTGGATGGTCTTGAGGGGGGGCTGGTTGTCCTCGAAGGCCTCTTCGCTGGCGTACTCGCAGACGCACTCATCCGAGAACACGGCGAAGCGCGGGGGCTCGCCGGTGAAGCCGCCGCCGGTGTGCTTGGTCACGAGCCACACGCCCCCGCCCGAGTCCCAGGCTTCACCAGAAAGGGCGCGGGCGAGGAGTTCGGCCTGGGCTTGCGTCATGGGGGCCTCGGGGCGATGCCGGGTGGGGGAGGTCGGGGGGACGGGACGGCACGCACGGATGACCGTCAGAGCACGGTCGTACCACACATCCTAACGCACGCCTGAAACAGGGGCAAGCCGCTGTGGAAAACTGCGTGCTTTGGGGCGTTGCGGGCCGATGGTGGTGCTCCCTCGCATGCCCCTCGACCTTGCCAGCCTGGTGGCGCTCCGGCCGGTGCTGTACCACCTCACGTCCCGCGTGAACCTCGCCGCGATCTGGGCGGTCCGGCCGCTGGTGCTCCGCCCCGCGGCGGAGCTGCTCCGCCGCGTCGCGGGGCGGGATTCGGAGCACCGGGCGGCGCGGCTGCTGACCCAGCGGCGGCCGGGGCCGGCGCGGATCGACGTGTCGGGCCGGCCGGTGGTGCTGCGCGATCAGGAGCCGCTGCACCCGGGCCATGTCGCGCTCGAGGGCGGGATGACCTTCCAGGACCTGGTGCGGCTGCTCAACGAGCGGGTCTACTTCTGGCCCGGGGACGGCCGGGGCCCGGTCGCCGCGGGCCGCCGCCACTTCGCACGCTGCACCATCAAGGAGCCGGCGGACTGCGTGGTGCTCGCGGTCCCCTTCGCGGCCCTGCTGGAAGAAAACCCCGGCAACCCGCCGCTGCTGACGGCGTGCAACTCGGGCGCGCCGCGCTCGCACCCCATCACCGGCCCGCAGCCGCGGGGCCCCTCGACGTTCGCCCCCGCGGAGCGGTTCGAGCACACGGCGTGCGATGTGGTCGAGGTCACCTTCGCGCGGGGCGTGTGCCTGCCCAGCGGGGGCGTCGAGGTCGTCTGCGGCCTGGAGGCGAGAACCCGCGGCTGGGCAGGCTGAACCCGCCGCCCCCACGCCCTACCCCCGCGCCCCGCTTTCCGCTCTCGCGGAAAACGCTCCCTGACGGTCGCGGTTCCTACGCCCACTTTCCACCCCCCCACGTCCGTGGCACCCCTCCTGCGGCCCCGCAGCAACGCGTGCGGTCCTGCGAGAAGGGGAGCGGCCGCGCGGTGAACTCCCGCACAATCCACGGCAACCCACGGAACTCCCCGGTGTCCGCGTGCGTCTTTATCAGTGATCGCAGATCGCACCGCTCGTGGGGGTTCGTGGGGGTCGTGGGGTTTTGTTGCACGAGGGGCTGGCGATCTTCTCTCTCGGCGCGTTCGCGCCACCGCCGGGCCCCTCCGCGAAAGGAGCGTGGGTCATGAACCTGTCGGCCTACCTGCGTCTGGTGTACTACTGGAAGCTGGCCAGGGAAGCGGCGATCGAGCTGCTCCACAACTCCGCGAAGGAGGTGGCGGACGTCCCGCACCCCCGCGGGGGCGGCCTGCGCGTGCGCACCGTCAAGGTCCCCAGCGGCAACCAGCGCGTCGCCGGGGTGCTGGGCGGGCCCGCGTACCGCGGCGACATCCTCCGCGTCGAGGTCTCGCAGGAGCCCTTCACCACGCCGCCGCCCGAGGTGGAGGACCGCCCCGAGACGTGGACGCTGCGGCTCCCGCGGCGGATCGAGGATGAGCACTTCCAGCGGGCGCTGCGCGTGCTGCGCGAGCACCGCGTCAACATCCTGGCGATGCCCAACGACGGCGAGATCGGGGCCGAGGGGCCGCTGTACGTCGTCGAGGGTCAGGCGTGGCAGCGCCGCCGCCTCGTCGAGCAGCTCGAGCACGACGCGCTGGCGGGCATCCCCCGGGACGACCGCACCGTGCTGCACGCCCTGTACGAGCCGGGCCGCCCGCCCGTGCGCGTGCAGGCGGAGTTCACCAAGGGCACCAACGTGCCGGGCAACCTCGAGATGCTGATCCTCGCGCTCGCGCAGCGCGGGCTGCGCATGCTCATCCCCGGGCACAACATCCCCGGGGGCGTGACCACGGGCCTGCGCATCCGCCGGCAGCCCTTCACGCGCCTGACCGGCGACATCGAGCCGCGGGTGCCCATCACCCCCGAGTACCTCGAGACGCTGATCGAGGAGGCCGCCGCCGCCGTGGGCTTCGACGCGGCCATCGTCGAGGTCGTGACCCGCGCCCCCAAGGCCGCGTGAGCACGCGGCCCGCGCCCGCTTGACCCCCTCCGCCGCCGGGACCTCCCGGCGGCGTTTCTCTTTTTCTGGCGCGCTCCCAACATCCGACATCCCACTTCCGACATCCGACACCGTCCCCACAGTTATCGGTGCCGCGCCCTCTGCCGCGGCGGCGCGGACGCGCAAGGCGTGCGCAGCGCGCGCTGGTGCGGGCGCGGCCCTCGCGCGGGCCGGAGCGGTCGCAGAACCGGCCGGTTTCGTCATCGCACAGGCCGGTTTTGTCGCCGCGCCGGCCCGTTCGATCGCAAAACCGCCCGGTTTCGTCGCCGCGCAGGCCGATTCGATCGCAAAACCGGCCGGTTTGGTCGTCGAACCGGCCGGTTCGGTCGCAAAACCGGCTGGTTTTGTCCCCGCGCGGGCCGGTTTGGTCGTGGCGCGGGCCGGTTTGATCGCCGCGCGGCCCGGTGCGGCCGCGTTCTGAGCCCGCGGCGCGGGTTTGTGGGGGGAAAACCCGGGGTTGGGGGTTGAGAAGACGCGATTGTCCGGTATGTTCGGGCCGGCGGCCCCCGCGGGCGCCTGGAAGGGGGCTCCGATGCGGGCGTGCATGACCGGGTGGGTGGGGGCGGCGGTGGTGGCGGGGGCGGTGATGGCGTTTGCGCCGGTGGCCAGGGGGCAGGCGACGTACGTCTACAGCGACCTGCCCTGCGCGACCTTCGTGGACCTGCCGCCCGCGGCGGGGTCGGCGGTGCCGATGCTGCCGCTGGTCACCGCGCTGTGCGATGCGAGCGGGCTGACGGTGACCTCGCGGAACTTCCCGCTGCCCGCGCCGCCCAACACCGACGACCCCTTCTACACCGGCACGTTCCAGTTCCCCGCGACCTCGACGCTCAACGACCCCATCGACCCGGCCGTCAACCCCGGCGACCGGCGCGGGGCGTTCCAGAGCGCCTCGGGCGCGACCGCCGACCTGCTGCTGGACTTCAGCGTGCCGCTCTCGTCGGTGGGGATGAGCACGTTCCAGGTCAACGGCTCGCCGCTCACGACCGTCGACCGCATCCGCATCTTCGACGGGCCGCTGGGCACGGGCAACCTGCTCGCGAGCATCCAGAGCCAGCCCCCGCCGGTGGGCCAGTTCCGCCGCGCGGTCCGCTTCACCGGCTTCAACGCCGGCGCCGCGGTGATCCGCTCCATCGTGATCGACGTGGACTCGGACGTGGACGGGGTCTACCTCGACGGCCTGGCGTTCGGCCTGGCGGGCGGCCCAGCGTGCGGCACCGCGGACTTTGACGGCGACGGCGACATCGGCACCGACGCCGACATCGAGGCCTTCTTCGCGTGCCTCGCGGGCAACTGCTGCGCCACCTGCTACCCCGGCGGGGCGGACTTCAACGCCGACGGGGATGTCGGGACCGATGCGGACATCGAGAGCTTCTTCAGCGTCTTGGCGGGGGGGAGCTGCTGAGGGGGAGCTGATGGGGGATAGCGGAAGACGGAAGGCGGCCGTGGAGCGCTGACGCCCACTGTCGCACTCTCGCACTGTCGCTCTATCGCTCTCCCGACCCCCTACCTTTCCCCATGCCCCAGCCGTTCAAGGTGGACCTGCACACGCACATCCTGCCGCGGGAGTGGCCGGACCTGCGCGAGCGGTACGGCTACGGCGAGTGGGTGCGGCTGGAGCACATCGACCCGTGCACGGCCCGCATGATCAAGGGCGAGAAACGCTTCCGCGACATCGGGCACAACTGCTGGGACCCCCGCCCGCGCCTGGAGGAGATGGACGCGTGCGGCGTGCAGGTGCAGGTGCTCTCGACCGTGCCGGTGATGTTCAGCTACTGGGCCAAGCCGCAGGACACGCTCGACCTGGCGCGGCGGCTCAACGACCACATCGCGGGCGTGGTGCGCGACTTCCCCGCCCGCTTTGCCGGGCTGGGCACCGTGCCGATGCAGGACCCCGGGCTCGCCGCGCGCGAAGCCGAGCGCTGCGTGAAGGAGCTGGGGCTCAGCGGCGTGCAGATCGGCAGCCATATCGAGCGCGAGTGCGGCGTGGACCTCAACCTCAACGACCCGGAAGTCTTTGACGTGCTCCGCGCGTGCCAGGACCTCAACGCCTGCGTGTTCGTCCACCCCTGGGACATGATGGGCACCAGCCAGATGTGCAAGTACTGGCTGCCGTGGCTGGTGGGCATGCCCGCCGAGAGCGCGCGGGCCATCTGCAGCGTGATCTTCGGGGGCGTGCTGGAGAAGCTGCCGCGGCTGCGGATCGCCTTCGCCCACGGCGGGGGCTCCTTCCCCGGCACCATCGGCCGCATCGAGCACGGCTTCAGGGTCCGCCCCGACCTGTGCGCGGTGGACAACACTGTGAACCCGCGGGACTACCTGGCCCGCCCCGCGACCGCGTCAGGAGAGGCCAAGCCCGCGCGGTTCTACGTCGACTCGCTCGTCCACGACGCCGCGGCGCTGCGGCAGATCCTCCACATGTTCGGCCCCCAGCGGGTGGCCCTGGGCAGCGATTACCCCTTCCCCCTGGGCGAGGACAGGCCCGGCGAGCTGGTCGAGAGCCTGGGGCTCGAGGAGAGCGTGAAGCAGCAGGTGCTCCGCGGGACGGCGATGGAGTTTCTGGGAAGGGCAGCGATCTAAGCCGGCCGCGCACGCACTGCTGCCGGGACAGCCAGTATGTCGCAGCGAGCCCCGTCCTCCACACGCGAGCCGCCCGCGCTACAACTCCAGCGGCCAAGCTTCGAAGGCCTCCTCGATCGCGGCGATGAGGAACGGGAGGTCCTGTGTGGCCGACGACCACACCTTCTCCTTGTCCACGCCCCAGTACACATGGATCAGGATGTGGCGGGTCTCGACCACCTGACCCCACGGAACCCCCGCGATGCGAGCCCGCCCCTCCTCGGTCATTCGCGCGGCAGCTTCCCCGATTTCAAGCAGGGCGTGCAGGACCGCCCGCAGCAGCATGGGGTCGGTGCCCAGGTCCGCCATCGACCGTCCGGCCACGAACGAACAGGCCTGCCTGGCCGCGTCCAGCATGTGCTGAGCACGGACCCGGTCCTTGAGCGCTGGCGGACGGCGCTTAGGCCGCATACTGCACCAACGCCTCGCGCATCACGTCATCCCGGAAGTATTGCGACAGGTCCGCGGGGGTGCGGAGATCGACCCTCCGCCCCAGGAGCCTGGACAGCTCGATCTGCATGCCGGCGAACCCGAAGTACCCCGGTGTACTGCCCGGCTCGAACTCAACCAGAACATCGACATCGCTCTGCGGGCCGAAGTCCTCGGAGAGGATCGAGCCAAAGAGCGACAACCGGCGGACGCGATGCCTAATGCAAAACGCCGCGATCGTGTTCGGTGGGATTGTGATGCCGTTGATCTGCATGTTCCCGGGAACAACTGTACGCCCCGCCACTGGTTCGAACTCTACGGCTGGTGCGCCGCGGTACCATCTCCCCAATGCCCCCCGAACCCCAACCCGCTGACTCTCTGGACGGGCAGGACCCCCTGCGCTCCTACCGAGATCTCTTCCTCATCCCCCCCCACGCCAAAGACCCCTCCCGCCCCTGCGTCTACATGACCGGCAACTCCCTGGGCTGCCAGCCCCGCGCCACCCGCGCCCTCCTTGAGCAGGAACTCGAAGACTGGGCCAGGCTCGGCGTCGCCGCCCACATCCACGGCCGCGACCCCTGGCTCCCCTACCACGAGTGGTTCCGCGGTCCCGCGGCACGCCTGGTCGGCGGCCGCGAGGGCGAGTGCGTCATGATGAACTCGCTGACCACCAACCTGCACCTGCTCATGGTCTCCTTCTTCCGCCCGACCGCCGACCGCTTCAAGATCGTCATCGA
>JAEYTB010000245.1 GCA_023434205.1 Planctomycetota bacterium | reverse complement strand
GTCTTCGACCAGGGGGTCGTCTGTGGCGTCGGCGAGGGCGGGGCGGGTGAGGTCGTCGAGGGTGGGGCCGAGGCCGCCGGTGATGATGATGAGCTGGACGGATTGGGAGACGCGGCGGAGGGTGGCGGCGAGGGCGGCGGCGTCGTCGGGGACGGTGATGTGCTCGGCGGTGATGATGCCGGCGCTGGTGAGGCGGGCGGCGAGCCAGCGGGAGTTGGAGTTGAGCGTCTGGCCCAGGGTGAGCTCATCGCCGACGGAGACGATGGCGGCGTGCTCGTGCGCGGCGGGGGCGGTGCGGGGTGGGCCGGGGGAGGTCATGGCTGCTCAGGGTAGCCGATCGTGCAAGCGGGCTAACCCTGGGCCTCCCGCTGCTGCTGGGCCTCAACGGCGGCGCGGAAGGCGGCTTCTTCTTCGGGCGGCATGGTGTGGCGGAAGAGGAAGGGGTTGAGGTTGTAGTGGATGGAGAAGGGGCGGAGGTCGCAGGCGCCGTCGGGCCAGTCCTTGAGGTGTTCGATCATGGCGGAGACGTTGCTGGTGCCTACGCCGATGAAGTGGTCGCAGCGGGCGGCGAGGTACATGTCGACCATGACCTCGATGCCCAGGCGGGTGCGGCTCTCGTGCTGGGTGTAGTGCAGGCCCTTGGCGGTGGTGGTGCGGAGGCAGTCGGTGGTGATGAGCTTGTCGCCGTAGCGGTCGGCGTACTGGGCGCGGAGCTTGGCGTCGTCGGTGAGGAGGAAGACCTTGGCGGCGGGGTGGCGGGCGAGCTGGTCGTCGACGAGCTGGGGGGTCTGCTTGTTGCGTTCGAAGAGTTCTTCATCTTCGACGGGCTTGTCGCCGCCGCGGGCGTGGACGCCGATGATGGGGCGGGCGGTGAAGTGGTCGCGGGCGAAGTCGTCGACGCGGCGGAGGACCTCCTGGCTGGGGCGGAGGTACTTCTGGACCACCATGCGGTAGAGGGTGCGGAGGTCTTTGCCGGCGTGGGGCGTGCCGGGGCGGGCCCAAGGCTGGAGGTTGGCGATGGCGACGTGCATGTCGGAGACGGCGATGTCTTCGCGGCGGTTGAGGAAGAGCATGCCGCCCATGCGGGCCCACTCGCCGGCGAGCTTGTTGACGTCGGGCTCGCGGATGTTGGCGTCGGTCCACTTAGGGGGGAAGTAGCTGAGGCCCTTGCCGGTGAGGTCGGAGAGGCCGACCTTTGAGACGGGCTCGAAGAAGCGGTCCCAGGCGTTGTCGTCGGGGTCGTCGCGGAAGAGGCTGCCCTGGCCCCAATGGACGACGGGGGTGCGGCCGGTCATTTCGGCGAGCAGCAGGCCGCCCAAAACGTGGTCGAGGTCGGAGCAGAAGCCGAAGCCCCAGGCCTTGATGAGGAGGTATCGCTTGCGGCCGTCGGGGCGGACCATGGCCTGCTCGCGGGCGCCCTTGCGGGCGGCGTCGAGGCCGGCCTTGATGCTGGGGTCCTGGGGGGCCAGCTGCTGGGCCTCGGTGAGGAGGGCCTGACCCCGCTTGAACTCTTTGAGGGCGACGGCAACGAGCCCCTGGACGAGGAGCACGACGGGGGCGCGGTGGCCCATGCGCAGGAGTGTGTCGCAGAGGACATCGGCCAGGGCGAGGTTGCCCTCGCGGTAGGCGCTGACGGCTTCTGAGGTGTAGGCGTGTGGGTCAACCTGCTGCAATCGCGGCTCCTGGATCGTGTTGGACTGTACCCGGGCGCGTGGCTTGGCGGGGCGGCGCGGCGGGGCTACGATGCGGGCCCTACGGGCGCATAGCTCAGTTGGCTAGAGCGCGGCTGTCACATAGCCGAGGTCACAGGTTCGAGTCCTGTTGCGCCCACTTCTGCGGTTTCGCCCCCCCGGGGCCCCACGAGCCGGAGTGGCGTAATGGCAGCCGCGGCGGATTCAAAATCCGCTTCCCGCAAGGGAGTGTGGGTTCAAGTCCCTCCTCCGGCACTTTCCACATGGCGTCTGCGTTCCCCCGGCACTGGCGGGGACTTCGCTGGACCAGCCCTGCGGGCGGACTAAACTCCACTCCCGCAAAGGGGGTGGTGACGGGCTGGGTGCCCAGTCGCCGGATCCGCTGCGTCCATGTATTGGCGCTGCCCACTCACCAATGCCCGGGGCCGGGAAGCCCATGGGCGGAAGGATGGAATCAACATGTCCGAGAATCAGCCCGAAACCAAGCAGGTCCAGCTCCGCATCGACGAGTCGAAGATGTCTTCGACGTACGCCAACACGATCCGCACCTCGACGACGCAGGACGAGGTGGTGCTGGACTTCGGGATGAACCTGCCCGTGCCCGGCCCGGACAACAACCCGGTGCTGGTGTTCAACGTGGGCAGCCGCGTGGTGATGAACTGGCAGGGCGCGAAGCGGCTTGCGATCAGCCTGGGCCAGGTGGTCCGGCAGTTCGAGGAGCGCAACGGCGAGATCAACATCACCGGGCAGGCCAAGGGTGGCCCCCGGCTGACGCAGTAAAACCGGCGTTTGGCCCCGGCCCGGCTGGGGATTGCCTGTGGACAGCCTCTGGAGAAGAGGGGGTGTTCCGGCAGTCTTAGCGCGGCGTCAGGGCCATGCTCGCAGCGGTGTCCACTACCCTCCAGTCGCCCACCGGCGCTGGGGACTCTGGAGCTCTCCACCCCGCGCCTGTGGCGCGGGGTTTTTTCTTTTTGAGGAGCGTTCCACGTGTCCACGCTCGAGTGCCGAGTTGCGGATGGCGAGGGGCTGAGCGGGGCGGCGTCCGCGCTGGTGCTGCCGCGGATTGAGGAGTTGTGCGTCTCGATCCGGAGGCTTCGGCGCCGGCTCGGGCGTGTGGGGGGCGGGGAGGACGCGGCGGCGGCGGTTCACAGGGTTCGGGTGGCGGCGCGGCGGGCGGGCGTGACGCTCGCGGTGGTGCGCGGCAGCGCGGAGCCCGAGGCGTGGCGGCGGCTGCGGCGGGCGGTGAGGCGTCTCCGGCAGGTGAGCGGCGTGATCCGGGATGCGGATGTTCACCTGGACCTGCTGCGGTCGCTCTCGGGGGTGCAGGATGCGCCGGGCGAGACGGCGTTTTTGATCGGGGCGATCGAGGGCGCGCGGGGCGGGGCGGTCGAGGAGCTTGAGGGGGTCGTTCGGCGGAGCAGCCCGCGGAAGCTGCGGGCGCTGGCGCGCGGGCTCTCGAAGGATTGGACAGCCGATTCCGGCGCGGGCTCGCTGGGGGCGCTGGCGGCGCGGCAGATCGGCCAGCGGACGGCGGAGGTGCTCGCGTTCGAGGAGTCCGGGCTGGGCGATGCGGGGCGGGTGCATGACCTGCGGCTGGCCATCAAGCGGCTGCGGTACACGCTGGACCTGTTCAGCGGGTGCGTGCCCGATGGGGTGCGCGTGCCGGCGGGGACGCTGCTGGAGGAGGCGCAGCGGCTGGCGGGGGACGCGAATGATCTGGTGTCGCTGGGGGCGAGGCTGGACGGGCTGGTGGAGGGGCTGCGGGGGGCGGGTGACCCGAGGGCCGACGCGCTGGCGGTGCTGCGGGAGCGGCTGGGGGCGGTCGCCGACCTTCGCCGGCGGCGGTTTACGGATTGGTGGGCTGGGCGGGATGTGCGGGGGGTGCTGGAGCCGCTGGTGCTGAAGGCGGGGGTCGGGGTCAAGGCGCCCCGGCCCGAGAACGATGAACACGTGGAGGCGGGCTCGATGCGTGAGGCGACGATGGCCAGGCCGGGGAGCAACGGCGCGGCGGCGTCGCGGGCTCCATCGCAGTCCAGCCTGTGGCTGGCGGGGAGCAAGCTGGGCGTCATCGACATCGGGAGCAACAGCATCCGGCTGCTGGCGGTTGAGCTGATCGACGAGCGGTCGTGGACGGCGATCGCGGAGGAGCGGGCGATGACGCGGCTCGCCCACGGGCTGAGCGAGAGCCGCACGCTCTCGCCCGAGGCGATGGCGCAGTCGGTGGAGGCGGTCGGGCGGTTCAGGGCGATCGCGGAGAAGCTGGGCGTGACGAAGGTGCGCGCCTTCGCGACGGCGGCGGTGCGCGAGGCGCGCAACCGGGACGACTTTATCTCGCTGGTGCAGGACCGGACTGGGCTGAAGCTGGAGCTGGTGAGCGCGCTGGATGAGGGGCGGCTGACGCACCGGAGCGTGGCGCGGGTGTTTGATCTGGCTCATGGGACCGCCGCGGTGGTGGACATCGGCGGGGGCAGCATGGAGGTGGTGTTCAGCCAGAACGGGGTGATCACGGAGAACAGCTCGATGCCGCTGGGGGCGGTGCGGCTGACGGAGCGGTTCGGGGGCGCGGACGCGGCGAGCGGGCGGAACTACAGGAAGCTGCGGCGGCACGTACGGCGCGAGGTGGAGGAGCATGTGCGGCCGCACGAGAAGCCCCCCACCATTGTGGTGGGGTGCGGCGGCACGTGTACGACGCTGGTGACGCTGGCGGCTGCGGCGCGGGGTGTGCTGATCGACCGCAACTCGGCGGCGCTGAGCACGCTGGGGCCGGTGCCGCTGTCGCAGCTGCGGGCAATTCTGGAGGGGCTGCGGTCGATGACGCTGGAGCAGCGGCTGCGGGTGCCGGGGCTGCCGAGCGACCGGGCGGACATCGTGGTGGCGGGGCTGACGGCGATCGAGCGGCTGCTTACGTTCCTCAGGGCCGACAGCATCGCGGTGCACCCCGGGGGGTTCCGGGAGGGGCTGGTGCTGCGGATGATCGAGCAGGAGGTGGCGGAGCGGCTGAGGTCGTCGGGCGATGCGCCGGACCCGGCGCTGGTTCATGCGGCGCGGGAGTTCGCGGTGCGGTGCGGGTATGAGCGGGCGCACAGCGAGCACGTGGCGTCGCTGGCGCTGTCGCTGTTCGACCAGTTCCGGGATGAGAGCACGCTGATCCCGGGGCTTGGGACCGCGCCGCACGAGCGGGCGCTGCTGGAGGCCGCGGCGGTGCTGCATGATGTGGGGACGATGGTGGAGTACCGGCGGCACCACAAGCACACGCGGACGATCATCGAGCACGCGGACCTGGCGGGGTGGAGCCCGCGGATGACGCGGCTCTTGGCGCTGGTGGGGCGGTACCACCGGCGCGCGGTCCCCAAGCTGGGCCACCGCGCGTTCGCGGAACTGCCGGAGGCGGACCGGGCGCTGGTGACGCGGCTGGCGGCGGTGCTGCGGGTCGCGGATGGGCTGGACCGCTCCCACCGGCAGGCGGTGCGGGAGGTGCGGGTGCGGTTTGGCGATCGGGCGGTGCTGCTGAGCGTGCGGGCGAGCTCGGACGCGGCGACGGACATCGCGGGTGCGGGGGCGAAGGCGGACCTGCTCGGGGCGGTAACGGGGTGCAGGGTCCGGGTGGCGGCGTCGCCGGAAGGGGCGGCGGTCGGCGCGGGGGCGTGAGCAGCATTGCTCCTTTGGGTTCTCCGCAACCGCTGGGCCCCGGGGGACGGACCACTTGGTTGCGTAGAGTTAGGGGCACGGGGTAACCCTGAACGTGGGGAGCCACCAGCGCCGCGCCGGCGGGGCGCGGCCCCCCGTCGCCACGCAAGGAAGCTCAGCGCGCATGTCCAGCGGCCAGACGACCGGAACGGTGATGGAGGCGTCGCAGCCCGGCGAGGCGGGCGTTGCCGGCCCGCCCCCGCAGGGCGATGCGATGCGCGAGGTGCAGGGCTTTTTGATGCACCTGCTGCGGGCGCAGTGCGCGCTGGTGGGGGCGGTGGGCGGGGCGGTGTTCCTGGCGTCTGGGGCGGCGCGGCGGCCGGGGCTGATCGCGCAGCACCAGCCCGAGCACGAGGCGGGGGCGGTGTTGCAGCCGGGGGTGCTTGCGCGGATGGAGCGGCTGGCGGGGGAGCTGTGCATCGCGGAAGCGGAGGCGGGCAAGCTGCCGGGGGGGCGGATCGACTCGGTGGCGCTGGCGAAGGCAGGGGCGGGGCTGTACGGCGAGGAGGCGCGGCACCGGCTGCTGGCGGCGCCGCTGTGCGCGGACGGGCGGGTGGAGGGCGCGTGCGTGCTGGCGCTGCGTCCCAGGCCGGGCACGGGCGATGAGGATGCGCTGCGGACGCTGATGCTGACGACGGCGCAGTTCGAGGCGTTTTTATGGAAGCAGCAGGCGCTGGCGGAGTCGCGGCGGACGCTGATGCTGCGGGAGACACTCGAGCTGCTGGACATTTCGCAGCAGGGGCAGAGCGCCGGGACGATGGGCGCGATCATGTGCAACGAGCTGCAGCGGCGGTTCGGGTGCACGCGGGTGTCGATCGGGCTGGTACACCGGCAGGTGATCCGGCTGGAGGCGGTCACGGGGGCGGACCAGGTGGACCGCAACGCGGCGGCGGTGCTGACGCTCGAGGATGTGATGGAGGAGTGTGCCGCGCAGAACGCGGAGATCGTGTACCCGCCGCTGGCGGAGCACGAGGGGGACCCGGCGCAGCGGCGGGTGACGCGGGCGCACGATGAGCTGTCGCGGAAGTTCGGGCCGTCGGCGGTGCTGAGCCTGCCGCTGCGGGTGGAGGGGGCGTTGGTGGGGGTGGCGGTGCTGGAGCGGCCGATGACGGACCCGTTCCCGGCGGGGGCGGTGCCGCTCTTGCGGCTGGTGGCGGAGACGATCGGGCCGGCGCTGTGGACGCGGCGGCTGGCGGACCGGGGCGTGCTGGCGGTGACGCGGGACCGGCTGCTGGACCTGGGCGAGGCGGTGCTGGGGCCGCGGCACACGGGCGTCAAGCTGCTGGTGCTGCTGGTGATGGCGGCGCTGGTGTGCGCGGCGGCGATCCCGGTGCCGGCGCGGGTCAAGGCGGGCGCGGAGGTGCAGGCGAAGCAGTCGCGCACGGTGGTGGCGCCGTTCACGGGGTACCTGGCGTCGGTGAGCGTCAAGCCGGGCGACCAGGTGACGGCGGGGCAGGTGCTCGCGGCGATGGACACGACGGACCTGCTGCTGCAGGTTGCGGAGACGGAGGCGCGGGTGGCGTCGCTGGAGGTGCAGGTCAACGAGGCGCTGCAGAAGCAGGAGAACGCGCGGGCACGCGGGATTCAGTCGCAGGTGGACGAGGCGGCGGCGCAGCTGGCGATGCTGCGGGAGCACCTGGCGCGGTCGGAGATCCGGGCGCCGATCGGCGGGTTTGTGGGGCGGGGGGAGCTGGACTCGTTTATTCGGGCGCGGGTGGACCCGACGCAGCCGCTGTTCGAGATTGTCAGCCGCGAGCAGCGGGCGGTGGCGTTTATCGAGGAGAAGGACGCGCAGCGGGTTCGGGAGGGGATGGAGGGGAACCTGGTGATCCGGGCGCGGCCTGGGGAGAAGGTGCCGGTGCGGGTGGTGCGGGTGAACCCTGCCGCGGAGGTGGTGCGGGGGAAGAACGTGTACCAGGCGGAGGTGGAGCTGACGGGGGGTTCGGCGGAGCTGTCGGGGTGGCTTCGGCCGGGGATGACGGGGGTGGTGAAGCTGGACGACGGGACGAGCACGACGCTGGTGCTGGTGCTGAGGCCTGTGATCGAGGAAGTCCGGATGCGGATGTGGTGGTGACATGCTCGAGCTGCTGCGTCAGAACGTCTCGGGCACCTTCAGCGACCTGTGGTACAGGGTGGGGCCGACGCGCCCGCGGCTGTCGGCGCACGCGCAGGTGATCCGGCAGAAGTTCGGGCGTCACACGGCGTACATCGTGGAGGACCCGGCGGCGGGGCAGTACTTCCGGCTGTCGGAGTCGGCGTACTTCTTTGTGGGGCTGCTGGACGGGCGGCGGAGCGTGGACGCGGCGTGGGAGGCGTGCAACGCGCAGCTGGGGGACGGGGCGCCGACGCAGCGGGAGTGCGTGGAGCTGCTGAGCAAGCTGCAGCTGTTCGGGCTGCTGAGCGGGGACCTGCCGCTGGCGGCGGACATGATCGAGCTGCGGCGGCGGGAGGCGGCGACGCGGAAGGTGCAGCAGCGGACGGGGCGGGGGGTGTCGATGACGATCCCGCTGCTGAACCCCGAGCCTTGGCTGGAGCGGTGGAAGAACGTGCTGACGCCGCTGTTCTCGCGGTGGGGCGCGGCGGTGTGGCTGGGGGTGGTGGTGTTCGCGCTGTACCGCGTGTTTGTGAACCGGGCGGCGTTGTCGGACTCGCTCAACGGGGTTCTGGCGCCGTCGAACCTGGTGTGGATCGGGCTGGTGTTCATCGTGCTGCGGGCGTGGCACGAGCTGGGGCACGCGGCGGCGTGCAAGGCGATGGGCGGGCGGTGCACGGAGGTCGGCATGATGCTGATCGCGCTGGTGCTGCCCTTCCCGTACTGCGACACGTCGTCGGCGTGGCGGATGCCGGAGGTGTGGAAGCGGGTGCTGGTGTCGGCGGGCGGGGTGATCTTCGAGACGTTCCTGGCGGCGCTGGCGGCGATCGCGTGGTCGTACATGGGGCGGGATGATTCGGGGCTGGTGCGGACGGTGCTGTTCAACGCGATGGTGATCTCGGGGGTGACCACGATCATCTTCAACCTGAACCCGCTGCTGCGGTACGACGGGTACTACATCCTGTCGGACCTGACGGGAACGGCAAACCTGGCGCAGCGGTCGATGGAGCTGGTGAAGTACCTGTTCACCAAGGGGCTGTACCGGACGGGCGGGCGGCCGCCGCACGTGCGGTCGCTGGGGGAGTTCTGGGTGCTGCTGACGTACGGGCTGCTGTCGTGGCCGTACCGGATGCTGATCGTGGTGGGGATCGTGCTGATCCTGTGGAGCGACCCGCGGTACCTGACGCTGGGGGCGGTGATCGCGGTGGTGGCGGGCGTGATGTGGTTTGTGTGGCCGCTGCTCAAGTCGGTCGGGTTTTTGCTGACGAGCCCGACGCTGATCGGCCGGCGGGTGCGGGCGGTGACGGTGACGGTGTGCCTGTTCGGGGGGATCGGGGCGGGGCTGTCGCTGGTCCCGGCGCCGGCGGCGGGGTATGCCCTGGGCACGGTGGAGCCGCAGCTCATCGAGCCGCTGCGGCCGTCGGAGGACGGGTTTGTCGAGGTGGTCCACGTGCGGCCGGGGGAGCGGGTCAACAAGGGCGACCCGATCATCACGATCTACAACGGGGAGGTGATGGCGCAGCTCGCGGCGGCGCGGGCGGCGGTGGACGGCGCACAGGCGGAGCTGGACAGCGCGATGAGCGGGTCGTACACGGACCGCGTGCTGGCGGAGTCGCGGCTGCGGCAGCTTGAGCTGGCGCTGGCGCGGGCCGAGGAGCGGGCGGCGGGGCTGATCATCCGCGCGGCGGCGCCGGGGTTTGTGGTCCCCGCCGCGGGGCTGGGGACGGACATGGACCGGCTGGTCGGGGGGTTCTTCACGAAGGGCTCGCTGCTGGGGACGGTCGCGAGCACGGACCGGCTGCTGGTGCGGTGCGTGGTGGCGGACCGCGACCGGGGGTACGTGTTCCGCGAGCGGGTGGGCGAGGCGGTGGAGGGCGTGCGGGCGAGCGTGCGGGTGCGGGGGCGGGCGGGGGATGAGATCGACGCGGTGGTGACGCGGAGCGCGCCGGCGGGTTCGCGGCGGATCGTGAGCGAGAGCCTGACGAGCCAGGCGGGGGGCGAGCTGATCACCGACCCGACGGACCCGCAGAACGCGACGTCGGTGGCGCCGCACTGGCTGGTGGAGCTGGAGCCGCGGCTTGGGGAGGGCGACGACATCAGCGCGTGGAAGCCGGGGCTGCGGGCGCGGGTGCGGTTCAGCGTGGAGCCCGAGCCGCTGCTGACGCAGTGGTGGCGGTGGTTCCGGCAGTATGTCGGCGACAGGGCGGAGGCATGAACGGGGTCTTTGCACAGCCGGCGGTGCGGCCTGATCAGTGGCTGGCGGCGCCAGCGCCGACATCGGCAAGGCTGTGGCCGATGCTGGGGGGCGCGCGGCCGCGCCGGCCGATCGCCAAGGGCTTTGACGTCGTGGGCGACCTGGTGACGGGCTGGGCGGCGCGGCGGCGGGCGCAGCGCCTTGAGTGGGGCCGGGCGCGGGGGATCATGCAGGCGGCGGCGGGGCTGGCGTCGTTCAGCAACGCGGCGCTGGACGCGGAGATCGCGGAGGCTCGCGCGGACGCGGTGGTACGGCGCGGGGACGCGGCGGCGGTGGACCGCGCGTTCGCGGCGGCGTACGAGGTGGTGCGGCGCGAGATCGGGCTCTGCCTGCACGCCGAGCAGGTGCTGGGGGCGCTGGCGCTGGCGGCGGGCTGTTGCGCGGAGCTTGCCACGGGCGAGGGCAAGACGGTGACGGCCATCCTGCCGGCGGCGCTGGACGGCTGGGTGGGGCGGGGCGTGCATGTGATCACGGTCAACGATTACCTGGCGCGGCGCGACGCGGAGATCACGGCGCCGGCGTACCGGCGACTGGGGCTGACGGTCGGCGTGATCCAGGACGGCACCAAGCCGGAGGGCCGGCGGGCGGCGTACGCCGCGGACATCACGTACGCGGCGGACAAGCAGGTGATTTTCGATTACCTGCGGGACCGGCTGGCATCGCCGCTGCTGCCGCGGCTGGCGGGGGTTCTGCTGGACGACCTGGTGTCGCGGGAGGCGCCGGCGCGGTGGGACGGGAAGGTGGTGCAGCGCGGGCTGTGCGCGGCGATCGTGGACGAGGCGGACAGCGTGCTGATCGACGAGTCCGTGACGCCGGCGATCATCAGCGAGCGGTCGGGGCAGGTGGGGACGGAGCACTATGTGCGCGCGGCGGCGATCGCGCGGGAGCTGACGGCGGGGACGGACTACACGCACGAGGTTCGGCACCGCGATGTGAAGCTGACGGGCGCGGGGCGGGAGCGGCTGGCGCGGATGGCGGAGGGGCTGCCGGCGTTCTGGGCGGGGCCGCGGCGGCGCGAGGAGCTGGTGGTGCAGGCGCTGCAGGCGCTGCTGCTGTACAAGCGTGAAGAGGACTACGTGATCAAGGACGGGGAGGTGGTGATCGTGGACCGGTCCACGGGGCGCATCCTGCCGGGGCGGCAGTGGCAGATGGGGCTGCACCAGGCGGTGGAGGCGAAGGAGGGGCTGAAGATCAAGGGGGAGAACGTCGCGGCGGCGCGGTGCAGCTATCAGGGTTTTTTCCAGAAGTACGAGCGGCTGGCGGGCATGACGGGGACGGCGCGGGAGGTCGCGGGGGAGCTGTGGGCGTGGTACCGGCTGCCGGTGGCGGCGGTGCCGACGCACCGGCCGGTGGCGCGGACGCGGGCGCCGGACCGGGTGTTCATCACGGCGGAGGAGAAGCTGAGGGCGGCGGCGGACCGGGTGGTGGAGGCGAGCCGTCGGGGGCAGCCGGTGCTGGTGGGGACGTGGAGCGTGGCGGCGTCGGAGCAGGTGGGGGCGTTGATCCGGGCGCGGGGGGTGGAGTGCGAGGTTCTGAACGCGAACCGCGAGGCGGAGGAGGCGACGATCATCGCGAAGGCGGGGCGGCCGGGGGCGGTGACGGTGGCGACGAACATGGCGGGGCGGGGGACGGACATCCAGCTTTCGCCGGAGAGCCGCGCGGCGGGGGGTTTGCTGGTGGTGTCGACGGAGCGGAACGACGAGGCGCGGGTGGACCGGCAGCTGGCGGGGCGGTCGGGGCGGCAGGGGGACCCGGGGCGGGTGGAGAGCTTCGTGTCGCTGGAGGACAGGCTGGTGCGGCAGCACGGGCTGCGGGTGCTGGCGGCGCTGGTGCGGGGGAGCGCGGGGCCGGTGCGGCGGGCGGCGGCGCGGCTGCTGTGGTCGTTCGCGCAGCAGAGCGCGAGCCGGCGGTGGGCGGCGGCGCGGTCGGAGGTGAGCAAGGCGGACGCGTGGTTCGAGATGGCGATGAACCAGGTCAGCCGCTGAGGGCGCGGGGGCCGGGGCTTGACTCGGCTATCCATGCCGTGCATAATCATTCATCGTGAGCATCAAGACGCGCCGACAGAGCCGACTCCGCGACCTCCTTGCGAGCCAGCACCTGCGCAGCCAGGAGGAGATCGCGGCGGTGCTGTCTCGGGACGGCATCGAGGCGACGCAGGCGACGCTGTCGCGCGATCTGCGGGAGCTGGGGGTGCTGAAGGGGCCTGAGGGCTACATGCTGCCTTCGCCGGGCGCGAACCGCGAGCCGGCGCGGCGCGAGCTTCAGCGGGCGCTGTCGTCGTTCATGGTCTCGGCGCGGCGGGCGGTGAACCTGGTGGTGGTGCGCACGGGGGCGGGGCAGGCCCCGGCGCTGGCGTCGGAGATCGACCGCGCGGGGCTTGACGGGGCGGTTGGCACGGTGGCGGGCGACGACACGATCTTCGTCGCCACCGCGACGGCGACGCAGGCGACGAGGATTGTGAAGCTGTTCCAGGAGCTTGCCTCGCGGCCCTGACGCGGGGCGTTGGGCGCGCTTGTGCCGCGGCGCGGGCGTGGGGCTATGTTCGTGGTCGAGAAAGGGGCTTGCGGGATGGCGCAGGTGGCGGTGATCGGGGCGGGCGGCTACAGCGGCGCGGAGCTGGTGTCGCTGCTGCTCGCGCACCCGCGGGCGGAGATCGTCGGGCTGTTCGGCTCGGCCAAGCGCGAGCAGGAGGGGAAGGCCGCGAGCTATTCGGATTCGTGGCCGCGGTTCCGGGGCAGGCTGGACCTGCCGGTGCGGGCCACGAGCGTGGCGGGCGTCGCGGCCCTGAAGCCCGACGCGGTGTTTCTGGCGACGCCGCACGAGGCGAGCGTGGAGCTTGCGCCGCCGCTGCTGGACCTTGGGCTGAACGTGTTTGACCTTTCGGGGGGCTTCCGTTTGAAGGATGCGGGCCTGTACCCCACGTACTACGGCTTTGAGCACACGCACGGGGAGGTGCTGGCCGGGGCGGTGTACGGGCTGCCGGAACTCCACCGCGCGGCGATCCGGGGCGCGCGGCTGGTGGCGGTGCCGGGGTGCTACCCGACCTCGGCGATTCTGCCGCTGGCGCCGCTAGTGCGGGCGGGGGCCATCGCGGAGGATGCGCGGGGCGGGGTGCGGCGGCCGATCGTGGACTCCATCAGCGGGGTGAGCGGCGCGGGCCGCAGCCCGAGCCAGGCGATGCTGCTGTGCGAGGTGAGCGTGCGGGCGTACAACGTGCTCAAGCACCGCCACAACCCGGAGATCGATGCGTACGCGGGCGTGCCGGTGGTGTTCACGCCGCACATCGGGCCGTACGACCGGGGGATTGTTTCGACCATTCACGTGGAGCTTGCGGCGGGGTGGGGAGCGGCGCGGGTCGCGGACACTCTGGCAGGCGCGTACGCGGAGGAGCCGTTTGTGCGGCTGTGCCCGCCAGGGGTGTGGCCCGCCGTGAATGATGTGAAGGGCACGAACTTCTGTGACATCGGGTGGGCGGTGGACGAGGCGAACCGGCACCTGGTGATTTCGTCGGCGATCGACAACCTGGGGAAGGGCGCGGCGGGGCAGGCGGTGCAGTGCATGAACATCCGGCTGGGCCTGCCCGAGACGATGGGGCTGCTGAGCGGGGGCGCGGGTTGAGCGGGCCGGTGGTCATCAAGATCGGCGGCACGACGATCGAGGACCCGGCGACCTCGCCGCGGCTGTGGGATGCGATTGCCGCGCTCGCTCGGCAGCGGCCGGTCGTGGTCGTCCACGGCGGGGGGAAGGCCGTGGACCGGCTGCTGGAGAGGCTTGGGCTGAAGGTGGAGCGGGTCGAGGGGCTGCGGGTAACGCCGCCGGAGCAGATGGAGCACATCGCCGCGGTGCTGGCGGGTTCGATGAACAAGGGGATCGTGGGGTCGCTGCTGGCCCGGGGCACACGGGCGGTGGGGCTTTCGCTGGGGGATGGGAACGCGGTTCCGACGCGGGTGAAGCGCGTCCCGGGCGTGGACCTGGGGCGTGTGGGCGAGGTCGCGGTGGTGGAGCGGTCTGCCGCGGGCGCGGGGCTTCTGCCGGTGCTGCTGAGGGAAGGGTTTACGCCGGTATTGAGTTCGATCGGGATTGACGCGCGGGGCACGCTGCTGAACCTGAACGCGGATGACGCCGCGGCGGGGGTGGCGTGGCACGTGCGGGCGTCGGTTCTGGTTTTGATGACGGATGTGCCGGGGATCCTGGATGGGGGCAGGCAGCTGATACCGGAGATTGACGGGGCGGGGATCGAGGGGCTGATCGCGTCGGGGGTGATTACGGGGGGCATGGTGCCCAAGGCGCGGGCGGCGGCGCGTGCCGCGGAGCAGATCGGGGCGCCGGTGGTGATTCTGTCGGGCAATGATCCGGACTCGCTGGCGCGGTGGAGCGCCGGGAAGCCTGCGGGCACGGCGGTCGTTCACTGAGGAGACAGCGTTGGCGACACAGTCACCCACAGCCCCGCAGAACGGCGCGGCGCACGGCAACGGTCAGACGAGGCCCCCACTGCCGAAGATCGGGAGTGCGCGCGAGTTCAAGGGGCAGGACCTGCTGACGCTCTCGAACCTGACGCCCGGGGCGGTGCTGGGGCTGTTCGAGGCGGCGCGGCGGCTGAAGGCGGACCTGGCGGCGCACCGCGCGACGCTGGACAACAAGGCGGTGGCGCTGCTGTTTGAGAAGCCCTCGCTGCGGACGAAGATGTCATTCGAGGTGGGCATCGCGAAGCTGGGGGGGCACCCGATCTTCATGGACCACGGCGCGCAGCGGCTGGGGGCGCGGGAGTCTGTGCGGGACTACGCGAAGAACCTGGAGCGGTGGGTGGAGTGCATCGTGGCGCGGGTGTACTCGCAGGCGGTGCTGGAGGAGATGGCGGAGGCGGCGCGGTGCCCGGTGGTCAATGCGCTGTCGGACCGGTTCCACCCGTGCCAGGCGCTGGCGGACCTGTTCACGCTGTACGAGCGGGCGGGGCACGACCATGGGCGGCTGCGGGGGATGAAGCTGCTTTATGTCGGCGACGGGAACAACGTGTGCCACTCGCTGATCCACTGCTCGACGCTGCTGGGGGTGGACACCACGGTGGTGACGCCCAAGGGGTTCGGGCCGGCGGAGGACGTGGCGGCGGAGTGCGCGGCGTTCGCGCGGGAGGCGGGCTCGGGCTTCGCGGTGGCGCACACGCTGGGCGCGGCGGAGGGGCACGACGCGGTGTACACGGACGTGTGGGTGTCGATGGGGCAGGCGGGGGGCGTGGACGAGGTGACGAAGCGGCGCAAGATCTTCAGCAAGTTCCAGGTGAACGCGGAGCTGATGGAGCTGGCCGGGCGGGGCAGGCCGTCGCCGGCGGTGTTCATGCACTGCCTCCCGGCGCAGCGGGGGCTGGAGGTGACTGACGAGGTCATAGACTCCGCGCACTCGGTGGTATACGACCAGGCGGAGAACCGGATGCACGCGCAGAATGCGCTGCTGCACTTCATGATCGGCAAGGGCGACTAACCCCGCGGCTGCGGGCATCAAGGGACAGGCGATGAAGAAGCGTGTGGCGTTGGCGTACTCGGGCGGGCTGGACACCTCGTGCATCGTGCCGTGGCTGGTGGAGAACATGAACGCCGAGGTGGTGTGCGTCGTCGGCGATGTGGGGCAGGGGGCCGAGGAGCTGGAGGGTGTCGAGCAGAAGGCGATCAACTCGGGCGCGAAGGAGTGCCACGTGGTTGATCTGAAGCGCGAGTTCGTGGAGGACTTCGTGTTCCCCACAATGATCGCGGGGGCGGTGTACGAGGGGCGGTACCTGCTGGGGACGGCGATCGCGCGGCCGATCCTCGCGAAGGGGCAGGTGGAGGTCGCGAAGAAGACGGGGTGTACGGCGCTGTCGCACGGCTGCACGGGGAAGGGGAACGACCAGGTGCGGTTCGAGTCGGCGTACGCGGCGCTGGCGCCCGGGCTGGAGGTGATCGCGCCGTGGCGGGACGACCGCTGGACGCTCTCCGGGCGGCTGGCGATGCTGGAGTACCTCAGGCAGCGGAATATCCCGACGACGGCGAGCGCGACGAAGATTTACTCGCGCGACCGCAACCTGTGGCACATCAGCCATGAGGGCGGGGCGATCGAGGACCCGTGGAATGCGCCGCCGGAGGATGCGTGGATGCTGACGGCTTCGCCCGCGAAGGCGCCCGATCAGTATGAGGATGTCTCGCTCGGCTTCGAACGGGGCCGGCCGCGGACGCTCAACGGGCAGCCGATCCGGGGCGATGACCTGATTGTGCGGCTTAACAAGGTCGCGGGCGCGCACGGCGTGGGGCGGGTGGACCTGGTGGAGAACCGGCGCGTGGGGATGAAGTCGCGCGGGCTGTACGAGACGCCGGGGGGGACGGTGATCGTGGAGGCGGTGCGGGCGCTTGAGGAGCTGGTGCTGGACCGCGAGACGCGGCACTACCGGGAGCACCTGGGGCTGACGTTCGCGGAGCTGGTGTACGACGGGCGGTGGTTCACGCCGCTGCGGGAGGCGCTGTGGGCGTGCGCGGAGAAGATGGCGGAGAAGCTGGACGGGGAGGTGGTGGTGCGGCTGTTCAAGGGGACGGCGACGGCGGTGAAGCGGAAGAGCCCGAACTCGCTGTACGCGGAGAAGATGGTGAGCTTCGAGGGCGAGGATGTGTATAGCCAGAAGGACGCGGGCGGGTTTATCCGGCTGCTGAGCCTGCCGGAGCGGATCCGGGCGCTGAAGGCGGGCGGGTACAGCGAGTAATCACCAATGGCGACCCAAAAGGCTGTGCCAACGAGGAGAACGCCACGGACGCGGTACAGGGCGGTGGTCGAACTCTGGTCTGGCAAGCAGCCGAGGCCTGACATCATGGAGCGCATTCTGTGGGCATCACCATCGCCATTTGTGCGTGCGGCGCGCCCGCGTCGGGTAGGCCGGATGCCGGCGTTCCGCGGCTTGTTTGCGAGGTTCGAGTTGTCGTCCATTCAAGCCGGGAGCGCCCGAGCGCAGCAGGTTCTTGTTTCGTGGTGTCGGGAGCATCGGGAGTTGCTGATTGCGGCCTCGAAGTCTGGCGTGGAGGTGTCGGCGCGGCTGGAGTGTTACGCCGACGACCTCGTGCTGTGCACTGTTGAGATCGCACCTGAGGTCCACACGCTCGCCTGCAGCCTGCCGATCGCCTTCCGGGTTGTTTTCCACGCGAGCTCGGACTGAAGGGGGCTGAAGGGGGCCGGCCGGGCTCAATGATCGACGATCAGCCACTGCACGGCCGCCCAGTAGAGGGGCAGGCCGAGCACGATGTTGAAGGGGAAGGTCACGGCCAGGGCGAGGGGCACGTAGAGGCCCGGGTTGGCGCGGGGGATGGCGTGCCGGATCGCCGCGGGGGCGGCGATGTAGGACGCTGAGGCTGCGAGCACGGTGAGGAGGAAGGCGTTGCCGGGGCTGAGCCCGGCGAGCTTGGCGCAGGCCAGGGCGAGCGCGGCGTTCACGAGGGGCACGACGATCGCGAAGACGGGGAGACCCCACCCGACGACCCTCAGGACCCGCGAGCGTCTTGCCGCGACCAGGCCGAGCTCGAGGAGGAAGAACGTCAGGATCGGCTGGAAGAGGTCGATGTAGAGGGGCTTGAGCAGTTCGTGGCCCTGGGCGCCGGTGATGAGGCCCACGGCTATGCTGCCCGTGAGGAGCACGACGGGGCCGTTGAGGGCGGCCTCGCGCAGGCTTTCACCGAGCGAGGGTACGGGCGACCCGTCCTTGACCGCCGATCGGCGTGCGAACACCACGCCCAGCAGGATGGCCGGCGACTCCATGAGCGCGAGCGCCGCGACCATGTGCCCGCCGGATTCGACTCCCTTGCGCTGGAGGAAGGAGGCGGCGGTGAGGAAGGTGACGGCGGAGACCGAGCCGTACACGGCGCAGAGGGCGGCGGCGTTGGCGCCGTCCATCCGCCTGCGGAGGAGTGCGTAGACGTAGACCGGGACGACGACGGCGAGCCCGAGCGCCAGGCCCAGGCTCCAGAGGGCTTCGGGCGAGAGGCCGGATTCCCGGATTTTGACGCCGCCCTTGATCCCGATGGCCCACATCAGGTACAGGGACAGCAGCTTGGTGACCGCCTCGGGGATGGCGAGGTCTGACTTGAGCAGGCCCGCGGTGATGCCCAGCACGAAGAAGAGGATCGGCGGGCTGAGCAGGTTGTCCGTGACGAGGGAGAGGTCCATGCGGGCGGAGGGTACACGCGTCATGGATCGCGCCGCTACCATCGCGGGCGAAAGGAACTCCGCATGGCCCTCTGGGGTGGACGCTTCGAAACCGGCCCTGATGCGCTTTTCAAACAGCTGAATGACTCGCTGCGGTTTGACTTCCGGCTCGCGGAGCAGGACATCGAGGGCTCGATCGGCTGGGCGAGGGCGATCGCGGGGGTGGGCGTGCTTTCCGGCGATGAGCTGTCGCGGCTGACGGCCGCGCTGGGCGCGCTGCTGAAGGAGGTCCAGGCCGATCCCGGGCTCCCCGCGGGCGGGCCGGATGAGGATATTCATTCGTGGGTTGAGCGGCGGTTGATCGAGTCGGTCGGGCCGCTGGGGAAGAAGCTGCACACGGGGCGGAGCCGCAACGACCAGGTCGCCACGGACCTGCGGCTGTGGACGCGGCGGGAGATCGACCTGCGGCTGGCGGAGCTGCGGGAGTGCCGGCGCTCGCTTGTTGAGCTCGCGACGCGCGAGCAGCAGACGGTTATCTCGGGGTACACGCACCTGCAGCGGGCCCAGCCGGTGCTCTTTGCGCACTGGTGCCTCGCGTACGTGGAGATGTTCGAGCGCGATGAGGCGCGGCTGCGCGATGCGCGGCGGCGCGTGAACGTGTGCCCGCTGGGGTCGGGCGCCCTGGCGGGGACGGCGTACGCCGTGGATCGGCACGCGCTGGCGCGGGACCTGGGCTTTGACGGGCCGACCGCCAACAGCCTGGACGCGGTTTCTGACCGGGACTTCGTGATCGAGACGCTCGGGGCGTGCGCGGTCGCGGCGGTGCACCTTTCGCGTCTGGGGGAGGACCTGATTCTCTATGGGTCGCAGGAGTTTGCGCTGGTTGAGTTTGATGACGCCGTGTCGAGCGGGTCGTCGCTGATGCCGCAGAAGAAGAACCCGGACTCGGCGGAGCTGCTGCGGGGCAAGTCCGGGCGGGTCATCGGGCCGCTGGTGTCGCTGCTGACGACGGTGAAGGGGCTTCCGCTGGCGTACAACAAGGACCTGCAGGAGGACAAGGAGCCGCTGTTTGACGCGATGGACCACCTGTCGATGTGCCTGCGGGTTGTGCCGCGGATTCTGGACACGCTGAAGGTGCGGCGCGGGGCGTGCGAGCGGGGCGCGAAGGGGGGGTACTCCAACGCGACGGACCTGGCCGATTACCTGGTGAGCAGGGGCGTGCCGTTCAGGGATGCGCACGAGCAGGTGGGGCGGGTGGTGCGGGAGGCGCTGGATGCGGGGAAGGCGATCGAGGAACTTCCGCTTGCGGAGCTCCAGCGGCACGCCCCGGCGTGCGGGGCCGATGTGTTCGATCAGCTGACGGTTGAGGCGGGGTTGTCTCGGCGGGAGGTCCACGGGGGGACGGGCCCGGGGGCGGTGGCGGCGGCGCTGGCGGCGGCGAGGGGCCGACTCTAACGCAACACTAACTTGGCGAAACTTGCGCTCCCTGCGCGGTTCCTGACGCATGAACCCCTAGCGGGGGCCGGGGCCGCTGATTTGGGAGCGTGTATGAACCAGGTCATCAATGCCGGGACGGTTTTGGCCGTGGGCCTGTCTGTCCAGGCCGCCGCGGCGCAGGTCACGTTTGTATCTCAGCAGCGGGTGATCGCGGCGTCGACATCGGCGGACGCGAACACGGTGACGGCGTCGGCGCCGGACTTCGGCCGGTTTGTTCATGTCGTGACGGCGGCGACGCCGTTCCCGACGCCGGACGGGACGCCTGCACCCAACGAGGGCGAGACGGGCATCGACTGCGAGATCGATCCGAACGCGATCACGGCGCGGGGGTCGCTCGCGGCGGCGGGGGGCATCAGCGTGACGGGGGTTCCCGTCTTCGGGGAGGCGGAGGCGCTGGTTGAGGTGACGTTCAGCGTCGTTGTGGCGACGCCGTACCGCCTGTTCGCGACGCCGCGGCCCAGCGATGACCCCCGCGATGAGTTCGAGGTTGAACTTCAGGACAACGGGACGGGTGTGTATCTCGTGCGCGTGAACGAGACCATGCCGACGCAGACGCTGGACCGCACGGGGGTGCTCGCGCCGGGCACGTACACGCTGCATTACCAGGTGGAGTTCTCGCACGACGGGCCGGGGGAGGTACGGCCCTTCGAGTTCCGCTTCCAGATCGGCGGCACGTGCTTCAACGCCGACTTCAACAACGACGGCGACACGGGGACGGACGCGGATATCGAGGCGTTCTTCGCGTGCCTGGCGGGGGCGTGCTGCCCGACGTGCTTCACGGCGGACTTTGACGGGGATGGGAGCGCCGGGACCGACGCGGATGTCGAGGCGTTCTTCCGGGCGCTTTCGGGCGGGTCGTGCTGAACTGAGGCGGAGTCAGGGTCGGTCGGAGACTGATGCCCGGAGCTCTCTGGCACGGTCGGCGTCGCCGCGTTTCTCGCAGAGCTCGGCGAGTGAGAGCGTGGCGGTGCGGGTGATGCCTGCGAAGGGGCTTCCGGCGGCCCGCAGCGCGGGGAGGGCCGCGTCGAGGGCTGCGGCCGCGGCGTCGTCGCTGCCCTGTGCCGCGAGGGTGACGCCGATGTTGGCCCGGACGGCCTGCACCTGAGGGGAATCGGCGGGGAAGCGTGCGGACTGCCAGTCAAGGACGCGGTGGAACCAGGCGAGCGCCTCGTCGTGCCGGCCGCCCTGCCGCAGCGCCATGGCGAGGGAGGTCATGGCGGACACGTTGCCGGGGTGGTCGGGGCCGAAGGCTTTTTCTCTCGCCTCGGCCGCGTGGGTCAGCAGGGCGATGGCGCCGTCGACGTCCCCGGCCTTGAGCTTGGCGAGGCCCAGGTTGCCCTCGACGCGGAGCACGCTGGGGTGGTCGGGCCGGAGCAGCTCGCGGCGGACTTCGAGCGAGCGGGTGAACTCCTCGATCGCGGCGGCGTGTTCGCCCTTCTGGAACAGCGAGCTGGCGAGGTTGTTGCGGGTTTCGGCGACGTCGAGGTCCTTCTCGCCGTGGACGGTGAGGCGGACGCGCAGGGCGTCGCGCTGCACGGCGATGGACTCTTCGGCCTTTCGCTGCGCCCGCAGGCAGGCGCCGATGTCGGTGAGGAGCGTGCCTTCGCGCGCGGTGGGTGAGCCGCGGCTGCGCTCGCGCTCGGCGTCGAGCAGGGCGCGGAGGCGCGTCTCGGCGTCCGTGGGGCGGCCCTCGTAGAACAGCAGTTCTGCGAGGGCGACCTCGACGTCGACCCGGGCGTCGGCGTCCGGGGGGAGCGCGGCGGCGTCGAAGGCGGCCGCGGCGCCCTCGAGCAGCTTCCTGGCCTCGCCGAGCATCCCGAGCGAGAGCATGGCGGTGCCGATGGAGTACTGCGCGCCGGCGAAGCTGTACTGGTCCTGGGGGGGGTCGGCGTCGAGCATGGCGGCGGCGTCGCGGAGCAGGTCGCCGAGGCGGGCGTCGGGGCCCTGGTCGCGGATGTCGCCGCCGCGAAGGATGCTCATGAGGAACGAGCGGTTTTCCTCCTGGAAGCGGAGGCTGGCGGCGAGGCTCTGGTTTTTGGCGGAGATGACGCGTTCCTGGGCGGCGAGGGCGGCGTAGTTGTCGGCCAGCTGGTCGCGCTGGGCCTCCAGTTCCCGCGCCTGGCGGTGCAGCAGGACGGTCGCGGTGCTGAGCAGCACGAGCGTGGCGGCGGTGAGGGCGACGCCGACCGCGTGGCGGCGGACGAACTTGGAGGCGCGGTAGAGGGTGGTGTCCCGGCGGGCGCGCACGGGCATGCCGTCGAGGTAGCGGCCGATGTCGGCGGAGAGCTGCTCGACGGACGCGTACCGGCGGTCGGGCTCCTTGCGGAGGGCCATGAGGACGATGTTGTCGAGGTCGCCGCGGAGCTGGCCGCGGAGGCGCGTGGAGGACACGCGGCGGGTCCCGGCGGCGTCGGTGGTGAGGGGCCGGGTGGTGGACTTGGGGTTGTTTCCTGTGGGGCGGGTGGTTCGGGCTCCCGGCGCCGGGCCGGGCGAAGCCACGGCCTGGCTGGGCGGGGGCGGGACCTGGAAGCACACGACCCGCCTGACTTCTTCGCTGGTCCTGGCGGTGAAGGTGTAGGGGTGCGCGCCGGTCAGCAGCTCGTAGAGGACGACCCCCAGGGAGTAGACATCGCTCGCGGTGGTGAGCGAGGTTCCCTCGACCTGCTCGGGGCTTGCGTACTCGGGGGTGAGCCGGCGCTCGGCGTCGGTGGTGAGGCCGGCGCCGGTGCCGCCGGAGAGGAGGCGGGCGATGCCGAAGTCGAGGAGCTTGGGCACGCCCTGCGCGGTGACGAGGATGTTGCTGGGCTTGAGGTCCCGGTGGATGATGAGGTTCTGGTGGGCGTGGTGGACGGCGTCGCACACGGCGCGGAGGAGCGTGAGCCGCTCGCGGACGGGCAGGCGGTTCTGGTCGCAGTACTGGTCGATGGCGAGCCCGGCGACGAACTCCATTGCGAGGAACGGCCGCCCGTCGCCGGTGACGCCGCCGTCGATGAGGCGCGCGATGTTGGGGTGGTCGAGGGCGGCGAGCGTCTGTCGCTCGGACTTGAAGCGGCGGAGGACGTCCTCTGTGTCCATGCCGCGTTTGACGATCTTGACGGCGACGCGCTGGTCGAACTGGCCGTCGGCGCGGACGGCCTCGTAGACGGTGCCCATGCCGCCGGAGGCGATGCGCCGCTCGATGCGGAAGGCCCCCACCACCGTGCCGATCATCTCATCGTGCGGGGCCTTCTGGGACTCGCGCTCAAGGTCGAAACCCTTGCCCAGGGCGGGCTGCTCGAGGAACGCGCCCAGGCCGCCGGCGGCGGCGACCAGGGACCGCACCTCGCGCTCGAGCGCCGGGTCTCCTTCACACAGTCTGCGGATGCCGTCCTCGCGGTCGCCGGGCGAGAGGCCCGCGACCTCGAAGAAGACTTCTTCAACGCGCGCGAAGCCACGCTCCGCGGCGGCCGGGCCTGCCCATTCCTCGTCGGGGTAGCGGCTCACGCGCGGCCTTTCCCGCCGGACCGGCGTTCGAGCTCGCGGTGGAGCCACACGCGCGCGAACTGCCAGTCGCGGGCGACGGAGCTTGGCGAGACGCCCAGCGCGAGCGCGGCCTGGTCCACGGTGAGGCCGCCGAAGAACCTGAGCTCGACCACGCGGGCCTTCTGGTCGTCGATCGCGGCGAGTTTTTCGAGCGCGGCGTTGAGGTTCAGCATGTCCACCGCGGGCTCGCCCGCGCAGACGACAAGGGCCTCGTCGAGGGAGACGGGCCTGCGTCCCCCGCCGCGTTTCTGGGCGTCGCGCTCGCGGGCGTGGTCGGTGAGGATCCGGCGGATGGCCCGCGCGGCGGCGCCGAAGAAGTGGGCGCGGTTCTCCCAGGTGCCCTGCTCGGGGCCCACCAGCCGCACGTAGGCCTCGTGGACCAGGGCCGTGGCCTGGAGGGTCTGGGCTTTGCTCTCGCCGTTCAGGAATCGTTGGGCGAGCACACGCAGCTCGTCGTAGACGATGGGGAAGAGCTCGTCGGTGGCGGCGCCGTCCCCGGAGCCTGCGCGGACCAGGAGCTCGGTGACGGCGTGGCGCGGCGGATCATCGCCGCCGGGCCGGCGGCTGTTGGCGGAGGCGGTTGCGCTCATACACCTTCATGCGTCGTCGGGGGTCGGGGCCTGTCAAACCGGGGAAACCCTACGATGCGCGGCATGGCCACCCTGCCCACCAGCACAGCCCGGGACCCCTCCATGGGGCGGCACTGGGAACGATTTGCCCAGGAGGACCCCGTCCACGCCATCCTGGCGCTGGACCGTCCGCTCCCCGAACGGGAGTTCCTCGCGGGCGGGGCGCCGATCGTTGAGGACATGATGGGGTGGGCCTTTGCCGGTGTGCCCCGGGGCGGGCTGCTGGAGATCGGGTGCGGCATGGGCCGCACGGCGGTCCACTTTGCGTCGCGGTTTGAGCGGGTGGACGCGGTGGATGTGTCATCGCACATGATCGGGCGGGCAAGGGCGTTGTGCGCTGCGCCCAACCTCCACTTCCACACCACCGACGGGAGCGGGCTGGCGTTCCCTGATTCGAGCATGGACGCGGTGTTCTCGTTCCTGGTGCTCCAGCACATCCCGTCCGAGGCGGTGCTGCGGTCGCTGCTGCGGGAGGTTGGGCGGGTGATGCGGCCGCAGGCGCGGGCGGCCCTCCAGTTCGACACGCGGCCGCGGTCGCTGCTGACCGATCTGTACAAGTCGCTGCCGGACCCCCTGCTGCCGCGGAAGCACCGGCGGTATATGCGGCGGTACCGGCGCGAGCCGCGGGCGCTGGAGCGGTGGTTCCGGGAGGCGGGGCTGGGGGTGGTGGCGCAGCGCGACCCGGGCACCGACACGCACTTCTACCTGCTCACCAAGGGTTGAGAATGACGGGCCGACGGCGGCGGCGGTACGCTGGTGACGCTTGAGCAGCCCCCCTCCCATGCCCCCGCCCACGTTCTCGGCACGCGGGATCACGAAGGTTTATCGCATGGGCGAGGTGGAGGTTCACGCCCTTCGCGGGGTCGATCTCGACCTGTTCGCCGGCGAGTTTGTGGTGCTGCTGGGGCCGTCGGGGTCCGGCAAGTCCACGCTGCTGAATATTCTGGGCGGGCTGGACACGCCCACGGCGGGGACTGTGCGGTATCTGGACCACGACCTGACGGCGGCGTCGGACCATGAGCTGACGCGGTACCGGCGCGAGCACGTCGGGTTCGTGTTCCAGTTTTACAACCTGATCCCGAGCCTGACGGCGGCGGAGAACGTCGCGCTGGTGACGGAGATCTCCCGCAGCCCGATGCCGGCGCGGGATGCGCTGGCGCTGGTGGGGCTCCAGGACCGGGCGGACCACTTCCCCAGCCAGCTCTCGGGGGGCGAGCAGCAGCGGGTGGCGATCGCGCGTGCGGTGGCCAAGCGGCCGGACGTGCTGCTGTGCGATGAGCCCACGGGGGCGCTGGACGCGGCGACGGGCATCCGGGTGCTGGAGTCACTGACGCGGGTCAACCGGGAGCTTGGGACCCTGACCGCCGTGATTACCCACAACGCCGTGATCGCGGAGGTGGCGAACCGTGTGATCAGCCTGTCGGCGGGGCGGATCGCGTCGATCCATACCAACCCATCGCCGGTCGAGCCGGCGTCGCTCTCCTGGTAGCTATGAAGGCGCTGCACCGAAAGCTCCTGCGCGACCTGGCCCGGATGTGGCCGCAGCTTCTGGCGGTGGCGCTGGTGATGAGCGTGGGCATCGCGGCGCTGACGATGGCGCGGAGCACGATCGCGTCTCTGGAGCGGGCGCGGGACGGGTACTACGAGCAGTACCGGTTCGCGCACATTTTCTCGCACCTCAAGCGTGCGCCCAACGAGGTGGCCGCGCGGGTTCGGGACATCCCGGGGGTGCGGACGGCTCAGACGCGGATCGTGATCGACGTCAACCTGGATGTGCCGGGGCTGGCGGAGCCCGCGGTGGGGCGGATCACGTCGATCCCTGATTGGGGCGGGATCCCGCTGAACGCGCTGCACCTGCGGGAGGGGCGGATGCCGGAGGCGGACGCCGCGGGGGAGGTGGTAGCGTCGGAGGCGTTTGTGCAGGCCAACGGGCTGCGGCCGGGGGACCGTGTCGCGGCGATCATCAACGGGCGCTACCAGGACCTGACGATCACGGGGGTGGCGCTGTCGCCGGAGTTCATTTACCAGATCCGCCCGGGGGAGTTTTTGCCGGACGACCGCCGCTTTGGCGTGTTCTGGATGCCCGAGCGGCAGCTGGCCCCGGCGTACGACATGCACGGGGCGTTCAACAACGTCGTCATCGCGCTGGAGCCGGGGGCGTCGGAGCGCGGGGTGATCGCGCGGCTGGACCATATTTTGGACCCCTATGGCAGCCTGGGGGCGTACCCGCGGAGCGAGCAGACCTCGCACAGGTACATCACGGATGAGTTGGAGCAGTTGCGGGGGATGTCGGTGATCCCCCCCACTATTTTCCTGTGTGCCGCGGCGTTCATCCTGAACATCGTGTTTGCGCGGCTGGTGCGGACGCAGCGGGAGCAGATCGCGGCGCTCAAGGCGTTCGGCTATTCGAGCGGGTCGATCCTGGCGCACTACCTGACGATGGTGGCGCTGGTGGCGCTGATCGGCAGCCTGCTGGGCGTGGGGGTGGGGTACCGGTTCGGGCTGAGCGTGACGGAGCTGTACACGCGGTTCTTCCGCTTCCCGGTGTTCGAGTTCAGGCTGGACCCGGGGGCGGTAGCGGTGGGGATCGGGCTGGGGGTGGGCGCTGCGGTCGCGGGCACGGCGCGGGCGGTCATGCTCGCGGCGGGCCTGCCGCCGGCGCAGGCCATGCGGCCCGAGCCACCGCCCGAGTACCACACGACGCACTTCGAGCGGCTAAGGCTCAAGCGGCTGTTCTCGCCCGCGGGGCGGATGGTGGTGCGGTACATCGAGCGGCAGCCGGTGCGGACGGTGCTGTCGTGCCTGGGCGTGAGCCTGGCGGGGGCGGTGCTGGTGATGGGGAGCTACACGCACGGCGCGCTGGACTACCTGATCGAGTATTCGTTCCATAAGACGCAGCGGCAGGACATCACGGTGGTGCTCAACGAGCCGGCGTCGCCGGGCGCGGCGGACGACCTGGCGCGGCTGCCGGGCGTGATCGCGGTCGAGGCGTTCCGGTCGGTGCCGGTGCGGCTGATCGCGGGCCAGCACAGCTACCGGACGGCGGTGATGGGGCTGCCGGCCACGCCGCGGCTCAACCGCGTGCTGGATGCGTCCGAGCGGGCGGTCGACATCCCGGATGACGGGCTGCTGCTGTCCGAGAGCCTGGCCGGGATTCTGCATGTTGCGCCTGGCGACGAGGTGGAGGTGGCGTCGCTGGAGAGCGAGCGGCGGAGCTTTACGATGCGCGTCGCGGCGGTCGTTCCCACGTACCTGGGCACCACGGCGTACCTCGAGGCCGGGGCGTTGCGGGAACGGCAGCGCGAGGGGGCGGTGATCTCGGGGGCGTTCATGCGGGTGGACCCGCGGCGGGCGGCGGAGCTGTACACGTACCTGAAGTCTGTGCCGCGGGTGGCGTCGGTGACGATCAAGCAGGCGGCGCTGCGGTCGTTCGAGGAGACGATGTCGCAGAACATCCTGCTGATGCGGCTGTTCAACCTGATCTTCGCGAGTGTGATCGCGTTTGGCGTGGTGTACAACAGCGCGCGGATTTCGCTGGCGGAGCGGGCCCATGAGCTGGCGACGCTGCGCGTGCTGGGGATGACGCGGGCGGAGGTCTCGGCCATTCTTCTGGGCGAGCTGGGCGTGGTGGCGCTGGCGGCGATCCCGCTGGGGCTGCTGCTGGGGCGGGTGCTGGCGGGGATCGCGTCGACGGCGCTCAATACGGAATCTCACCGCATTCCGCTTGTGATCCTTCCGAGCACCTACGCGTTCGCGGCGCTGGTGGTGCTGGTGGCGACGTTTGTGTCGGGCATGGTCGTTCGCCGGGGCATCGACCGGCTGGACCTGATCGAGGTTCTCAAGACGAAGGGTTAGCCGCATGAAGCCGATGGCACGACGACTCATTCTGATTCTGCTGGTGGTCGCGGGGGTGGCCGCGCTGGTGTACGCGTTTGTGCCGGCGCCGGTGCGGGTCGAGCTGGTCGCGGTGGAGCGGGCGCGGATGAGGGTGACGGTGGACGAGGACGGGCACACGCGGATCCGCGAGCGGTACGTGGTCTCTGCGCCGCTGGCGGGGCGGCTGGCCCGCATCACGCTCGACCCCGGCTCGCCGGTCGTGGCGGGCGGGACGGTCGTGGCGTCCATCGAGCCCTCGGACCCGGCGCTGCTGGACCCCCGCACCCAGGCGCAGGCGCAGGCCCGCGTGAGCGCGGCCCGGGCGGCGCTGAGCCAGGCGGAGGCGACGCTCGCCCGCACGGGCGCGGCGCACGAGCTGGCGCTTTCCAACCTTGGCCGTCAGCAGGACGCGTTCCGCAACAACGCGCTGGCGGCCTCCGTCCTGGACGAGGCGGTCGCGACAGCGGCGATCCGTTCCGCCGAGCACCGCGCGGCGGGGTTCGCCCGCGACATCGCCCGCTTTGAGGTTGAGCAGGCCGAGGCCGCGCTGCTGCGGGCGTCGCCCGACCACCCGGCGGGCGACTGGCGGTTCAACATCGCCGCGCCGGTCTCGGGGGTGGTGCTGCGGCGGTTCCAGGAGAGCGCAGCGGTGGTGGCGCCGGGGACGCCGCTGCTGGAGGTTGGGGACCCCACCGACCTCGAGGCGGTGATCGATGTCCTGTCCACGCAGGCGGTGGCGGTGCGTCCTGGCGCGCCGGTGGTCTTTGAGCGCTGGGGCGGGGAGCGCGACCTGGTGGGTGTCGTCCGGCTGGTGGAGCCGTCGGCGTTCACGAAGATCTCGGCGCTGGGTGTGGAGGAGCAGCGGGTCTTCGTGATCGTGGACTTCACGAGCCCGCCGGAGGAGCTTGCGCCGCTGGGGGACGGGTTCCGCGTTGAGGCGCGGATCGTGGTGTGGGAAGAGGACAACGTGCTGACGGTGCCCACCAGCACGCTGTTCCGTGCCGCGGACGACTGGTGCGTGTATGTGGTGGAGGGAGGCCGGGCCGCGCGGCGGAAGGTCTCGATCGGGCGGCGGAACGCGCTGCAGGCGCAGGTGCTCGAGGGCCTGCGCGAGGGTGAGCGGGCGGTCGCGTACCCGTCCGATAAGGTGCGGGAGGGGTCGCGGGTGGTCGCGCCGGGGGACGGGGCTGAGTAGACCGGCGCAGGTAGTCGGTGCGTGTTGTCCCACCGGTCTGGGTTGAAGTCGGGCGTGGCCTGTAGGCAAACCACCCCATTCGTATCCGTTGATGCTTCTTGATTCGCGACCGCCCACCGTCAAGCGCCGATCACTCGGGTGCGCACGCAGCGCATCGGAGAACATCGTCGTGGTTCACAGGCTCCTGCTCGCAACGTGGTTCATGGCCTGCCTCGTGGGGATCGGGGCGATGGTCGTGTACGAGCACCGGCCTGCGCCGGCCGCGGCGGTGCCGGACCGCTGGCCGGGGGATGTGGAGCATGTCTCGCTCGCGACCGACTCCCCGACGCTGGTGATGGCGATCCACCCGCGGTGCCCGTGCTCGGAGGCAAGCCTTGCGTCGCTGGATGCGCTTGTGCGCGGGTCGCAGCCCAGGCCGCGGACCATCATTCTGATCACGATCCCGGAGGACGGGGACACGGCGTGGACGAGCGGGAAGCTGTGGCGGCAGGCCCAGGGTGTGCCGGGCGCGGTCGCGCTGCCCGACCCTTCGGGCGGGCTCGCGGCGCGGTTTGGGGCGTTGACGTCCGGGCAGGCGGCGATTTATGCGCGCGACGGGGGGCTGCTCTTCCAGGGCGGGCTGACGCCCGCGCGGGGGAAGACGGCGCCGATCTCGGCGCTGCAGGGGGCGCTGAGTTCTCTGCGCGAGGAGCGCCCCGCGGCCGCCTCGCCCGTGTACGGGTGCGGGCTGGTCACGCCGGCCACGGCGTGCGGTGAGAGCGACCGATGAGCCGCCGCGCCGCCGAGGTTTTCAGGCAGTCTCACCACAACTACACGCGCCTGGTCCACCGCATCTTCTGCGCGCTGATGGCGGCCCAGTGGGTGTTTGTGATCGTCCTGAGCCTTTGGGTGACGCCCCGGACGTGGATCGGGGAACAGTCGCGGGTCCATGAGCACGTGCTGTTCGCGGTGTTCCTGGGCGGACTGCTGTGCGGGGGCTCGATCGGGGCGATGCTGCTGCGGCCCTTCGCGGCCAGCACGCTGCATGTGGTAGCGTGCGCGCAGGTGCTGTTCTCAACGCTCATCGTTCACCTGATGGGCGGGCGGATCGAGGCGCACTTCCATGTGTTTGGGTCCATCGCGTTCCTCTCGTTCTACCGCAACTGGCGGGTGCTGGCGACGGCGACGGTGCTGGTGGCGGCGGACCACTTCATCCGCGGGATGTTCTGGCCGCTCTCGGCGTTCGGAACGCCGACGCCCAGCCCCTGGCGCTGGGCCGAGCACGCGCTGTGGGTCCTCTTCGCCGACGCGGTGCTGGTGACCAAGTGCGTGCTGTCGGTCCGCGATGCCCAGCAGGCGGCGGCGGACCGGGCCGCGTTGGAGGAGGCGGGTGAGCGGACGGAGCGGGAGGTTCGGGAGCGGACGGCGGAGCTTGTGGAGACGACGCGTGCGCTGCGGGCGAGTCAGGTGGAGCTGTGCCGAGCGAGGGACGCGGCGGAGGCGGCCAGCCGCACCAAGAGCGAGTTCCTGGCGAACATGAGCCACGAGATCCGGACGCCGATGACGGCGATCCTGGGGTTCGCGGACCTGCTGAGCGACCCGCGCCAGGGTCTGCCGGAGAAGCTGAACTGTGCCGCGACGATCCGGAGGAACGGCGAGCACCTGCTGGCGGTGATCAACGACATTCTGGACCTGTCGAAGATCGAGGCGGGCAAGCTGACGCTGGAGACCACCGACTGCTTCCCCGCGCAGCTGGTGGAGGACGCGGCGTCGCTGATGCGGGTGCGGGCGATCGGGAAGGGCATCGGGCTGTTCGTGGAGTGCCCGGAGGATGTGCCGGTGGTGCGGACCGACCCGGCGCGGCTGAGGCAGGTGCTGCTCAACCTGGTGGGCAACGCCGTGAAGTTCACGGAGCAGGGGCGCGTCACCATCCGGCTGCGGTGCGAGCGGGCGGCGGCGGCGCAGGCGACGCTGACGTTTGAGGTGGAGGACACGGGCATCGGCATGTCCGAGGCGGTGCTCGCCAAGCTGTTCCAGCCCTTCAGCCAGGCGGACGCGTCCACCACCCGGCGGTACGGCGGATCGGGGCTGGGGCTGATGATCACGCAGCGGCTGGTGCGGATGCTGGGCGGGGACGTCTCGATCACGAGCAGCGAGGGGCGCGGGACGCTCGCGCGGTTTACGATCACGGCGCCGGTGGGGCGTGCGGAGCGCAGCCCCGTGGACCGCGCGACGGCGAGCAGCGCGCCGCCCGCGGCTCTGGATGCGCGGGTGCTGATCGCGGAGGACGGCCCCGACAACCAGCGGCTGCTGCGGTTCTACCTTGAGAAGGCGGGGGCGGTGGTGACGGTGGCCGAGAACGGGCGGGTGGCGGTGGACCTCGCGAAGCGCTCGCTCGCGGACCACGCGCCGTTCGACCTGATCCTGATGGACATGCAGATGCCCGAGCTTGACGGCTACGGCGCGACGGGCGAGCTCCGGGCGCTGGGGTGGAGCGGGCCGATCATCGCGCTCACGGCGCACGCCATGACGGGGGATCGCGACCGCTGCCTGCGGGCGGGCTGCAGCGACTACCTCTCCAAGCCCGTGGACCGGGCGTCGCTGATCCGCGTCTGCGCGGCGCACCTCTCCGACCACGCGGCGGCACAGGGCCGGCCCGCGGCGTAGTCTCTGGGCATGTTCGCCCCGCGCATGACCGGGCCGCCTGAGGGCTGGCCGTTCAACGAGCTTGAAGCGGCCCTTGAGGCGGCACTGACGGACGCGTCCAGGATGCCGGGCCTGTGGCCGGTGCTGCTGCGCAGCCAGGTCCACGCGCTGGCGCACCCTCCGAAGGAGGGCGAGGCGTTCGCGGGGACGCGGCTGATCATCTTCACGTCAGAGCGCCGGGAGGCGGTGATGGCCTTCACGTCGCTCGAGCTTGCGCGGCTCTCGATCGTCGAGCCGACGCCGATTGTCCAGACGGGCGCGGCGCAGCTGATGGACTACCTGGGCGAGGTCTCGCTGATTTTGAACCCGAGCGGGCCGTACGGCAAGGAGTTCTTGCCCGCGGAGGTCCGCGCAGCGCGTTCGGGGGTGACCAGCCTTGGGGGGAACGCGATGCACGTCGCGGAGGGCACGCCGGTCACGTTCGGTGAGATGGCTGATGAGCCGCTGGAGCTGATCGATTCGGTGACCACGGCGTGCCGGTTTGAGCCGTCAATCCGCGCGGTGTACCTGTGCAGCGTGTGCGTCCCGGCGGCGGGCGACACCAAGCCGTACCCGCTGATCGGGATCGACGCGGAGGACTACGCGGCGGCGAAGGCGCTGCTGTCACGGGCGATCGGCTCGTGGACGACGCGGGCGCGGCTGCCGGTGGCGTACGTGGACATGCGGACACGCGACCGCTTCGCGGCTCACCTGCGGGGCAAGGGGAAGCGGATCTACAGGCGTGGGGGCTGGCTGCGGGGGTTGCTGGGGGGCTGAGCCCGGATGGCGATTCCCAAAAACGACAACGACCCGGCCGTGGGGCCGGGTCGCAGGAAAGCGGGTGAAGGGACTTGAACCCTCGACTTTCACGTTGGCAACGTGACGCTCTACCACTGAGCTACACCCGCAAAGGTGTCCCCTTCATCGGCCGGTTTCCCGGGCGGGAAGAGGGAAGGAAACGTAGTCCGGCACGGCTGGGGTGTCAATAACCCCCGCTTACCGGTCCGCGGCGGCCTTTTCCACCGGCTGTGCGGCCCCCCGGGCGGCCTCGATCTGTTCGAGGACTTCGCGGGGGGTGTAGGCGTTGCTCTTCCAGGGGGTCTGCTTGCCGGGCCCGAAGATGGCCAGGAGGGGGATCCCGACCTCGTTGAGTGATTCGAGTTTGTCCCAGCCCACGGCGTCGGAGGGGGTCAGGTCCGCCTTCATGGATACAACGCCCTTGCTCGTCAGGGCCTGCATGACCTCAGGCCGGTGGAGGACGGCCGCCTCGATCACCTTGCAGTTGAGGCACCACTCGGCGGTGAAGTCCAGGACCACGACGTTGCCGTCGGCGAGGGCCTTGTCGAAGGCCGCGGGGGTGTACTCGTGCCACAGCTGCGCGAGCTTGGCCTGGTTGGTCTGGCCGTTGGCCCAGTAGACCGCCGCCCCGCTGAGGAGGACGGCGACGAGCGAGAACGTGGCCCGCTTGCCCGGGCTTCGGGTGATCTGGAAAGTCCGGAGCATCATCCAGCCGCCGGCGATGACCACGACGAGGGCCACGATCCACCAGTGCAGGACCTTGGGCAGGTATGGGTGGGCCGCGCTCAGCCCGATGAACGCCGTGCCGGCGAAGAACACCGCGGCGGCGATCAGCAGCAGGCCCATGACCTGCTTGATGAGCTCGCTGCCGGGGCCGGTGCGGGGCAGCTTCCTGGTCCAGTCGGGCCGTGCCGCGAGCACCAGGTAGGGCAGGGCCATCCCCACGCCGATGGCTCCGAAGATCCCCATGGCGACGGCGATGGGCAGCGTGGTCGCGCTGCCGGCGGCCGCGCCGGCGAAGGGCCCGAAGCAGGGCGTTCCCAGGATGGCGGTCATCACGCCGAAGCCGAAGGACCCGAGCGCGGTGTCGTGCCTGGGGGCGACGTTGTAGACCGACTGGGGGAGCTGGATCGTGAAGAGGCCCATCATGCCCAGGCCCATGATCGCGATGAACACGCCGATGCCGAGCACGGCCCAGGGGTAGCGGTACAGCTCGTTCACCGCGCCGATGGACTTGAGGCCCACGACCAGGAGCCCGATCGCGAGCCAGAAGGACACGACACCGAGGGCCATCATGAAGCCCAGGAAGAGGGTTTTGCGGCCGTCCTGTGCCGCGGACTGGAGGCTCATGATCTTCAGCGGGATCACGGGGAGGACGCAGGGGGTGAAGTTGAGGATCAGGCCTCCGAGCACCGAGAGGAGCAGGAGGAGCAGGACCCCGGCGATCGAGCCGGAGTTGAGCTCGATGTTGAGGCCGAAGACGGGGATCACGATTGTTTCAGACCGCGCCACGGCGGGCGCTTCGGCGCCGACGAGGGCGAAGGACTTTGGGTCAAAGCCTTTGAAGAGGTCTCCGCCGGCGAAGGCGGCTGGCGCGGCGGGGTCCACTGTGACCTTTGATTCCGTGACCACGGTCGCCGCCCGGAAGCAGACCTCGTCGGTGCAGGCCTGGTACCCGACTGTCACGGTGAAGGAGAGTTCCCCGGCGGTCGGCCCGACCAGGATGGGCACGTAGGCGACGACCTCACCCTCGTAGACCGGGCCGTTCCCGGCCTCGCTCACCAGTTCCCGGGACGCGGGGGGCCACTGGACGGCCCCGATGGTGGCGTCGCCTGTGGCTGTCACTTTCATTGAGACGGGCGTGAACGGCGGGGGGATTTCCGTCGTCCACATGTGGAGTTCGTCCGCCAGTTGCAGGCGGACCGCCAGCGCGAGCTGGCCCCCCGGCGCGACCGAAGCCCTGTCCGGGGTGACTACCACCGTCAGGTCTTCCTGGGCCCCTGCGGGCGCCGCCAGGCTCACCAGGGCGACCACGGCGGCCAAAGCCCGTCCAACCCACGACCAGGAGGTTCTCATACGTCAAGGGTACGACCCCCACCCGGTCGGGTTCGGTCTGCCCCACCCCCCCCACCCCCACGACCCCACGCCTCACCCCTCACGCCGCGGAGTGCGTCTGTCCGATAGAGCCGGGAAGGCCCCGGAGGGTTTGGTTGTCGTCATGGCCGACGTTCTTGACCAAAACGAAGTAGACGCACTCCTCGCGGCGGTGGACGCGGGGGAGGTGAAGGAAGAGCGGAAGGACGCGCCGGTGTTCAGCCGGCACCGGCGGGCGCCCGAGACGATCGAGATCAAGTCGTACGACTTCAAGCGGCCGGAGCGCGTGTCGAAGGACCAGATGCGGGCCCTCCAGACGCTGCACGAGTCGTTTGCGCGGAACTTCGGGGCGTCGCTATCGGGGTTCCTGCGGACCATCGTGGAGGTCAAGGTCGCGACGTGCGAGCAGATGACGTACTCGGAGTTCACCTCGGGGCTGCCGAACCCGACTTCGTTCAACCTGGTGAGCGCGGATGGGCTCGAGGGGCAGATGTGCCTGGAGATCAGCCCGCTCATCATTTACCCGATCATCGACCGGCTTTTGGGCGGCACCACGCAGGACCTGTTCATCCCGCAGCGGCCGATGACGCTGATCGAGACGCGGCTCATCAGCAACGTCACGAAGCGTGGGTTGGCGGCGCTTTCAGAGGCGTGGGCGGGGATCAAGCAGCTCCAGTTCGCGGTTTCCGCCACGGAGAGCAACCCGCAGCTGGTGCAGATCGTGCCGCCCAACGAGGTGGTGGTGGTGATCGGGTTCGAGCTCAAGATGAGCAACCGGGCGGGCACCATGAACCTGTGCATCCCGTACAACGTGATCGAGCCGGTGATGGAGGTTCTGTCGAGCCAGTCGTGGTTCGCGGCGAGCAAGAACCAGCGGTCGAAGGAGATCGAGGCCCAAATCTCGCGCACCCTGTCGCGGGCGCCGCTGAGGGTGACGGGCCTGCTGGCGGAGACGACGATCACCCTCAAGGAACTGCTGGAGCTGTCGCTGGGGGACGTGATTGTGACGGAAAAGCCCGCCGCGAACCCGGTGGTGGTGTGCGTGGAGGGGGAGCGGAAGTTCCTGGCTCAGATCGGGCAGTTCAAGGGGAGCCGGGCGTTGAAGGTGCTGCGCCCCACGACCGCGGAAGACCGCGTGTAAGGTTGGGCGGGGCTGCAAGCCCTTGTAAACCATTGGGTTTGGCCCGACCCCGGGGTCGGGTTGCCGTTCGGGGCATGGTCCGAGGGGCGGCGGGGTTCGGGTTGAATCCGGGGCCCCGGGCCCATAATGTTCGGCCTATCGTGAGGCGGCCTTGGTCAGGGGATGGTCCCTGCCGGGGTCGTCAGGAGCGGCATTATGCAGTCTGTGGTCCACACCCATGCCCGCTAATCGGATGACACACCCGTGTCGTTCGAGGGTTGTCCCCCCTCCCGCAGGAGAATCCATGCGGTAGCCGAGGGACAACCCCGCAAGCCCGGCCTTTTGGCCGGGTGGGCCGGCCGGCCCGCCACGAGGCGGAAAGGCGTGTGGGCCACGAGCTTCAAGGAGTCGCTCGTGGCCCGTGTGTTTTTGGAGCGTTTGGTTCAACATCCCGACATCACGACAACCCAGCAACCGGAGCAGCAGCAGTGAATACCCAGGAAATGATGCGGATCCTCGACTCGATCGCCCGTGACCGGAACATCGACAAGCAGGTCCTGATCCGCGACCTCGAGCAGGCGATGGTCTCCGCGGCCCGCAAGTACTTCAACACGCTGGACACCGAGGAGTTTGCCTGCACGCTGGACCCGCTCACAGGCGCGTTCTCGCTGACGCGTCACGGCGAGCCGCTGGAGATCCCGCCGGTGCAGTTCGGGCGGATCGCGGCGCAGACCTTCAAGCAGGTGATGATCCAGAAGTTCCGCGACGATGAGCGGAGCAGCATTTTCGACGAGTTCAGCAAGCGGATGGGCGAGATCGTGACCGGGGTGGCCCAGCGGTACGAGGGCGGGGCGCTGGTGGTGACGATCGACCGGGCGGAGGGCTTCATGCCGCGGAGTGAGCAGATTCCCGGGGAGCAGTTCGCGGCGGGGGACCGGGTGCGGTGCCTGATCCTGGATGTTCGCGACGCGGGGAGCCAGGTGAAGATCGTGCTGAGCCGCGGGCACCCGGACTTTATCAAGAAGCTGTTCGAGGTCGAGGTTCCGGAGGTGGCGGAGAAGATCATCGAGATCAAGGCGATGGCCCGCGAGGCGGGGTACCGCACGAAGATTGCGGTGTCGTCGATCGACTCGAAGGTCGATGCCGTGGGCGCGTGCGTGGGCGTGCGGGGCAGCCGCATCAAGAACATCGTTGACGAGCTGAACGGCGAGAAGATCGACATCGTGCGGTGGAACGAGTCGAGCCAGATCCTGATCCAGAACTCGCTCAAGCCCGCCGAGGTGCAGGAGGTTTCGCTGTGCTTTGAGCTGGGGCGGGCCACGGTGGTGGTGCGGGACGACCAGCTGAGCCTGGCGATCGGCAAGCGCGGGCAGAACGTGCGGCTGGCGGCGCGGCTGACGGGCTGGGACGTGGACATTCTGACGCCCGAGGAGTTCACCAAGGGCGTGGAGACGATGTACGCGACGGTGCAGAGCGTGGAGGGCATCACCGAGCCGATGGCGGACAAGCTGGCGGCGCTGGGCATGGTCAGCGTGTTCGACATCGAGGAGGTCGGCCAGGAAGTGCTGATGACCGAACTGGAGATCGACGAGGCCAGGGCGCAGGCCGTGGTTGAGGCGTGCTCGGTGAAGGCCAAGGAGGTCGCGGCGCAGCAGCAGAAGGACAAGGAAGAGAAGGAGCGCCGGTCCAAGGAGGAGGCGGCCCTGGCGCAGAAGCTGCTGGAGGGCGGCGACGCGGTGGCGGGCGAGGCGGGCGAGGCCGCGGCGGCCGCGATCCTGGGCGCGGGCTCGATGCCCGCGCCGGCGAAGGAAGTGTCACCGGATGCCGACGCCCGCGCGGCGGACATCCTTGGTCAGGGCTGAGTTTTGAGCGTGGTCTGGGTCACAGGGTCAGGGTTCGGCACGGAGCATTGATTGGCTAAGCAGAAGCGCATCTTCGAAATCGCGAAGGACCTGGCGGTTGATTCCAAGGCGATCGTGGCCAAGTGCCACGCCGAGGGGATCCCCGTCGAGACGGTCAAGAACCACATGTCCACGATCTCCGCCGGCCTGGAGGCGACGATCCGGGAGTGGTTCACCCAGCACGACTCCAGCGGCGGCACCGCGACGGCGGTGGAGACTTCGCAGAAGGTGGACCTTGACCAGGTCCGCACCCGTGCGCCCCGCAAGCGTTCCGCGAAGAGCGCGGCGGGCGAGCCCGAAGCGCCCGTGACAGCCGAGGCGGTCGCCGCGCCGGTTGTCGAACCCCCGGCCGAAGCCCCGGCGCCTGCGCCGGCACCGTCTGAGCCTGAGCCCGAGCCTGCTCCCGCGGTGGAGGTCAAGGCACGCCGGATCGAGCCGAGCGTCATTGCTCCGCCCGCAGCGCCCGAGCCGCCCCGGCCGGCGCCGGTTGCGCCGCCGGCGGAGCACCGCCCCGCCGCCGCGGCAGCCGCACCCGCGGAGCCGGTGTCGAAGGCCCCCGAGGGGCCCGGCGGATCGGCGCCTGCGTCGCCGCCTGCCCGGCCGACGACCCCGGCGCGGCCGGCCGCGCCGCGCGTCAGATCGAGGGCTGTCGACATGTATCACGGTGTCTCTCCCGTCGACGGGAGCTATCGGGACCTGCTGCCCGTCCCCCCCACCCGGATCGGCCGGATCCTGGTCGTGGAGGACGATG
>JAEYTB010000177.1 GCA_023434205.1 Planctomycetota bacterium | reverse complement strand
TCGATGTCTCGGTGCTGCGGCTCACGCCGGCGGCACAGCCGGGGGAGACGTTCTTCTTCCAGGTGCTCGCCACGGGCGGCGACACGCACCTGGGCGGCGACGACGCCGACCACCTGCTGGTGGACCTCTTCCGGCGGGAGATCGCGGCGGCGCTGGGCGTCGAGGGCGGGATGGACCTTCCGCCCGGCGTGCGGCGTCAGCTTGTGGCGCTGGCCGAGTCGGTGAAAGTGCGGCTGAGCGACCACGAGGAGGCGGGCGTCGAGATCGGCCTGGGCGAGACCACCTACCGGCGGGTGGTGACGCGGGCGGAGTTCGAGGTCCTGATCGCGCCGCTGGTGGAGCGGACGATCCAGGCGTGCGCGCGGGTGGTGAAGGACGCGGGGCTTGCCGGGCCTCCCGACGCGGTGATCCTGGTGGGCGGCTCGACGCGGGTGCCGCTGGTGCGGCGGCGGGTGGGCGAGTTCTTCGGGGTGGAGCCGTACACGGCGCTGGACCCCGACAAGGTCGTCGCCCTGGGCGCGGCGGTGCAGGCCAGCGTGCTGGACAGGCGCAGCTCGGGCACGCTGCTGCTGGATGTGGTGCCGCTCTCGTTGGGCGTCGAGACCGTGGGCGGGGCGGTGGCCAAGCTCATCACAGCCAACTCAACGATCCCCGCGCGCGCGACGGAGATGTTCTCCACCAGCGTGGACGGGCAGACTTCGATCCGCCTGACGGTGTACCAGGGTGAGCGGGAGATGGCGTCGGACTGCCGGAAGCTGGGCGAGTTCCACCTCCGCGGGCTGCCGCCGATGCCCGCGGGCATCCCGCAGCTCGAGGTGCAGTTCCTGGTCGATGCCAACGGCGTGCTGAACGTCAGCGCCCACGAGCGGCGCAGCGGGAAGCGGGCGAGCCTGCAGGTGATCCCCAGCCACGGCCTCACGCCCGAGGAGGTCGAACGCATCGAGCGCGACAGCCTGCTGCACGCCCGCGAGGACATGACCCGCCACCGCGTCGTGGACCTCATCACCAACAGCAAGCTCGACCTCAAGTGGATCGGCGAGCGGTTCGAGAAGTTCCAGGGCGGGCTCGAGCCCGCGTACCGCGAGGCTCTCACGGCCAGGATCGAACGGCTGCGCTCGCTGCTGGAGCAGGCCCAGGCCGACTGGAAGAGCGTGGACGCCGACGCGTTCTACGCGGCGAAGAACGAGCTGGACCAGGCCAGCATCCGCTTGCAGGAGGTGAGCATCGCCCACTCGCTGCGCGGGGACACCTAACGGCGGCGGCGGTGGGTGAGGATCATGCCCAGGCCCGCGAGAACCGCGCAGCCGGGGGTGGGCGCGCCGGTCACCGCGACCGCCGCGCTTGTGCCACTTCGGTTGGAGTTGCTGGTGCGGACGCCGGGGGCGATCTGCCACGCCTGGGATACCTCGGGCTCGTTGCTGTTGACGGTGGTGAAGCTCGCGGCGGCGTGGGCGTGCGTCCCCAGAACGACGGCAATAGCGGCGGCGGCGATGGAACGGGTCTTCATGTGTCTCTCTCCCCTCGGGCTGCTGGCCCTCTGATGGAGCATGCCCCAGCCCCGGCGCAAGCCAAGGTGATTCGGCGCGTGGTCCACCTGTGCGGCCTTGCGGTCGGCACACGCGTCAGGGCGGGCGCGGGGCGGGTCGGCGGGTGGCGGGGTGGGGCGGCGGGTCCGGTGGTTATCGGCGGCTGATCGCTTACCCCGCCTCACCAGCCGGCGCGGGCCGACGCACGCGGGGGCTTCAGGCCCAAGGGCGGCGGTGGGCCGGCCGATGAAATCGCAGACTTGGAGCGGGTCCCTCCCCGCGCGGGGAGAGGTCCGATAGACGGAGGCCGGAGATGCGAGCTTCAACCAGGCGAGTCACGGGCGCGGCGGTGGGCCTCATGGTGATGGCGGGCCTGGCGGGCGGCGCTGCGGCGCAGCAGAACGCCCCGGCGCTGACCTTCTCCGAGACCACGACCAACACGCGTGCCACCGCGCGTGAGTGGGAGGGCGGCGGCTGGAGCGGCAAGAACAGCACGACCGTGCTGGGGGCCGACGTCTGCTGGCAGGACGTGGTGAACAGCCCCCGCTCCGAGAGCCGGGCCCTCATGACCCTGTGCGAGAACCGCACGCTCTCCCTCGCGGGGTGGCAGGGCACGTTCTGGGACACGCCCACGACGCTCGCGGCCGACGCCGGCGCGACCAACAGCAAGGTGTTCGCCCTGGCCTATGAGCACCGCAGCGGCGAGCTGATGACCGTCTACCGCAAGGGCACGGACTCAACCATCTATTACCGCACGCACACCTCGGCGATCGTCCCCGAGCAGACGCTGTCGCTGGGCTTCTCCAGCGCGCCGCAGTGGATGGAGCTGTCGGCCCGTCCGCGCAGCGACGAGCTGGTGCTGGTGGTCCGCAGCGGCGGCGAGCTGCGTGCCGCGGTGTGGAACGGGTCCTCGTGGGGGAACACCGTCACGCTCGATTCGGGCACGTCCACCGCGGGCCGGCCCTTCGCGATCGCGCCGATGACCCGCACGGGCCGGGCGATGGTGGTGTGGAGCGCGACGACGGGCGCGCCCAAGTACCGGGTCTGGGACGGCGCGGCGTGGGGCGCGCAGGGCGTTCTCCCCGCGGTGGCGGGGGGGGTGCGGCTGGGCTGGGTGTCGCTGGCGGCCAACCCGCTGCTGGGCAGCGATGAGCTGCTGGTCGCCATGACCGGCATCAACAATCAGATCAACCTGAACCACTGGGACGGCTCGGCCTGGGGGACCAACCTGGTCGCGGAGACCGCCGCGGCGGCGGGCACCGAGCGGCGCGTGGACATCGCGTACCAGCCCGACGGCGCCCGGGCCCTGGCGGTGTGGCACCGCGCGGGGCAGAACGCCGTGCGCTACCGCGCGTGGCAGGGGTCGTGGTCGGCGCAGGCCACCGGCCCGGACATGGGCAGCGAGGCCCAGAGCCTCAGCCTGGCCCCGGGCTACAACGCCAACGAGATCGTGATGGCGGTGCGCCGGCGCGGGGCCGCGAGCTATATGGACTACCTGGCCTATTCCTCGGGCGGGTCGGTGAACCTGACGGGGACCATCGTCGGCACGATCGCCAGCGGCGGGGCCGGATCGCTGCCCGCCCCGCCCGAGGGTGTGGAGGGCGCGACGAACGTGAACGTGGGCAACAACCAGACCCGCGACCTCACGCCGGGGGTGTACCGCGACCTGGAGGTGGGCAACGAGGTGGTGCTCAACTTCAACGGCGCGGGCGACTACGTGTTCAGGCTCTTCAAGGCCAACCACAACGGCACCGTGTTCAACTTCAACGGCGGGGGCGGGACGATCCGGATCATCCTGACCAACGGCAACTGGGACGGGATGAACAACTTCATCCTCAACAACCCCGGCGGCGGGCTGGTCGAGGTCCACGTCAAGAACGGCAACTTCGTGGGCATGAACAACTTCAGCGCGAGCAACGTGTCGCTGTACGTCTACAACGGCAACATTGACTTCGGCAACAACCTCAGCTTCACCGGCGTGATGTACGCCTCGGGCAACATCAACGGCTCGGGCAGCGTGTCGATCCCGCCGGCCGGTTCGATGACCATCGGCCCCGGGAGCGTCTCGACGGTCGTGTGGACCGGGGGCACGGCCGGGGCGCGCTCGGACCAGGGGGAA
>JAEYTB010000138.1 GCA_023434205.1 Planctomycetota bacterium | reverse complement strand
CGGGCGACGTTGGTCACCTGCTCTGCGAAGGTCGCAAGCGTGTCGGTCATGTTGTTGATCGTCTCGGCCAGTGCCGCCACCTCGCCCTTGGCCTCCACCGTCAGCTTCTGACGCAGGTTGCCGTTGGCCACCGCCGTTACCACCTTCACGATGCCGCGCACCTGGTCCGTCAGGTTCGCCGCCATCACGTTCACCGAGTCGGTCAGGTCCTTCCACGTGCCGGCCACGCCCGGCACCACGGCCTGGCCGCCGAGCTTGCCTTCCGTGCCCACCTCGCGGGCCACGCGGGTCACTTCCGCGGCGAACGACCGCAGCTGGTCCACCATCGTGTTGATGGTGTTCTTGAGCTCGAGGATTTCCCCCTTCACGTCCACCGTGATCTTGCGGGAGAGGTCGCCGCGGGCCACGGCGGTGGTCACCTCGGCGATGTTGCGCACCTGGCCCGTGAGGTTCGCGCCCATGGCGTTCACCGAGTCGGTCAGGTCCTTCCACGTGCCGGCGACGCCCACCACCACGGCCTGCACGCCCAGCCGTCCTTCCGTGCCCACCTCTCGGGCCACGCGGGTCACTTCCGAGGCAAAGGAGCGGAGCTGCTCCACCATCGTGTTGATGGCTTCTTTCAGCTGGAGGATCTCGCCGCGGACATCCACCGTGATCTTCTTCGAAAGGTCGCCGTTGGCCACGGCGATAGTCACCTCGGCGATGTTGCGCACCTGACCCGTGAGGTTGGACGCCATCGAGTTGACGTTGTCGGTCAGGTCCTTCCACGTGCCCGCGACGCCCGGCACCAGGGCCTGGCCGCCGAGCTTGCCCTCCGTACCCACCTCTCGGGCCACGCGCGACACTTCCGACGCGAATGCGTTGAGCTGGTCCACCATCGTGTTGATGGTGTTCTTGAGCTCCAGGATCTCGCCCTTCACGTCCACCGTGATCTTGCGGGAAAGGTCGCCACGGGCCACGGCGGTGGTCACCTCGGCGATGTTGCGCACTTGGCCTGTCAGGTTCGAGGCCATGGCGTTGACCGAGTCGGTGAGGTCCTTCCACGTGCCGGCGACGCCGGCCACGAGGGCCTGGCCGCCCAGCTTGCCTTCCGTACCCACCTCTCGGGCCACACGCGTCACTTCCGAGGCGAAGGACCGAAGCTGGTCCACCATCGTGTTGATGGTTTCTTTGAGCTGGAGGATCTCGCCGCGGACGTCCACGGTGATCTTCTTGGAAAGGTCGCCGTTGGCCACGGCGATGGTCACCTCGGCGATGTTGCGCACCTGGCCCGTCAGGTTCGACGCCATCGAGTTCACGTTGTCGGTGAGGTCCTTCCAGGTTCCGGCGACACCGGGCACCTGGGCCTGGCCGCCCAGCTTGCCCTCGGTGCCCACCTCGCGGGCCACGCGGCTCACTTCCGACGCGAACGAGTTGAGCTGGTCCACCATCGTGTTGATGGTGTTCTTGAGCTCCAGGATCTCGCCCTTCACGTCCACGGTGATCTTGCGCGAGAGGTCGCCCTTGGCCACGGCGAGCGTCACGTCGGCGATGTTGCGCACCTGGCCGGTGAGGTTCGACGCCATCGAGTTGACGTTGTCGGTGAGGTCCTTCCAAGTTCCAGCCACGCCGGGCACTTCGGCCTGGCCGCCCAGCTTGCCTTCCGTACCCACTTCGCGGGCCACGCGCGTCACTTCCGCGGCAAAGGACCGCAACTGATCCACCATCGTGTTGATGGTTTCCTTGAGCTGCAGGATCTCGCCGCGCACGTCCACCGTGATCTTCTTGGAAAGGTCGCCGCTGGCCACGGCGATCGTCACCTCGGCGATGTTGCGCACCTGGGCGGTGAGGTTGCCCGCCATCTGGTTCACGTTGTCGGTCAGGTCCTTCCACACGCCCGACACGCCCTTCACCTGCGCCTGGCCGCCCAGCCGGCCTTCCGTGCCTACCTCGCGGGCCACGCGCGACACTTCCGACGCGAAGCCGTTGAGCTGGTCCACCATTGTGTTGATGGTGTTCTTCAGTTCGAGGATTTCCCCCTTCACGTCCACCGTGATCTTGCGCGAGAGGTCGCCCTTGGCCACCGCGAGCGTCACGTCCGCGATGTTGCGCACCTGACCCGTGAGGTTCGACGCCATGGAGTTCACGTTGTCGGTGAGGTCCTTCCAGGTGCCCGCCACGCCGGGCACCACGGCCTGCCCGCCGAGCTTGCCCTCGGTGCCCACCTCGCGGGCCACGCGCGACACTTCCGACGCGAAGCCGTTGAGCTGGTCCACCATCGTGTTCAGCGTGTTCTTCAGCTCGAGGATCTCGCCCTTCACGTCCACCGTGATCTTGCGCGAGAGGTCGCCCTTGGCCACGGCGGTGGCCACCTCCGCGATGTTGCGCACCTGGCTCGTGAGGTTGCCCGCCATCGAGTTCACGTTGTCGGTGAGGTCCTTCCACGTACCGGCCACGCCGCGGACCTGCGCCTGACCGCCCAGGCGCCCCTCGGTGCCCACCTCGCGGGCCACGCGCGTCACCTCGCTCGCGAAGGCGTTGAGCTGGTCCACCATTGTGTTCATGGTGTTCTTGAGCTCGAGCACCTCGCCCTTCACGTCCACCGTGATCTTCTTGGAAAGGTCGCCGTTGGCCACGGCGGTAGCCACCTCGGCGATATTGCGCACCTGGCCGGTGAGGTTGCTCGCCATCGAGTTCACGTTGTCGGTAAGGTCCTTCCACGTGCCGGCGACGCCCTCCACCTCGGCCTGTCCGCCCAGCTTGCCCTCGGTGCCCACCTCGCGGGCCACGCGCGACACTTCCGAGGCGAAGCCGTTGAGCTGATCCACCATCGTGTTGATGGTGTTCTTGAGCTCGAGGATTTCCCCCTTCACGTCCACCGTGATCTTGCGGGAAAGGTCGCCGTTGGCGATCGCCGTCGCTACGTCGGCGATGTTGCGCACCTGGCTCGTCAGGTTCGAGGCCATGGAGTTCACGTTGTCGGTGAGGTCCTTCCACGTGCCGGCGACGCCGGGCACCTGGGCCTGGCCGCCAAGCTTGCCTTCCGTACCCACCTCGCGGGCCACGCGGGACACTTCCGAGGCAAAGCCGTTCAGCTGGTCCACCATCGTGTTGATGGTGTTCTTGAGTTCGAGGATCTCGCCCTTCACGTCCACCGTGATCTTGCGGGAGAGGTCGCCCTTCGCCACGGCGAGCGTCACGTCCGCGATGTTGCGCACCTGGCCCGTGAGGTTTGAGGCCATCGAGTTCACGTTGTCCGTCAGGTTCTTCCAGGTGCCGGCCACGCCGGGCACTTCCGCCTGCCCGCCCAGCTTGCCCTCCGTGCCCACCTCGCGCGCCACGCGCGACACTTCGGATGCGAAGCCGTTGAGCTGGTCCACCATTGTGTTGATGGTGTTCTTGAGCTCCAGGATCTCGCCCTTCACGTCCACCGTGATCTTGCGCGAGAGGTCGCCCTTGGCCACCGCGGTCGTTACTTCCGCGATGTTGCGCACCTGCGCTGTCAGGTTGCTGGCCATCGAGTTGACGTTGTCGGTGAGGTCCTTCCACGTGCCCGCCACGCCGGGCACTTCGGCCTGGCCGCCGAGCTTGCCCTCGGTGCCCACCTCGCGGGCCACGCGCGACACTTCCGATGCGAAGCCGTTGAGCTGGTCCACCATCGTGTTGATGGTGTTCTTGAGCTCCAGGATCTCGCCCTTGACGTCCACCGTGATCTTGCGGGAAAGGTCGCCGCGGGCCACCGCCGTCGTCACGCCCGCGATGTTGCGCACCTGCGCGGTGAGGTTCGACGCCATCGCGTTCACCGAGTCCGTCAGGTCCTTCCAGGTGCCCGCCACGCCCGGCACCACCGCCTGCCCGCCGAGCTTGCCCTCCGTGCCCACCTCTCGCGCCACGCGCGTCACCTCAGCCGCAAACGAGCGGAGCTGGTCCACCATCGTGTTGATCGCTTCTTTGAGCTGGAGAATCTCGCCGCGGACGTCCACCGTGATCTTCTTAGAGAGGTCGCCGTTGGCCACGGCGATCGTCACGTCCGCAATGCTCCGCACCTGCGCCGTCAGGTTGCCGGCCATCTGGTTCACGGACTCGGTCAGGTCCTTCCACACGCCCGACACGCCCTTCACCTGCGCCTGGCCGCCCAGCTTGCCCTCGGTGCCCACCTCGCGGGCCACGCGCGTCACTTCCGACGTGAATACGGAGAGCTGGTCGATCATCCGGTTGACCAGCTTTGCCGACCGCAGGAACTCGCCCTCCAGCGGCCGTCCGTCCACTTCCAGAGGCATCGACTGGTCAAGGTCGCCCTTGGCCACCGCCCCCACGGCACGCGTCACCTCAACCGTGGGCCACACAAGGTCATCGATCAGCGTGTTGATCGCCGAGACTTCCTCGGCCCAGCCACCCTGAACCCCCGGCACGCTCATGCGCTGCTTGAGCTTGCCCTCTTTACCCACTGTTCGGCTGACACGCTGCGTCTCCTCTGCACGCCGCTGGCTCATCACCAGGATTTCGTTGAAGGCGTCGGCGATCTTGCCGTGGAGCCCCACCTTGTCCGCGGGCAGCCGCACGGTGAAGTCGCCCTGCTTGAAGGCGATCATGGCCTCAAGGAGCTCGCGGGAGAACTCGTCCCCGCCTTCGACCTCGCTGGTCCGGTCGTTACCGCCCGCAACCTCTTTGGCGGCAGAGCCTTCCCGGGGCGCGCCGGGGCGGCGAGGAGCGGTCTTCACCTCTGGTTCCATAACGCGGTGTTCCTTTAGGTGCGGGTCTCAGCCCTAACAGCGCATGAGAGCGTGGTTGATAGAGGGGCTGCGTAAAAAGCGGATGAAAGGTGGGCCAATCGGCGATCACCTGTCCCGCCGCGCGCTGCAGGGGCCAGCCTGCACCCGGATTGTAAAGCATTCTCATCACGCAACTTGCAGTTGGTGACCGGGCCCGTACGCCCGGTCCAGCACGCAGAGGGACACTAAGGCGTCACCCCGCCTCAAACCTGCATTCGGCGCAAGCCGTGGATGAAATGTTCTTCACGCCTTCAGCAGCCGCTCCCCGCCAGCACCCTGAAGAACGACTCGATGTCAGCGTCGGTCCCTGTGTCGCCGTCGCCGTCGAAGTCGGCGCCGCCCGCGTAGCACGTGCCACAGCAGCTGCCCGCCAGGCATGCGAAGAACGCCTCGATGTCCGCGTCCGTGCCCGAGTCCCCGTCACCGTCGAAGTCCGCCGTCCCGCACAGCGGCGCCCGCGTTCCCGTCAGCACAAAGGGCAGCTCGTACGCCCGCCCTTCCGTCACCCCCGCGACGTACCCCTCACGCCCCTCGAACCACGCCCGCGGGCTGCCCGCCTGCCCGTCCAGCGCGTTGAGGGCACGGGCGTTGTGCCCCGTCACCGCCGTCCGCGGCGTCACCAGCGGCACCAGCACGTTCTGCCCCGCCGTCAGCTCGTTCACAAACGAGAACTCCAGCCAGTACGTCCCGGGTCCCAGCCGCCCGCCGTTGGGCAGGCCGTCGAGCGGCACTACATACTCGTGGATCGGCCGGTTGGTCCCGGTGCTGGTCACGCTCTGACGGTGGCAGACCAGCGGGCCCTCCTCCACCGGAACCTCCAGCGCCTCGGCCAGCAGCGGGAGCGGCAGCGTGTCCGGCAGCGGTGGGGGGGAGTGGGCGTTGAAGGGCGGCGCCGTCCACAGGTTGATGCGCACCGCCGTGACCGGCGCGACGCTCAGCGACGAGCGGAACGCGACCAGCTTCACCCCTCCCAGGTCCCACTCCTCGCCCGCGGGCACCGTGAAGTCATCCGCAAGGGCGTTGACGTACCACGCCGCCGCGCCGACACCGGTGGTGGAGAACACAAAGGTCTGCCCGGGAATGGTGAACCCGTCCGCGTTGCTGATCGGCAGCCCGGCGATCGTGCCGGTCCCCCCCGTAGGGTTGGTTACCAGCGGGCCGTTATCCCAAAGCACCCCCTGCCCGAAGGCGGGAGCGGCCAAGGCCAGCGCGGCACAGATCGCGGCGTGCTTCATGCGTAGCTCCTCCGTGGTGCCGCGACTGTACCCGCGGCGACGCCGGTCGCCATGAAAAAAGCCGGCCCCGGGCCGGCTTGAGTGGACCATCGAACCCGGTGGGTCAGGCGATGCCGCCCTTGAACTTCATGTTCCGGTTCTGCTCCCGCATGCGGCGCAGGGCCGGCGTTTCCTTGAGGATCTCCTCCGCGGACCGGCCGCCGAAGTCCTTCCCCTTGCCCTTCCCGCCCTTGCCGGGGCCGCCCTTGCCAGGCCCGCCGCCGCCGCCCAGGCTCAGCTCGGGCAGCGGCTTGAGGGCCTTCATCGACAGCGAAATCCGGCGGTTCTGCGGGTCGATCTTGAGCACCTTGACCTGAACGACCTCGTCGGGCTTCACGACCTCCTCAACCTTGCCCACGCGCCGGTGGTCAAGCTCGCTGATATGCACCAGCCCCTCGACGCCCGGCCCCAGCTCGATGAACGCGCCGAACTCCATGATCTTGGTGACCCTGCCCGTCACCTCGGCGCCCTCGGTAATGGCGTTCACCGCCGTGGCGAAGGGGTCGCTCTGCGTCTGCTTCAGGCCCAGGGAAATCCGCTTGCCCTCCCAGTCCAGCTTGAGGATGCGCACCGAGACGCGCTGCCCCTCCTGCACGAACTTGGAGACGGCCTTCTCGCCAAAGCCCACGCGGTCGTACGTCAGGTCGCTGATGTGAACGAGCCCGTCGATGCCGCCGATGTCCACGAACGCGCCGAACGGCATGATCTTGCGGACCGTGCCCTCGACCGTCTGACCCTCGGCCAGCGACTCCTTCAGCTTCGCCGCGGCCTGCTCGCGCTCCTGGTCCACGATGTCGCGCCGGCTGAGCACAATGTTGCCCTTGCCCATCCGCTCCACGCGCGTGACCGTCGCCTTCATCTTCTCGCCGACGAAGACCGACATGTCCTCGATCCGCTCGCCCGCGACCTGGCTGGCCGGCATGAAGGCGCGGTGGCCCGCGACCTCCAGCTCCAGGCCGGCCTGCTTCCCGTCCTTGCCCGTCACCACGCCCGTCACGCGGCCCTCGACCACCTGCCCGGCCTCGAGCAGCTCCCAGTCGGCCTTCTGCACAGCGCCGGGGCGCGAGCACAGGAAAATCTGCTCGCTCGCCTCGAACTTGTCGACGACGACCTCGAGCTCCTGGTCCTTTACCGGCATCTGGTCTTGGGGGAACTGGATCCGCGGCACGATCCCAAGCTCCTTGGGACCGAACTCGACGAAGATGTCCGTCGGGCCCACCGTGACGACCTTGCCCGTCCGGTGTTCACGCCCCGCCTGCACCACCCGCGGGCCGCGGATCGCCGCCGGCCGGCCAGATGCCGCGGGCGCGTTCCCGGACGCCCCCTTCGATTTCGCGGCGTCCGCCCGCTCGCGTTCCGCGGCGGCGTCCATCGCGTCCAGGTGCTTCATCGCCGCGTCGATCTCCGCGTTCATTTCAGCGGAGATGCCGGGCGTGCTCTCGGTCGTCGCCGGCTGACCGGCCTGGGTGTCGTTCTCGAAGTTCATTGAAAGGGTTCACGGCAGAAGGAGGTCGGCCATCGTTCACAAACCCCGGCGGGCCAAGACCTCACTTCGCGCCGGGGAGGGGAGTGTACGCCCCCGCCACGCTCTGTCCCACACCAACCCACCCCACTTCGGGCGGGATTTGCCCATCCTTCAAGCTTGTCCCGCACGCCCGGGAACGCTGTTGCCGCTCACTAACTCGCCCAGGTGCGCCGAGAGCCTTCGCCGCATCGTCCCCACGGCCTCCGCCGCCGAATCGATCAGCACAAAGCCCCGGCCGTGCCTCGCCGCGGCGTCACCCGCCGTCCCGCTGCCCGCGAACGGGTCGAGCACCACATCCCCCGCGTCCGTATGCACCCGCACGATCCGTTCCAGGATCGCCACGGGCTTCTGCGTCGGGTACCCGGTTTTCTCGCGGCTGTTGGTCGGCACGATCGTCTGCCACCACACATCCGTGGGCGTCTTGCCACGCTCCCGCTTCTCGGGCGTCACCAGCTTCGGCGCCATGTACGGCAGCCGGTCCATCGCGTCGAAGTTGAACACGTACCGCTGCGGGTCCATCGCGTACCACAGGATCGTGTCGTGCTTGCACGGCCACCGCGTCTTCGGCCGGCCCCCATAGTCGTACGCCCAGATGATCTCGTTCATGAACCGGTCGCGCCCCAGCAGACCGTCCAGCGCCACCTTCACATAGTGAACCTCGTGGTGGTCCAGGTGGACGAACAGCGAGCCGTCCGCCGTCAGGCACCTTAGGGACGCCTCGATCCTCGGCATCAAGAACCCCAGGTAGTCGTCAAAGTCGTCCGCGTACCGCGGACTCGGTACAGCCTGCGTGCTGTACCGCCGGCCGTGGAACCCCGCCGAACGGTTCCCGTTCTCACTCGCCACTCCCGTCACGCGCCGCCGCCGCTGGACCTCCCCCGTATTGAACGGCGGGTCCATGTACACGAGCCTCGCGAACGCCGCGGGCAGCGTGGGCAGCGCCTCCAGGTTGTCGGCATGGATCAACCGGTTCATGCACGCAGCCTACCCGATAGACTGTGCGACATGCGAAACTTCACGGTCATCATCCGCACTCCCAACGGCCAGCCCACGGAGGGGACCGTTCAGGCGGCCACGGTCAACGACGCCATCGCCGTGGCGCGCAAGATGGGCCATGATGTGGACGACGAGGCAACCCTGAAGCTCGCGAAGGACGACGAGGGCCGCCCCGGCCGCGCCGCCGCGATCGTCGCCGCGATCCTGATGCTGTCCGCCTGGCTCTACATCGAGGCCGGCATCGGCGCGATTATCCTGAGCACGATCGCCATCGAGCGCAGCCGCGGACGCCGCGGCCTCGCGGTTCTCGTGCTCAGCTTCGGGATCACCCTGTTCGGCCAGTTGTTCTGGTATTACATCTACCCCCGGATGCAGCAGTAGCCGCTACTCCGCGCTCCCCACAGGCAGCACCGCCCCCACGGGCCGCGTCAGCCGTGCATCCCCGCGCCGCCACAGCCCCTCGCCCCCGAACAGGCCCGGCGAGACGTACCGGCCCTTGTCCTGCTTCTCGCTCTCCACCGGCGCGCCGTGGGCCTGCACCCACGCATCGTTCCGCACGCCCGTCACGCTCCAGGACACCTTCATCCCCGCCGCGCCCCCGCCGACCCGGAACCGGTTTCCCCGCACCTCGTCCGCCACGTGCAGGCCGGGCATCGCGGCGCCCACCGGCGTGAGCTGATACGTCACGTCCGTGTTGATGCTCTCGAAGTACGCGGGCAGCTCAACCCACGCCTCGCCCGCGCCATCAAGCAGGGCCGTGCCGCGGTACACCAGCAGCGGCTGCGGACCCTCCACGCAGTAGTGGTGCAGAAGCTTCCCGGCCGGGTCGAGCGGGTGGTCGATCACGAACGACTTGGTGCCGGTCGCCGCCAGCCGCCCCTCGCTGAACACGCCGTACCCCGTGCTGCTCGCCGTGGCCCCGTACACACCGAAGATCGCCCCGCTGCTCCCCACCGCCGTCCCGTAGATCCCCGTTGCCCCCGGCGAGGCGCTCGCCGTCGCCCCCCACACCCCGATCGTCGCGCCCGTACCCCCCGACGCCCCGCCATACACCCCCGCGGCATCATCCGTTGTGCTGTTCACCGAGCCCAGCACCCCCGTCACCATCCCCGTGCTTGCCGTGGCCTCGCCCGTCACGCCCGTGCCCAGCGGGCTCGCGCTCATGCCATAGACACCGTGGCTCTCGCCCGACGCCGCCGTCGCCAGACCGTAAACGCCCCGCCCGGTCGGCCCCGCCGTCTCGCCCTGCACGCCGTAGCCGCTGCCCGTGGTCGCGTTGGCGTAACCGACGGTGCCGATGCCCGTCGTGCTGCTGGTCTGCCCCCACGCGCCGAACGCGGCGCCCGTGGTGTTCGTGGTCACGAAGTACCCCGCGCGCAGCCCGTGCGACACGTGCAGCGGGAACTGCGGCGTCGTGGTCCCGATCCCCACCAGGCTTGAAGTCGAGTACTGCGCCGAGCCCGCAACGGTCCAGCTCGAGTTCCCCGCCGGGCCCTGCGGCCCCTGGGGTCCTTGCGGCCCTTGCGGGCCCGTTACCCCTTGCGCACCCGCAGGGCCTTGCGCGCCCGCCGGCCCGGCAGGTCCCACCGGCCCCATCGGACCCGCTGGTCCCGTCTCACCCTGCGGCCCCTCCGGCCCCACCTGCCCCGTCCCGCCGTTGAGCGCGAACAGCGCGTACGGCGCGGGCGAAATCGCCTGCCGCGGCGAGAGCACATCGAACACACCGCCCCCCGACGGCGACCTCGCCTCAATCTGCAGGAATCGCATCTGCCCGTTGAACGCGCCCGCGCCGAAGTCCAGGAGGCACGTGAACCGTCCCTCAACCACGCTCAGCTCGTTCACCGCCAGCGTGGCGCCTACCTGCGTCCCGCCCACCGCCGCGTCCCACAGCGAGAACCGCACATCCGCCGTGAAGGTCGCCGGCTGCCCCGCGGCACGCAGCTCCCCCTGGTATGTGAACGCCGAGCCGACCGGCGTCTGCCCCGCGGCGATCCCCGCCAGCGCGCACGCCACTACGACAGTCCACAGCGAACAACTCTTGAGAGCACGCATGCGATGACCTCCGTCCGAAGTTCTCGGACAGAGTGTCATCGGCCATGCAGGGGGGTTGGTTCAGCCCGGCCCGGCCAATTCCTTCAGCACGTGCCCCCGGCCATGACCCGGAAGAACGCCTCGATATCCGCGTCCGTGGCGGTATCGCCGTCGGCGTTGAAGTCCGCCGACCCGCACGCCGCGCAGCAGTCTCCGGCGATGCACGCAAAGAACGCCTCGATATCCGCGTCCGTGGCTGTGTCGCCGTCGCCATCAAAGTCCGCGCTCCCGCACGCCGGCCCGCCGGCGATCACCTCAAGCACCACCTGCAGCGGCTCGACGACCACCCGCAGCGCACGCCCCCCGCCAAGGTCCGGCAGCGTCACGCTGGAGAACGCGCCCGTGATCGGCTGCGACGCTGAGGTCATCAGCGGGACCCGCTGCCCGACTGTCAGCCCCGCGCCGTTTACCACCTCCACCGTCAGCGTCCCGCCCAGGTCGGTGTCCATCATCCAAGGCCCGAGCTGCGACAGGTGTACCGCGTCAAACGCCGGCGACCGCGCCCCGTCCACCACCACCTCGTACGCCGACTGTGGGTAATACGAGCCGTACGCCTCCAGCCGCGGCAGCACCGCCCCCGGCTCCACGCGCAGCGTCCCGCCGTCCATGCAGTACAGCCGCTGCACCACTCCGCCGGCGCCGACAGTGAGGCTCCCGCCCGCGTCGATGCCCGTCGTGTGGTAGTCGATCACGCCGCCGTCGCGGACGGTGACGTCGCCGTGGACCCGCTGCGCCTCCACCACCGTGCCTTCGCCCTCGATCACCACGGTCCCGTGCAGCTCGACGGAGTACTGGGCATCGATCACCGCGCCGCTGTGGACATAGCTCTGCCCGTTGTGGAACGAGTGCTCGCCCGACAGCGCCCCGCCCTCCATGTTGAACAGGCCCATGAAGTCCGAGATCTCGCCGTTGATCCACCCGCCGAACATGTCCAGCCGCCCGAGCACGACCAGCCGCCGCGAGCTGATGATCCCGCCTTCCAGCCGCGCCAGTGAGTTGCTGCCGATGGAGATGTGCCCCTGGCCGTCGCCGCTCTTGCCCACCGTGCCGCGGATGATGAGCATCCCGCCGTTGCCGGCGCCCCCGCCGCGGTCGAACACGGCGTCCGACTCCACCACCAGCGTCCCGCCCGAGGCCCGCCCTGCCCCCGCGACGCGCCCGTCCGCCACGTGCGTCTTCCCGGCGTCCACGTAGAAGTTCGGAGCGAACAGCTCGTTCCCGCCGAGGTCGAACGTGAGGGCTCCGGCGGTGGACGTGACCTGCCCCACGGCACGCGTCATGTCCAGCGTCACCGTGAACGGGTGGGGCAGGTCAAACACTGCGTTGTCGCCCGCCAGGGGCACCTGCCCGCCCTCCCAGTTCGCGCCGTCGCCGAACGAGCCCCCGGCGCTGTTGATCCAGCGGATGTCGTCCGCCGCCGCCACGCCCGCGCACACAACCAGCACGAGCGTCCCAGCCAGCCGTGATGTCTGTTTCGCCTGCATAGAGCGAGCGTAACTCCACGCTCACCGTGCAGCGCCTCAAACCACGCCCTCTAAGCGCGACTTCACCGCGGACTCAGCACATTGCCCCGGCGCGGGCATGCCGCGTCACCCCGCGCGCCGTCCCTGGCACTTGGCGCACCGCCCGAACAGCACCAGCTCGTGGTTGTCCAGCCGGAAGCCCTTGGGCGTCAGCGCCGAGAAGTCGCCCGGGCACCCCTCGACCTCGTACACCTTCCCGCACCCGTTGCAATAAAAGTGGTGGTGGTGACCCTTCCCCGCGAGCTCGTACCGCGCCGATTCGCCGGGGATCTCGACCACCTGCACCACGCCCGCTTCCACCAGCAGCTTCAGCGTCCGGTACACCGTCGCCATCCCAAGGCCGCTCACGCGCGACTGCGCGTGCTCCAGCACCTCCCGCGGCGACAGGGGAACCCCCGCGTCCCCGATTGCATCGCGGATCGCCTGCCGCTGCCGGGTCTGTCGTTCCCGTGTAGACACGCCGCAGTTTAGGGTGCGAAGGGGGCGTTGCTGAACAGGCAGTCCGAGAGCTGCCGGTACACATCCGTAATCCGCTGGCGCGTGGGCTCCGGCCCGGTCGACGCCAGGATCCTCTGCGCCAGCGGCCCCCGCGAGAGCAGGAGCTCAAGCTGCGGCCTGAACTCGTCGTATTCCGGTTCGTGCGCGATCGTGCGGCCGATCAGGTGCGACCACACCTCGCGCACGCTCGCCGTGGACGCCGTCATCCCCAGCGAACGCAGATACCTCTCGTCCGTGATCACGGCGTGATCCCCGTCGCGGATCACGCTGAGCAGGATGCTGTGCAGGGGCTCAACGTTCCACGCCCGCAGGTCCGCCAGGTCGCCCAGCCGGCCCTCGGTCATCGCCCGCAGCGCCGACGAGATCGCAGCCGCGACCGCCAGGTCCATCGCCGGGCACTCCTGCACGTCCAGCACCCGCACCTCGATCGTGTTCCGCATGAACCGCGCGATCGCCCCGCGGCTGTTGGCCCACTCGTACCGCATCGTCCCCTCCGGGTCGTGGGGCGCGTACTGGGCGTAGATCGGCTCGAGCACGCCGCGCTCGTAGTCCGCCCGCGTGTACACGGGCTCGGGGATCACCATCCCCGCCGCCGCGGGGATGGCGCGGCTGTTCGTGCGGTACACCTCCAGCCGGTTGTCGAGCACCCCGGTCACCCGCCCGTCCATGATCGGCGTGGAAGCCGAGAGCGCCGGAAGGATGGGCAGCAGCACCCGCACCGCCGCGTGCAGCCGGCCGAACTCATCATCCGGCGTGCCGTCCCCCGTGAACGGCAGGTTCAGGTGCGACGCCTGGAGGTTTGCCCACCCGTGCCCGCGGCAGTCAAAGATTGTGTTGAAGATCGAGTACACCTCTGAGTAGTCGTGCGGCCACAGGACCATCTCCTTGTACGGGTCCATCGTGGGGTGCATGCCCGTGGGCAGCAGCATGCAGTTCATGTCCGCCAGCACGCGGCTGATCCGCTGGACGTGCGTGTGGAAAGCGCTGGCCAAGCCCGTGAGCCGCGGGGCGGGGCTGGTCGTCTTCAGCTCCAGCACGTGCAGGGTGAGCTCGTTGGACCACGACACGTCGGGGAACGCGACCTGGTTGGGATACTCGGGGTTCCCGTCCGCCTCGACCTCCACCCCCGGGATCGCCGCGGCCTGCTGGAGAACCTTGTCCACGACCGGCCGCACCTTCAGCGTGTCACGGTCAACCACCATGTACTCAAGCTCGACGCCGTAGGCTTCGAAAAGATGGATCGCCACGCTGCCCGCCTCCTATGCGTTCCCATGACTTCCCATGCAATCCCTTACCTTCCCCTGGACTCCAGCCGCTTCAAGAACACCCGCATGACGCGCAGGTACACCTCGTCGCCCAGCACCTGGTCCTCGACGCCCGCGTCCAGGTTCGGGTTGTCGTTGATCTCGATCACGTGGGCCTTGCCGTTGATCTCCTTGACGTCGACGCCGTACAGCGAGTCCCCGATCAGGTTCGCGACCCGGATCGCCGTCTTCACCACGTCCCCCGGCACCGCGTCGATGGGCCAGGTCTCGAAGTTGCCGTACGCGTCCTCGCCCTTCTTGCTGTTGTCGTAGATTTGCCAGTGCGCCCCCGCCATGAAGTACTTGCACGCGTAGAAGGGCTCGCGGTCCAGCACCCCGATCCGCCAGTCAAACGGCGTGGGCACGAACGACTGCGCCACCAGCAGGTCCGACACCCTGAACAGCCGCTCCACCTCGCGGGTGTACTCCTCGCGCGTGCTCACCTTCACCACGCCGAGCGAGAACGAGCTGTCCGGCTGCTTCAGCACGATCGGCAGGCCCAGCACGTCCGGCCCGCTCTCCCAGTTGCCCCGGTGCAGCGTCAGCGTCGGCGGCGCCGCGATCTTGTGCCGGTGCAGAAGCTCGCTGATGTACACCTTGTTCGAGCACCGCAGGATCGAGTCAGGGTCGTCGATCACCACCAGCCCCTCCGCCGCGGCACGCCGCGCGAACCGGAAGGGGTACGTCGTCACGTTCGTGTTGTCCCGGATGAACAGCGCATCAAACTCCGCGATGCGCCCGTAGTCGTCCTTGGTGATGATCTCGACGTCGATGCCCATCGACTCGCCCGCCCGGATGAACTTCTTGAGCGCCTTCTCGTCCGAGGCGCCGTTGGGCTCCTCCCTGGTGTAGAGCAGCGCCAGGTCGTAGCGTGAGGCCTGCTGCCTCGGCTTGCGGTGCGGCCGGTTGAAGTAGTGCGTCGCGAAGTTCAGCACGTCCAGGAAGTGATCGGGCGGGATGTCGTCGCTCGGGATCGTCCGCAGCCCCTCCAGCACCCACCGCTCCTTGTCGTGCCGGAACTGCGCCCGCAGGAACGGCGCCGGGAACTGGTTGAAGATCGCCAGCGCGAGTTGGTTGAACTCCGAGTCCATGTTCTGCCCGAAGTAGATGCTCAGGATGAAGCTCTCGCCTTCCACCTTCTTCAGCCCGCGCTGGATCTCCTCATCCAGGTCCTGGCCCGCGAATCGCACGATCTCAGAGAACTTCAGGTCCTGGATCGTCGAGATGTCCGGCAGCGGCTTGTGCCCCCGCGCCGCCGCGAGCAGCGACACGTAGTACCCCAGGCTCTGGTAGCGGTAGCTCTTGCACAGGTTGAACACCTTGCGCGGGCTGCGCTCCGAGAACGAGGGGTCGGTCAGGTACCGCCGTGCGGAGACCACCTCCACGCCCTCGATGTTCAGCGGCCAGTCCTTGGGGTTGTCGAGGACGAGGAGGATGGACATGGCTCAGGGCTTTCGTTGCTGCCGGGCGGCATGGCGGTGCGCGGGCGAGCCGGGCGGCGGGCCCTCCCGCGGCGTCACGACCAGCAGGTTCGCGTCGTGCGTCAGGATCCCCAGCAGGATCGCGTTGATCAGCCGCGTCATCGGCAGCCGGTACCGGTTGGTGTGGAATGGCGGGTTCTCGTCCAGCGGGTCCGCCACCGTCACCTCGTGCTTGCGGCTGTCGTAGCCCACCAGCATCACGAAGTGCCCCTGCGGCTGGCCCTTGACGTCGTCCTCCTGCGTCGGCGTCAGCGCCCGCTGCTCCCGGTACAGGTACGTGGAGGAGAGCCCGGTGATGATCGGCGTCCCCTCCGCGATGTGCCGGTAAATGAGCTGCGGGGAGAGGTCCTCCATCCGGAGCTTGCCGCCCAGGTCCAGGAACTCCCGGTACGCCCGCGTCGCCAGGCCCAGCCGCGGCGTGTTCTTCTTCGCCTCGAGCTGGAGCTTGAGCAGCTCCCGCACCCCCGACGGGTCGTGCAGGTCGCCGTCCTCGGCGAACCACGTGGGGTCGAACATCTGCACGTGGTACGTGTAGATCGTCGCGTCGTATCCGCGCTTGAGGGCGTGGTTGGCGAGGATCTCCAGCAGCGTGCCGCCGTAGTCGGCCTTCTGCACCTGCGTGATCACGCTCTTGAGCGGCACCTCGTCGCCGTAGTAGCAGTACAGCGAATGAAGGCACGTCGGCCCGCACGACTCGTCGTCGGGCTGCGCCTTGATGTCGAGCTTGATCTCGGTCTTCATTGCACCCCTCCCCGCTGGGGAGGGCCACACCCTGCGCGCCGCCCGCACCACGCCGCGCCGGACGCACGCCGGCGAGTATACGGGCCCCGGACAGAGCCCGGAACCACCTGCAGCCTAAGTGTTTACGACGCCTCCGCCTTCTCGCCGTCCTTCGATGTCTTGTAGTTCGCCCGCTTCTGGATCGCCTCGAACGAGAAGGGGTCGGCGTCGGGCGCCACCTCGCGCAGCTCCTGCATCAGGAACCCGCTGTACGTCGAGCGGCCCAGCGACCGCATGTCCTCCAGCGTCACCGGCCGGTGCCCGAGCACCTGCACCACCGCCAGCGACAGCTTGCCGGGAACCGCGACGGTCATCGTCCGCTCGGGCAGGTTCTCGGGGGTCGCCACCAGCCGGACCCCCAGCTCCTCCGCCCGCGACATCACCGCCTCGCGCACTTTCTCCTGGTTCAACTCGCCCGTGGCAAACCGGCGGTTCACCGACGCGTAGCGGAACACCGGCACCGGCCGCGGCGTCGGGTCCGACGCGCCCAGCGGCGCCGGCGACGGGTACTCCGCCGCGACCGCGTCCAGCCCCTGCGAGATGGCCTTGCTCCGGACCTCCTCGGCCCGCGCGAGCAGCACGTCGTACGCGGCCTTCAGCTTCAGGTCGCGCACCACCTCCGCCCGCACCTCCTCGATCGACTCCGCCGGGCTCTCGGGCCGCCACTCCAGCACGTTCACATAGAACCGGTTCTGCGTGCCCGGCTCCACCAGGTAGTTCTCAAACGGCACCCGCGCCTGGAACCCGATCGTCGCCTGGGGGTTCAGCTCGCGCAGGTTCTCCACCAGCCGCCGCAAGTCGCCTGTCAGCGTGCCCACCCGGAACTGCGCCCGGCCCACGCCCGGCTCCTGCCCGAGATCGGCCACCTTCACCCAGCCCTGGTCCCGCACGGTGACGGTGGGGGAGACCTCATGCCCCGCCGCCTTGAGGCCCTCACCGATCGCCTCCGCCAGCGCACCCAGCCGGATGCCCCCGGTGTTCCACTCCGCCGGCAGCCGCCGGTACGCCCCGTCCTGCGGCAGGTTGCGCAGCTCCGGCTTCAGACGGCTCATGTACATCCGGTCCGCGTCCGAGAGCATCCCCTCCACCCGCGCGTTGAGAAGGTCCTCGCGCACCCGCGCGGTCTCCGTCGCCTCGTCCCCAGTGTACTTCGACCGGTTCTGCAGGTAGTACTTGCTCACCGCCACCGGGTCCAGCGTGATCGACCGCTTGAACGCGTCCCGGTTCAACTCCAGCACCTCATACTTCACCCGCGGCGGCTGCACATACCCAAAGCCGAACTCCCCCGTGCCCGGCTGCACGTCCTTGTACTTCTGGAACTGCGCCTGCACCTGCTCCTCGGTCGGCTCGGGCATCCCCGCCATCAGCCGCTCCGCCGGAATCACCAGGCCGTCCACCACCACCCCGTCGAACGCCTCTTTGATCTGCGACACGCCCCGCCGGTCAGAAATCCGCAGCGCGTTGATGTACTGACCGCGCAGCCGCACCACGCCCTGCAGCTTCGCGAGCACGCGGTCGAAGTCCTCCAGCGTCATCTGAGACCGGCCCGCCGCGGTCATCCGTCCCTCGGTCTCCAGCCGCTGAATTAGACCGTCAAGCTGCGTCTGGTACTGGTCCGGCGGGATCATCCGCGCGAAAGGCTGGAGGTTGATCTCGGCGATCTGCGGGATAAGCCGCCGCCCGTCCTCCTGGTCGCCCACCAGCCCGGCGCGGACGGCCTCGTCGCTCAGCAGCATCCAGTGCGTGCCGTGCTGGATCTGCAGCCCGTCCACCACCGACGGCGCAAACTCCTTCAGCGCCGCGTACTCCGCGTCCGCCTGAGCCTGCTGCCCGAACGTCACCTCGCGGGCCCCCGCCGTGGCGATCACGCGCTTCATCGGGTCGGGCCTGAAGACGTCCGGCCCGCTGAGCAGGAACATGACCATCAACAGCGCGCCGAAGACCGCGAGAAGGATCTTCCTGTTCTTCCGCATCAGCTTGACCATGCGTGCCCTCGTGCGAACGTCGTGCGCAAAGCAACCCTGTGAAACAAGAACGGCCGACCAGCTTCGCCGGTCGGCCGTGGAAAGTCGCAAGGCCCACCGGGCCTCAATCTTAGCGGTAGAACTCGATGATGAGGTTGGTGTTCACATCGAAGGGGATCTGGTCGCTCGTGGGCACCGCCACAATCCGCAGGGTGCTCTCGGCGGGGTTCAGCTCCATCCAGCCGGGGACCTCGTACCCGGCCAGGGACTCCATCGCCTCCTTGGCCAGCTTCTGGGCCTTGGGCTTGAGGGTGATCAAGTCCCCCACGCTCACGTGGAAGCTCGGGCGGTCGGTCTTGCGGCCGTTCACGAACACGTGCCCGTGAGCGACCATCTGGCGCGCCCCCCAGATCGTGCGGGCCAGACCCGCCCGACGCACCACGTTGTCCAGGCGCGTCTCCAGCGCCGCCAGCAGCACGTCACCCGTGTTGCCGGGCTGCGTCGCCGCCGCGTCCAGGTACCGCCGGAACTGCTTCTCAAGCACCCCGTAGTAGTACTTGAGCTTCTGCTTCTCGTTCTGGCGGATGCCGTAGTCCCGCATGCGCCGGCCGCGGTAGCCGTGCATGCCCGGGTACGTCAGCGCCCGCTTGCTGGTGTGCTTGGGGGTGTCGGAGATCGGCACGCCGACCCGACGCGACAACTTGAGCTTGGGACCGGTATAACGAGCCATGGGTTTCCTTCCGTCGCCGTGACCCCAGCTTTCAGGCAGGAGTCCGGGTGGCCGCCTCTGGCGGCCGATCTGCGCCGGGCTTCCGAGTCTTCGGGCCGGCTAAGGTGAGATCCGGGCACTCTTCCACCTCGCGATGAGGGGCCGCCATTGAAGGCCGCCGCCCCCCACCGGTCAACCTCCCCAGCCCCCGCGGCATCGGAACTCCGCCTTCCGCCGAAAACAGGTACTCTCCCGCCCTCGGGTGCCTCAAACGTCCTCCTACCCTCTGCGGGGAATGGCGAAGATGTCCAAACACTTCCCGCTCAAAGTGCTGCCCAGCGGCCCCGCCGCGCCACACGCTGCCTACGAGAAAAAAGAGAAGTGCGGCGTCTTCGGCGTCTGGGGACACCCCCAGGCCGCCCGCCTCTCCTACCTCGGCCTCTACGCCCAGCAGCACCGCGGTCAGGAATCCGCCGGCATCGCCGTCAGCGACGGCGAGGTCCTCTCCGCCGTGACCGGCATGGGCCTGGTCGCCGAGGTCTTCGATTCCCACGGCCTCCAGCGGCTCGACGCCCAGGGCGGCAGGGGCGCCATCGCCCACAACCGCTACTCCACCGCCGGCGGCTCCCTCGCCTGCAACGCCCAGCCCCTGCTCGAGAGCTACATCGGCGGCCAGGTCGCCGTGGCCCACAACGGCAACCTCATCAACAACCTCGCCATGCGCCGCCGCTTTGAGCAGGCCGGCCACCTCTTCCACACCACCAGCGACACCGAGGTCATCATCCACCTGCTCGCTTCGCCCGAGCAGCAGCGCGCGGTCGACCCCCTCGCCGCCACGCTCCGCCACCTCCAGGGCGCCTTCTCCCTCCTCTTCCTCTTCCCGGACCGCATCGAGGCCGCCCGTGACCCCTGGGGCTGGCGGCCCCTCTCCCTGGGCCAACTCCCCACCGGCCAGGTCGTGTTCGCCAGCGAGACCGTCGCCCTCGACGTCGTCGGCGCCAAGGTCATCCGCGAGGTCGAGCCCGGCGAGATCGTCACCGTCTCCGACAAGGGCCTCACCTCGCGCCGCTTTGCCGAAGTCGCCGACCGCCCCGCACACTGCGTCTTCGAGCACGTCTACTTCGCCAACCCCGCCAGCAACGTCTTCGGCCAGAACGTCCAGATCAGCCGCGAGGTCATGGGCGAGAAGCTCGCCGCCGAGGCCCCCGTCGCCGCCGACTACGTCGTCCCCATGCCCGATTCCGGCCGTTCCGCGGCACTGGGCTTCGCCCGCCAGAGCGGAATCCCCTACCGCGAGGCCATCGTCCCCAACCGCTACGTCGGCCGCACGTTCATCAAGCCCAGCCAGGAGCAGCGCACCGCCGCCGTCCGCCTCAAGCTCAACGTCATCGACGAGCTCGTCCGCGGCAAGCGGCTCATCATCGTCGACGACTCGGTCGTCCGCGGCACGACCACCAAGGCGAAGATGGACCAGCTCCGTGCCGCGGGCGCTCAAGAGATCCACCTCCGCATCAGCTGCCCTCCGATCCGCCACCCCTGCTACTTCGGCGTGGACTTCGCTGAACGCAGCCAGTTGATCGCCACCGGCAAGACCGAGGAGGAAATCCGCCAGTACCTGGGGGTGGATTCCCTGCACTACCTCTCGCTTGAGGGCCTGCTCTCCTGCATGCACCGCCCCGCCGAACGCTACTGCACCGCCTGCTACGACGGCGACTACCGCCTCGATCCCGACCACCCCGTCACCGAGGAGGTCGTGGAGCCAGAGCAGATGCGGATGTTCAGCTGACGAAAACCGCGCCGCACACCCTCAGGCCAAGAGGGCCTGGCGGACCTCCTCAAGCGCCCGCCAGTAGAGTTTTCGAAGCGTGGCGGGCTCCTTGCCCATGTCCTCCGCGATTTTCTCGAACGTCCAGCCGCAGTTTCGCAGGAACAAAACCCTCTGGGTCATAGCGGGGAGCGAGGCGATCACGGCCTGCATTCTCTGGCGCCGTTCCAAGTCGGCGAGAGCGTCAAGTGGATGTCGTTCTGTTGGTTCCAAGCCGCGGACCTGCGAGCGCGCCCTCGCTTCCAAAATACGGCGTCGTATCAGCAATGCCCACTTCCGCCGAAGTATTCCTAACGCGTACCTGATCAGGTCCCTCTGGTCTTGGAACCGAGTCAACGCCGAGGATGACCTCAGAGCCAGCAAAACCTCCTGCAAAAGGTCCTCCGCGTCCTGAGGCGGAACTCGCTGGTGCTGGGTCCACGTGACCATGGCACTCTGCAGCGCCCGCATGTTCTCGGAGCCGAGCGGACCGGATTTTTCCCGGGAATCCGTCACAGTTCAGTGCCCCCGCGCAATGTACCTGTGGACGGCGGGTCGGCCATCGGACCGCCCCTGAAGTCCGGAGGCTTCCACATGCAGTTCACCATCGCAGAAAACACCACATCCCATGGGCTGCTCGATTGGCTCAGAAACCTCGGCCAGAAGCGATTCGGGTTCCTGCGGACCCCCGACGGTGACGAGTTTGTCGTGCTCCGTCCCGAGCAGATTTCGGAGCTTGAGAGCATCCTGGCGGACCCTGAGTTCTTCGCCGCGGTAGAGCATGGAATCGCCGACCTTCAGGCAGGAAGGGTGCTGAGTGTCGCCGACGGCCGCGCGTTGGGCGAGGCTGTACAAGGAGTCAGCCCATGCAACCCAGCCGTGGCGTCGGCGGTCGAGCGCGGTGTGGATGACGTCCTGGCCGGTCGGGTCGCCGGGCTGCGCGGCGGTCAGCCATTGAGTTCGCTGCTCAGCGAGCATTCCCCTGCCGATCGTAAGAACAAAGCGCGATAAGCGTGTGGTCTTCGGGCCGACCCGGAAGCACCCAGTTGGGAATATGGACGGATGCCACCAGCCAAGGCGGTGGAAGTGTGGGCCCCTCAACGGGCTCGTACGAAACCCTGGGCTCAGGATGCCCGCCATCACTGCTTTTCATGAGATCTCGAACCGCCGCGAGGATGCGCCGAAGGTGCGGGTCCGAACTGCTGCCGCACTGCGACAACGGCACACCCTCGTTCTCGGGGTCAGCATCCAGACGCCCCCACAAGCGATCCATGGCGGCCCGCACGGGAGGGTCGTGAGCAGCGGCGGCGGCGTACGCGTCGCGCGCCTGAAATGAGATAGCCCATGACATCGGTGAAGACTCCCGGATCCGGCCGCATGATACTCGCCGGCGACTTCGCGCGCGGCGGCCCGTGAACCCCGTGCCGACCTCCTACCCTGCCCCTATGTCCGAACGCAAACCCTTCGTCGGCGGCAACTGGAAGATGAACACCAACCGCACCACGGGGTCCGACCTCGCCCGTGGCGTGACCGACGGCCTCATGAACGTCGACGGCGTCGAGGTCGGCGTCTTCCCCCCCTTCCCATACCTCCTCACCGTCCGCGCCATCCTCCGCGACCGCGGCTCTACCGTGAAGCTCGGCGCCCAGGACATGTACCACCAGAACGACGGCGCCTTCACCGGCGAAGTCTCCATGAACATGCTCAAGGACTGCGGCACGCAGATGGTCCTCTGCGGCCACTCCGAGCGCCGCCACGTCCTGGGCGAGAAGGACGAGGTCGTCAACAAGAAGCTCCGCGCCGTGCTCGACGGCGGCCTCAACGCCATCCTTTGCGTCGGTGAGACCCTCGAGGAGCGCATCGCCGGCCACCAGGACATCGTCACCGCCCGCCAGGTCCGCACCGGCCTGGCCGACATCCCCGTCACCCACGCCGAACGCCTCACCATCGCCTACGAGCCGGTCTGGGCCATCGGCACCGGCAAGACCGCTACCCCCCAGGATGCCCAGGACGCCCACGCCTCCATCCGCGCACTCATCCGCCGCATGTACAACGGCGACGTCGCCGACCGCACCCGCATCATCTACGGCGGGTCGCTCAAGCCCGACATCGCCCCGGAGATCTTCGCCCAGCCCGATGTCGACGGCGGCCTCGTCGGGGGCGCCTCGCTCAACGCGGGCGACTTCGTGGCCATCTGCAAGGCCGCCGCCGCCAAGCGTGCCTAAACCACCCCGGCCCGCGCGGTCGCGCCCCACAGGCCCCAGTCCCGGCCCTCGGCCGCCGCGGTGCCGAGCAGTTCCGCGCACTCGGCCTGCTCGATCTCATAGCACCCAAACTGCTCCAGGTGCGGGTTCGCGAGCTGTGCATCCAGCAGGGTGAACCCCTGCGACCGCAGGTGGTCCACCAGGTGGACCAGGCACACCTTGCTGGCGTTGGTCCCGCCCAGGTCTTCCCGCGTGAACATCGACTCGCCGCAGAACGCCGATCCCACCACTAGCCCATAGAGCCCGCCCACCAGCACCGGCCCCCGCGGCCCCTCCCGCCACGCCTCCACGCTGTGCGCGTGCCCGCTGCGGTGCAGCAGATCAAACAGCCGGATGATCTCCGGGCACAGCCACGTCTCGGTCCGCCCGCCCCGCAGCCGCCCGCACTCCCGGATCACCCGCCCGAACGCCACATCGCAGGTCACCCGGAAACGCCCCGACCGCACGAGGGCCCGCAGCGACCGGCTGACTCGGAACCCCTCACCCAGCGGGAGCACCCCACGCTTGCGGGGCAGGACCCAATGCACCACGCCCGTGCCCGGGTCGCACATGGGGAACCACCCCCGGGCGTACAGCGACAGCGACGCGCTGACAAGGGCGCGTTCGTCGTTGGTCAGGCCGTCGCGGGCGGTGGTCGTCATCCGCAGATTCGCTCCGGAACCGGAGCGCGGCAATGTACACTGTCAGGGCGATGCAGGACAGGGCCTACATCTCAATCGTCCGCTGGCCCTCGGGTTTTTCTCGCGAAGACCGCGCCCGAACGCTGGTGGATGCCCTTGGCCTGGACGACTACCACGCCGGCCTCCGCGCGGCCCAGGAGCCCCCCCTGGTGCTCGCCCGCGTGGACGCCGCGCTCGCGCCCGACATCGTCGCAAAGTTCCGTGCCCGCAAAGTCTCCGCCTTCGCGATGACCCAGAAGCACCTCCGGGACCACGCCGCGCCGATCCTCGTCAAGCGCCTCGTCCCCGCCCTGGGCGCCCAAGACCCCATGTACATGGTCGAGGCCTGGCGAGGCGAGGGTGCGGGCCTGCGCATGGCCGACGTCTTCCTCATCGTTCGCGCCACGCTCGACCGCTCCACCCGCAGCTTCTCGGCCCAGTCAGGGAATAGCCTCGGCGTGACCGTCATGGCCCCCGAGTTCGCCCTGATCCAGGGCGCTGTGAGCGGCCCGGTGGTCGAACGAACTACCAACCACAAGTTCACCTACATCCTCGACATCTACCTCAACGACGGCCGCCGCTTCCGCATCAACTCCGACCGCGCTTCCTACGACGTTCTGGGCAAGGCCCGCAGCTACACCGACCGTGAAAACTCCGACAAACTCGCCCTGCGCCTCGCCACCGAGGCCCCTGCCGCCCTCATCGACGTTGGCTTTGAGCGGTTCCGCGTCCCGCCAGAGTTCACCCGTGACATGGTCTCCGTCTTCGGCACCCGGACCACCAGCCAGCGCGACGAGACCGCCATCTTCGATTTCTACTCGGTGTGGACCTACACCATCCACCGGGGCCTGGCCCGGGCCGCGGCCCAAGCCCCGGCCGCCGACCAGCCGGCCCTCTGAAACCACCACCCTACCCTTCCCAATAGGACCAGAAGCCGGAAACCCCAGGGGTGATCCATGAGCGAAGAACTGGCCTCCAAACTGCTCCGAGACGATGTGCTGATCCCCGTCCTGGTCTTCAGCGGCGTCATCATCATCATGCTGCTCAAGACGCTCGCGTCGGTCCTCAAGACCTTCGCCCGCGAGCGCAGCCGGCGTGAAATCGCTGCGTTCATCGCCGAGGGCACCATGTCGCCCGAGCAGGGCGAGAAGCTCATGAAGGCCGAGCCCAAGGAATAAGCCATGCTCTTCACCACACTTGGACTGGACGATGAGAGCGAGCGCCGGCTGATCGCGATGGCGATCCCCCTCGTCGCCATCTGCGGCGGCCTGCTCGTCGCCGTGATCAGCATCATCACCAACGGCATCTCCCGCGCCGTCCAGACCCGCCACCGAGAGGAATCACGGCGTGAAATCGCCGCGTACGTCGCCGAGGGGACCATGTCCCCGGACGACGCCTTCCGCCTCCTCGAGGCCGGCAAGCCCAAGAAAAAGTCCGGCTGCTGCTGAGCGGTGCCACGACCGTGCTTCACGGTCGTCGTTTCGGCTCACGCTCGCTGACTCCCTGCTCAACCAGCACCAGCACCCGCAGCACCTCCGCCACCGACCACGCCTGCGCCATGCACCCCTCGGGCCTCCGCGGCGTGGGCGCATCCTCCGCGTCGTAGACCTCCGCCAGTTGCCGCAGCGGTCCGGGCGTCCGCCGCCCGCTCAACTCCGCCAGCAGCGGCGCCACCGCCTCCCGCGCCCCGCGCCGGCTCTCCTCCGAGAATCCGCCCGCCCGCAGCACCGCCTCCGCGTACGGCCCGATCAGCCACGGCCACACCGTCCCGTTGTGGTACGCCGCGTCCCGCGCGTGCATCGTCCCCTCGTACCGCGCCGTATATCCTGGCTCCTCTCGCCCCAGCGTCCGCAGCCCCACCGGCGTCAGCAGCCCCCGCCGCGCAGACTCGACCACCATCCGCTGCTGGTCCGGCGTCAGCGCCGAGTGCGGCTGGCTGACCGCGAACACCTGGTTCGGCCGCAGCCGCTCGTCGGGCTTCCATCCCTCGCGCGTGGGCGTGATGACGTCGTTTAGCCGGCCCGCCCCCTCGTTCCAGAACGCACCCCTGAACGACTCCCCCGCCCGCTCCGCCTGCTGACGCAACTCCCGCGCCCGCCGCGGCAGGTCGTCCTCCACCGCCCCCGCGAGCTCCAGCAGCCCCGAGTACCACAGCGCGTTGATCTCCACCGCCTTCCCGTGCCGCGGCGTAAAAACCACACCGTCCCGGCGCGCATCCATCCACGTGAGCTGCGTCCCC
>JAEYTB010000018.1 GCA_023434205.1 Planctomycetota bacterium | reverse complement strand
GCGGAGCCGCAGACCGGGCCGCAGGCGGGTCTGTAGACGAAGACCGCCCCCGTGTTCGTCCCGCCGGCGGCATCGCCGCGGGCGCCGATCACGACCTCCTGCCCCGCGAACGCGAGGGAGTTCCCGAAAAAGTCGCCTGCTGCAGGGGCCGGGTCGAGGATCTTGCTCTGCTGGGTCCAGTGTGCACCAGAGCGGACGAAGATGTAGGCCGAACCAGCGTCCGCGCCGTCGGGAGTGTTGGCGTCGAACGCGCCGATCACCGCCGTGTCGCCCACGAGCGTCGGTGACGTGCCGAAGGCGGCCCTGCTTGTCGCATCCGTCGCCACGAGCCTGGCCTGCTGGGTCCACGAGGTGCCGGAGCGGACGAAGGCGTAGGTGGCTCCGGCGTCGACCGCGCCGGGGGCATCTGCCAATCGTGCGCCGACGAGAGCGGTTTCCGCCGACACGGCAACCGCGGTTCCGAACAGGTCGTCGGCCGCGCCGTCCGATGCGGTCAGCCTGGCCTGCTGGCTCCACGCCGTGCCGCTCCGCACGAACACATAGGCCGACCCCGAGTTCACCGCCGGGGCGTCATCGGCGGAGGCGCCCACGACGATGGTGTCTCCGGAGATGGAGACCGAGAAGCCGAACTGGTCGGCGGGCGAGGCGTCGAGCGCGGTCAGCTTCTGCTGCTGGGTCCACGCCGTCCCCGAACGGACAAAGACGTAGGCAGAGCCCGACGCATCGCCGCCGTCATCGTCGAGGTCGGCGCCGATGACCACGGTGTCGCCGTCGATGCTCACACCCGCGCCGAAGTTGTCGCCGGCCGCCCCGTCAAGGGGGAGCAGTTTGGTCTGCTGAGTCCAGGTTGTGCCAGTACGGACGAAGACATAGGCGGCCCCCGACCCGGCGCCATTGTCGTCGTCCCCCGGAGCGCCCACGACGACAGTGTCGCCGGAGATCGCAAGCCCCAGGCCGAAGAGGTCCCCGCCGGCCACGCCACCCAGCGTGATCAGTTCGGACTGATAGGCCCAGCCGCCGCCGGAACGGACGAAGGCGTGAACCGCGCCCGAGTCGGCGCCCGAGCCGTCATGGAGCGGGGCCGCCACGATAATTGTGTCGCCGCTGATGGCGGCGCGCCGTCCGAAATGGCTGCCGTCCTGGACAGAGGGGGCGGTGAGCGTCGCCGTGAGCGGCAGGCCCAGGGGGCACGCGTCGCACGCGTTCCCGACGCCGTCCAGGTCGGTGTCGGCCTGGCCTGGGTTGAACGCCGTCGGGCAGTTGTCGCACGCGTTGCCCAGTCCGTCGCCGTCGCTGTCGGACTGGTCGGGATTGAAGACTGTCGGGCAGTTGTCCGTGGCGCACGTGCTGGCGACAAAGCCGGGGTTGGCGAAGCCGTCGGCATCGCCGTCGGTGCATGGATCACAGGCGTCCCCGATGCCGTCGCCATCAAAGTCCTCCTGCCCCGCATTGGCCAATGTGGGGCAGTTGTCGCATGGATCTCCCAACCCGTCGCCGTCGGAATCGGTTTGCGCGGCGTTGGCCACGGTCGGACAGTTGTCGCACGCGTCACTCACCCCGTCGGTGTCGAAGTCTTCGCAGGAACCAGCGAAGGCCTGCTGCGTCCCGCCGACGGACTGGCAGAGCGTGGTCGTTCGCACCTCGCAGCCGCCGGAGGGCAGGCAGCAGGCCGAGCAGCCGCCGGGCGGGATGAAGATGCGGCAGGTGTTGCCGGTGCCGATGGAGGCCGGCGCAACCGCGACGCCCACCGTGCCCGTGCTGTTCTCGATGCCGATGCTCGGCGAAAGGACTGTCGGGCCATCGATCACCCCGTACCGGAATGCGATTGCCCCGTTCTCAAAGAGGACCGCCTGGAAAGTGTTCCCGCCCGAGGTCTGGCCGAACCGCCGCACGTTGTGCCACTGAATAACAAACCGCCCCGGGTGCGACAAGGTCTGGTAGTAGACATCCCCGGCGGTGCGAGGGTCCAGGTCGTCCCAGAGCGGGCAGATGATGTCATTGGGCAGCGCGGCGGAAGGGATTGCGATGTTCCCCAGGGAGTGGACACCGGCGCCGAACCCCGCAAGCCCGTTGGAACCGATGCTGATCGTAGAATAAATGTTGCCGAAGAACGGGAACGAGAAGCCGATCGGGATGTCCAGGTCTGCCGCGTCGTCTTCTGAACTCGCGGCCGGGGCCAGTGTCCCCGTCGTCGAAATGTCCTCAAAGGTGTCGGCGCAGGTGGCGACCGTATACATCGGGCTAGGGCACGTCGTGCCGTTGCCCTGATAGTGCCCGACTCCGGGCGGGCAGTCCTCCGGCGCACGAACCTCGCAGCCGCCTGAAACCAAGCAGCACGCACCCACCACCTGAACGATGACCACATTGTCCACATACTGGAACAGGTCGGCCGCGGGAGTGAACGTCCGGGTGATGCGGATGCTGATACTGACAGGGCCGCTGACGCTCGGGGTGAACGAGCCGGAGATGTGGCCATACCGGGGCGACGTGGGACTCGTGGTCCCCGCGAAAGCCTGCGCGATCATCGCTCCGTTGGCGACAACGGAGAAGTTTCCCCCGTCGCTCGCCCCTGTGCCCGAGAACTTCTGGGCAGACCAGTCAAGGTCCACCGCGTACGTCACCCCGGCCTGGAGCGAAACGCTCTGCGACATCTGAATACCTTGCTGAACGCCCGACTGGAACACGGCCTGACCGACCTGATAGGTTGCGGCGCTCGAGGGTGGGAGTGGCCCGGGGCCGTCGATATCGACGGACGTCGTCGTTCCCGGAGCCCCCGTGCCGTTGCTGGTGTTGACGACGGTCCAGCCGGACAGGCCGCTGCTGAAGTTGCCGTTGGTGAACGACTGGGCCGCGGCGGGCCCTGTCATCCCCGCGCCCAGGACCGCTGCAAGGCACAAGAGCTGACCTCGGAACATGGTTTGCCTCCGCTAGAGCGAGTTCATGCCCGCACCTTGAGCCGGGCTTCCGAACCTCCACCACTCCCCAAGCGGAAACTGGAGACTTGCAGCGCCTGCAAACATGCTGGGGAGGTCCGGCCGAGCCGCGTCAGGACCTCCAGGGCTTGCGTCTCACGTCCCCCCGATCCGCACCAGCCCCCCCTCCGCCGTCAGCCGCACCCGCTTGCTGACCACCATCGGCTCCGGGTATGCCCCGGTCCATACCCGGACCTCCGCCCCGTTCCACGCGATGTTCATCGCGCTGCCGACGGTGAGGAACGGGCACGTCGGCCCGCCCCGCGGCAGCCCGTTAGGAACGCACCCCGCCCCGGCCTGCACCCGGATGATGTGCGTGTAGTGCTTGAAGTCGATGTCGCCGGCGTCGATCTCGTTGGAGAGCACGGTCGCGTGGAGCTGGCCGCGGATGCCCGGCGCACGCCCATCGTCCAGGTCCCAGATCGTGAGCCCCTCGGGCTCCTCCGCGCCCGTCAGGGTGCCGGGGTTGTAGTAGTAGTCAAAGTGCCCGAAGCCGCGGGTTGAGTGGCCGATCCGCTGCCAGAACGCATTGCCCTGCGCATCGGTCCGCTTCTCCATGATGTGCAGGCCCTCGCGGTCGGCCAGCGCGTTGCTGTCGGTGTAGAACCCGCTCGCCAGGTACAGCAGCCCACCCGGCCCGAACTCCCCGCCCTGCATGGTGACCAAGTCGAGGATGTTCCCCTGCTCATCGCGCATGACCTCAACGGGCCGCGTTCCTAGCACGATGGTCTGGTCGAGCTGGAACCGGTCCCAGTCCAGCGTGAACGATGGATCGACGTATGCTGGGGCGACGAGTAGATGATGCCGCTCTCGTCCACCGCGCACCAACCCGCGTCACCCGCCTGCCCCGGCAGCGCGAAGTGCCGCATGTAGTTCATCGTCCCGCAGTGAAAGATCGCGATCGATCCGGGCCGTCCTGGCCCTTCCAGCGGCACCAGCAGGTAGTCCACGCCGTTGTGCTTGTACACCACCGGGTCGCCCGTGTGGTCGAACCCCGCGAGCGCCTGGTAGAAGCCCAGCCCGCGCCGCAACACCCCGGGCGAGGTCGCCGTCACCGAGTGCAGGGCGAGCCCCACGGGGATCTTCCACAGCGCCTCGGTCTGCGTGATGAACCAGTGGTTGTCGTCGTGCGCGATCCCCTGAGTGTCGTTGCTCCAGCTCGTCTCGGCCTGCGGGTAGCCCCCGA
>JAEYTB010000286.1 GCA_023434205.1 Planctomycetota bacterium | reverse complement strand
GCGCCTGGATCGAGAAGAACCGCAAGTATGTCGAAGAGCAGTCCGACGGCCAGGTCGGCTACATCTACGTCCCCAACACCGGCGTCGACGGCCAGAACGAGCTGTTCCGCCAGTTCATGGGCCAGCGCGGCAAGGCGGCGCTGATCATCGACGAGCGCTGGAACGGCGGCGGGCAGATCCCCACCCGCTTCATCGAGCTGCTCAACCGCCCCGTCACCAACTACTGGGCCGTCCGCGAGGGCAAGGACTGGGTCTGGCCGCCCGACAGCCACCAGGGCCCCAAGTGCATGCTCATCAACGGCCTCGCGGGCTCCGGCGGCGACGCCTTCCCCTACTACTTCAAGCAGGCCGGGATCGGCAAGACCATCGGCATGCGCACCTGGGGCGGCCTGGTTGGCATCAGCGGCAACCCCGGCCTCATCGACGGCGGCTACGTCACCGTCCCCACCTTCGGCTTCTACAAGACCGACGGCAACTGGGGCGTCGAGGGCCACGGCGTGGACCCCGACATCGAGGTGGTCGACGACCCCGCCAAGATGGTGGACGGCGGCGACCCGCAGCTCGAGCGTGCGATCTCCCTCATGCTCGAGGAGATCAAGGCACGCCCCTACACCCCGCCCCAGCGCCCGGCCAGCCCCGACCGCAAGGGCATGGGCATCCCCACCGAGCAGCGCTGAACCGTCCTTCCAAAAACACACAGGGCCGGCCCACTCGGGCCGGCCCTTCTTCATTCCGTCACTTCGCGCGGATCGTCTTGAGCGCCGTTGCCCACTTCATCGTCTCGTCCAGCAGTGCCGCCGCGCCCTTCTCGCAGTGCTCGTTGGGCGTGAACACTTTCTTGCCGCCCTCGTCCTTCACCATCGGGAAGACGTTGGGGATCGCCACCGCCTCGTACATCGGCATCATCTTCAGCGTCGTACAAAGGCCTTTGGCGACCTGCACGCCGCGCATCCCGCCCGAGAGGCCGCCGTAGCTCACGAACCCGACCGGCTTGTAGCACCACTCCTGGTACAGGTAGTTCAGCGCGTTGACCAGCGCGGGGGTGGGGCCGAAGTTGTACTCGGGCACGACGAAGGTGTACGCGTCGGCGGCGTCCACCGCGGCGGACCAGCGCTTGGTGTGCTCGTGCTGGTACTTCTTCTGGGCGGGGTGGTTGGGCTCGTCGAAGACGGGGAGGTTGAACTCGGCGAGGTCGGCGGGCGCGACCTCGAACTTGCCGTGCCGGCGGGCGGCGTCGGTGAACCACGCGGCGACGCTCGCGCCTACGCGGCCGGGGCGGGTGCTTGCGGTCAGGACCATCAGTTTGAGCTTTTCCATACCCCAGCGTAGCCCCTGCCCCCTGTCCGGGGTTGTGTACCCTCTTCACATGACCAGCCCCTCCCGAACGCTCGCGCTCCGGATCGCCACGCTGCCGCGGGACACCAACCACTACGGCACGATCTTCGGCGGGGTGGTGCTGTCGTACATCGACCAGGCGGGGTTTGTGGAGGCGCGGCGGCACGGGACGCACCGGTGGGTCACCGCGGCGATCGGGAGCGTGGAGTTCAAGGCGCCGATCCACGTGGGCGATGTGGTCAACCTGTATGCGACCCCCACCAAGTTCGGGACCAAGTCGATCACCATGCTGATCGAGGTCGAGGCGGAGCGGTACACGAACGGGGAGACGGTGGCGGTGACGGCGGCGACGATGACGATGGTCGCCGTGGATGCCGCGGGGCGGCCGATCCCGTTCCGGTCACCGCCGACGGTGTGACCCTACACTCGCGGCATGTCGAACCACGAATGCTGCAAGGGGGAGTCGCACAAGGCCGCGGGGGCGTGCTGCAAGGACCAGGTCCAGGACCTGAAGGCGTACGACCCCAAGTCGCTCATGGAGCAGCTCCGGGCGATGGACCCCGAGGCGCTGTGCATGCGGTACCGGCGGGGGATTGAGGCGATCGACCGGCGGGTGTTCGAGCTCAGCGAGCGGCAGGTGGACGGGGCGTTCCTGGCGGAGGCGGGGGTTGGGGAGTGGCCGGTGCGGGTGCTGGTGGGGCACGTGGCGGATGCGGAGATCGTGTTTGTGGAGCGGATGCGGCGTGCCGTGGGGGAGGAGAACTCGGTCGTCAGCGTGTGGGACGAGAACAGCTTCGTGGACTCGGGGATCTACGGGAACGGCGAGAAGCAGTACGCGGCGGACCCCAAGGCGGACCACATGCGGATGATGGCCAGCGTGGGGGGCCCGTTGGCGGTGGTCCACACGCTGCGGCAGTGGACGGGGCAGTGGCTGCTGAGCCTGCCCGAGTCGGCGTGGTCGCGGAAGATTTTGCACCCCGAGCGCGGCGAGATGACGCTGAAGCAGGTGCTCGAGTACGCGACGTGGCACCTGGAACACCACGCGGTGTTCCTGGCCAGGAAGGTTGAGAAGATGCTCGGGCCGGCGCCCGCCGAGGAAGCCGGGTCTTGTGGCTCAGGGTGCGGGTGCGGAAAAGCTTAAAGCGTAAAGCTGAAGTTCGGAGGCTTGGAGCGAGGGTCGGGCTTTCAGCTTTCAGTTTTTCGGCTCTCTTCCGCACTCGGGGCAGGGGGCACCCTTGGCGAGGCCGTGGCGGTCGTAGCCGCAGGGGCAGCGGTTGGAGAGGTGGGCTCGTTTTCTCTTGAAGTGGCGGGCCCAGGTCCAGGTGGCGGGGATGGCGAGGGCGGCGGCGGGCATCCAGAGCGGGATGATGAGCCTCCAGACACCGAAGCTGGAGTTCCATTGCGGGAGCCACTTGAGGCCCTCGCTGTTGGCGGCGATGTAGAACGACTCGTGGTGCTCGATGGGCGAGCGCATGACCGTGAGGCGGCCGTGCTCGAAACGCCAGCGGAACTGGCCATAGCCCGCGCCGGCGTAAAAGGCCACGCCCGCCGCGTTGAGCAGCAGGGTGAGGGCGAGAAGGATGGTCGTGAGCCAGCGCAGCATGCGAGATCGCCCAGTCTACGGGGCGGGGAGGCCTGCCGCGGCGAGGAGGTGCGCGGGGGCTCGCTTGGCGCTGGGGCGGGGTCTTGGCGTTGAGGGGAGTGCGATGTCGAATGCCGGGGCCGGCATTGAGGTGAGGTTGTGGGTGGTTGAGGGGTGAGGGTTGATCTGGGG
>JAEYTB010000266.1 GCA_023434205.1 Planctomycetota bacterium | reverse complement strand
CCTTGTCGGCCTGGCGGTAGCGGTCGGCGGAGCCGGCGTTCATGGCGCCCTCGCTGCCCATGCCGCGGTAGGACTTGTAGCGGCGGCCGTGGGTGATGACGACCTCGCCGGGGCTCTCGTCCAGGCCTGCGAAGAGTGAGCCCATCATCACGACGCTGGCGCCCGCGGCGATGGCCTTGGGGATGTCGCCGCTGTGGCGGATGCCGCCGTCAGCGATGACGGGGACGTCGAGGCCGGCGCGGGCGAGCGCGTCGGCGGCCTGCATCACGGCGGTGATCTGGGGGACGCCCACGCCGGTGACGACGCGGGTGGTGCAGATGGAGCCAGGGCCGATGCCGACCTTCACGGCGTCGGCGCCGGCCTCGGCAAGGTCGAGGGCGGCCTGCGCGGTGGCGATGTTGCCGGCGATGATCTGGAGGCCGGAGGCCTTGACGGACTGCATCTGGCGGAGCTGGCGGACGGTGCGGAGGACGTTCTCGGAGTGGCCATGGGCGGTGTCGACGGTGATGACGTCGACATCGGCGGCGATGAGGGCCTCGACGCGGTCGTACTGGTCGACGCCCACCGCGGCGCCGCAGCGGAGGCGCCCACGGGAGTCGGTGCAGGCCTTGGGGTACTTGGCCTGGCGCTCGATGTCACGCATGGTGATGAGGCCGGCGAGGCGGAACTGGTCGTCGACGAGGACGAGCTTCTCGACCTTCTGCTGGTTGGCGATTGTCTCGGCCTGCTCGAGGGTGGTGCCGGCGGGGGCGGTGATGACGTCTTTGGTCATCACGTCTTGGACGAGGGTGGTGGCGTCGTCGACGAACTTGAGGTCGCGCCGGGTGATGATGCCAAGGACCTTGCCCTTGCCGCGGGGGTTCGTGGAGCCGTCCTCGGTCACGGGGAAGCCCGAGACGTTGTGGGTGCGCATGAGGTCCTTGGCGCGGGCGACGGTGTCGGCGGGGCCGAGGGTGAGGGGGTCGAGGATGATGCCGTTGGCGGACCGCTTGACCTTGGTGACCTCGCGGGCCTGGGCCTCGATGGTGAGGTTCTTGTGGATAATGCCAAGGCCGCCTTCCTGGGCGAGGGCGATGGCGAGGGCGGACTCGGTGACGGTGTCCATCGGGGCCGAGAGGAGCGGGATGTTGAGGCGGATGGAGCGGGTGAGGTTGGTGGAGGTGTCGGCGTCGGCGGGCATGACCGTCGAGCGGCGCGGGAGGAGCAGGACGTCATCGAAGGTGATGCCGTCGAGAGTGATCTTGGATTCGGGGGTGAAGGAGGCTGGCTGGGTCGCACTGAGGTCGCCCACTGAGGGCGTGGAAGAACGCTGACCTTGGGGGGGCGAGGTCAGTGGCACGTTGGACGCCTGAGTGGTGAGGGTTCCCATTCCATAGGGTTGGGGGGGATGGGGGCGGGGTCAAGCCGTTAATCCGGAGGGGCCGGTCCGGGCCGTAGACTCGCGTGCATGACAGGAAAAACGCGTTCCAACCCGGGGAAGGCCGCGGAAGCGGTGATCGCGGCGCCCTCGCCGGCGGTGATGGATGTTGACCAGCTTGCGCGGGCCGGGCGGAGCGAATGGCTGCTCACCAACGGGCTGGGCGGGTTTGCCATGGGGACGGCGTGCGGGGTGCCGGAGCGGCGGTACCACGGGTGGCTGGTGGCGGCTCTCAACCCACCGGTGGGCCGGGTGATGGCGCTGCACTCGTGCGTGGAGTGGCTGGTGGTGGAGCGTCGCGGGGCGGAGGGAACGCGGCTGGAGCGGCACGAACTGTCGTCGTTCCGGTTCGCGGGGGAGACGGCGCACCCTTCGGGGCAGCAGCACCTGGCACGGTTTGAGGTGGGTGTGCAGTGGTGCCGGTGGGCGTACGAGTTCGGGGACATCACGGTCACGCGTGAGCTGACACTGGAGAGGGACGAGAACGCCGTGATGGTTCGGTACCGCGTGACGGGGCTGCCGGGCCGGGCGTGGCTGGAGGTGCGGCCGCTGGTGGCGATGCGGGACTTCCACGGGCTGCTGGGGGAGGGGCCGGGGTACCGCACATGGTTCACGGCCGGGGTGTGCGAGGTGACGGCGCCCGCGGGTCGGCTGCGGGTCACGATGGCGCGGGACACGGTGGCGCCTGCGGTGTTTGCCAGCGATGTGCAGTGGTGGCGGCGGTTTGAGTATGCGCGGGACCTGGAACGGGGGCAGGATGGGCACGAGGACCTGTTCAGCCCCGGGGTGTTTGTGCTGGAGTGCGACCACGCGCACGACCCGGCGTCGGAGGTGGTGCTGAGGGCATCGGTCGCGGGGGTGCCTGCTGAGGACGAGCCCGCGCGGTTTGACGAGGCGGTGCAGGAAGCGCGGGAGCGGGTCTGCACGGTGCGGGAAGGTGCGCCGGTGCGCGTGCTGGCGGGGCTGCCGGAGGCCGGGGCGCTGCTCGCGGCGGCGGACCAGTTTGTGGTGCGGCGGATGCCCCGAACGCCTGGGGAGGCCCCGCTGACGTCGATCATCGCGGGCTACCCGTGGTTCAGCGACTGGGGTCGGGACACGTTCATCTCGATGCGGGGGCTGCTGCTGTGTACGGGCCGTTTTGAGGAGGCGCTGCGGGTGCTGCGGGCGTTCGCGGGGATGCAGCGGCGCGGCCTGATCCCCAACTGCTTCGATAACCAGGGCAACGCGGAGTACAACACGGTGGACGCGTCGCTGTGGTTCATCCACGCCGCGTGCGAGTACCGGCGCGTCAGCGGGGACGCGGCGGGGTTCGCGGGGGTCCGCGAGGCGTGCCTGAGCGTGGTGCAGGCGTACCGGGACGGAACGGACTTCGACATCCGTGTCGATGCGGACGGGCTGGTGGCTGCGGGCAGCGCGGGGACGCAGCTCACGTGGATGGATGCGCGCCGGGACGGTGTGGTTTTTACGCCGCGGCACGGGAAGGCGGTGGAGATCAACGCGCTGTGGTACTCGGGGCTGCTGGAGCTCGCGGGGGCGGTGGAG
>JAEYTB010000204.1 GCA_023434205.1 Planctomycetota bacterium | reverse complement strand
CACCAGCGGCATGATCGCCCAGCGGACCCGCCTCACCGCGATCTCCGCCAACCTCGCCAACAAGAACGCCCGGGGGCCCGACGGCACCCCCTACCGCGCCCGCCACGTGATCATGGCGCCCGGCGACCCCTCCGCCCGCCACGCCCAGGGCCGCTCGCTGGGCGTCCACGTCCGCGAGATCGAGATCGACCAGTCCCCCTTCAACCTCCGCTACGCCCCCGGCGACCCGCGGGCCCTCAAAGCCGGCCCCCACGCCGGCTACGTGCAGGAGAGCAACGTCAACTCCGTGCTCGAGCAGGTCAACGCCCTTGAGGCCAGCCGCGCCTACGAGGCCAACGCCGTCGCCGCGGAGGCGACCAAGACGATGATCAGCCAGGCACTGAGATTGCTGGCATAATGCCAGGGTGCCACGATCATGCCTCATGATCGTGCCCCCCGTCCCCCGGACGTTGCAGGACACAGGCACGATCACGCGGCGTGATCGTGGCACGAGGACCAGACCATGAGCGACCCAGTCGGGCTGATCGGCGGAGCAGGAGGGGTGAACCCTTCCGCGTACCCGCGCCCCGTCATCAAGGGCCCCGGGGGCGAACTTCCCGCGGCCACCCCCGGCGCCTCCTTCAAGGATGTGCTGCTCCAGAACCTCAACGAGGTCAACAAGGCCCAGCAGGACGCGACCCGCGCCGTCGAGGACCTCGCCACCGGCCAGCGGACCGACCTCGAGGGCGTGATCATGGCGACGCAGAAGGCCGACAACGCCTTCCGCATGCTCCAGGCCCTGCGCAACAAGGTCGTCGAGGCCTACGAGGAAGTGAAGCAGATCCGCACCTGACCCGCCCGCGCCCGTGAGCCGGGGCTATCGGCACGGAGGCACTGAATCACGGAGGCTCGGAGGGGGATCGGGGCAGGAACAGCGTCGCGGCGAATAACCGCCGCGCAGATTCTGCCGAGCAACGGCGCCCGCGTCTCCATTTCCGTCGCGGCGGCGGCTCCCGAAGTCCGAAGGATTGCTCCAAACCTCCGAAGGTTTACTCCAAACCTCCGCAGGTTTGCTCCTGCCTCGGGCACTCCAACTCCTCAAAAGGGCTTCTGCGCTCTTCCAACGCGGGGTCCAGTCCCCGCTCTTCCCTTCTCCGCGCCCTCCTCCCCCCCTCCGCCCCCTCCGCGTTCGGCTCCCATTCCGATCCCCAAACCTCAAGCGGCCCCCCGCCCCCGGCCGATGGATGCCGCGGGATGTGCGCTCACGCGCAACCCCACAGCGCAAGGACTGCGCTGAACGCGGCACGGAGGCCCGATGGACGCACTTCGCCAGATCCTGGCGAACATCAGCGAGCAGGTGAAGAAGCTCAGCGCCTCGCACAAGCTGGCGATGGCCAGCACCGCGCTGCTGCTGCTCACGCTCCTCTTCGTCGTCGCGCAGTGGTCGGGCAAGCCCGACATGGTCGAGGTGCTCCCCGGCGCCACCGCCGCCGAGCAGACCGCCGCCCAGACGACCCTTTCCAACGTCGGCTTCAAGGTGCTGCCGCAGAACGGCCGCATGATGATCGCGGCGGCGGAGGCCCCGCGGGCCCGCGCCGTGCTCGCCGAGGCGGGCCGCATGCCCAGCGACAAGACGCTGCTGTTCAAGAACCTCATCGAGAACAGCAAGTGGACCAACAGCCAGCAGGAGAACGAGCGGAACTACCTCAACGCCCTCATGAACGAGCTGGCCGAGACCATCGGCCAGTTCAAGGGCGTCAAGTCCGCCAAGGTGCTCATCGACGCCCCCAAGCCCATGGGCCTGGGCGCCGCCGTCAAGAAGCCCACGGCGAGCGCCACGGTGTGGACGCAGACCGGCGAGGCCATGCCCCAGCCGATGGTGGACGCCGTGGCGGGCTTCATCGCCGGCAGCGTCGCGGGGCTCGACACCGAACGCGTCAGGATCATCGACGGCAGCACCGGCCGCCAGCGCCGAGCCCGCGGCGGGGACGACGAACTCTCGACGACGTACCTCGAGCACGCCGCCCGCGTCGAGGCCCAGACCCGCGACAAGGTTCTGGACCTGCTCAGCTACATCCCCGGCGTGATCGTCGCCGTCACCGCGCAGGTGGATGTGACTCGCGTCACCAGCAGCACCAAGAGCTACCTCCCCGAGGGCGAGGGCAGCCTCGCGATCGAGAAGAGAAACGCCGAGACTATCACCAAGAGCGTCGAGAGCGTCCCCGGCGGCGAGCCCGGCCCCATGTCCAACCAGCTCGCGGACATCAACCGCGGCAGCGGCGCCGCCGGCGGCACCGAGAGCAGCGAGACCACCAGCGAGAGCGAGGCCTTCGCCGGCACCAAGCAGGAAACCGTGCTCGACCCCCGCGGCCACCCCACGATGGTCGCCGTTTCGGTCAACGTCCCCACCAGCTTCATCGAGGGGCTCGTCAAGCCCAGAGAAGGGGAACAGGCCCCCGACGCCGCCGCGGTCGCGAAGAAGTTCGAGGAAGTGCAGGCAATCATCCGCGCCGGCATCCGCCCGCAGGTCAAGGCCATGACCGCGCAGACCAACACCAAGCTCGACCCCAAGTCCATCGATGCGCTGGTGGACGACTCCATCAGCGTCTCCATCATCCCCGACATGGCCCTGCTCGGCAACGCCGCGGCACAGCCCACCGGCATGCTCGCGACCTTCATGGGCGGCGGGGGCGGTGGTGGGGGGGCGCTCGGCTTCTCAGGCGGCCTCATCGAGAAGGGCGTGCTCGGCCTGCTCGCCCTGGTCGCGATGGGCATGATGGTCGTGATGGTCAAGAAGGCCGGCAAGAAGACGGACATCCCCAGCGCCGAAGAGCTGGTCGGCCTGCCCCCGTCGCTCGAGCTCCAGGCTGACGTCATCGGCGAGGCCGACGAGGGCGAGCTGGCGATGGAGGGCATCGAGGTCGGCGACGACCAGATGCAGAGCCAGAAGCTGCTGGAGACCGTGAGCCAGATGGTGCAGAGCAACCCCGAGTCCGCCGCGAAGATGCTCAACCGCTGGATCGACGTGGAGGAGTAGATGCCCCGCCGCCCGCACGAGAAACTCCCCGCCAAGGCCGCCGAGCTGGGCGGCATCACCAAGGCCGCGATCCTGCTGCTCGCGATCGGCCCCGAGAAGGCCTCCTCGGTCCTCCGCCAGCTCAACACGCAGGCCGTCGAGGAGGTTACCCGCGAGCTCGCGAGCCTGGGCCGCGTGCCCCAGAGCCTCCAGGCCGAGGTAGTCGAAGAGTTCTACTCCATCACCGTCGCCAGCCAGTACGCCAACGAGGGCAGCCTCGACTACGCCCGCCAGCTCCTGAGCAGCTCGCTGGACGCCAAGAGCGCCGAGCGCATGCTCGGCCAGATTCAGACCCAGGTGCAGAAGACCCCGTTCTCGTTCCTCCAGCGGGCCGAGAGCGAGAACCTGATGACCTTCATCCAGGACGAGCACCCCCAGACCATCGCCCTGATCGTCTGCCACCTGCCCCACCACAAGGCCGCGGAGATCCTCGTCGGCCTGCCCATGCAGAAGCAGATCGAGGTCATCAAGCGCGTCGCCAACATGGAGCAGACCAACCCCGAGGTCATCCGCGAGGTCGAGCGCGGCCTGGAGTCCCGCCTCTCCAGCATGCTCGTGCAGAGCATGGAGAAGGCCGGCGGCGTGCCCACCGTCGCCGAGATCCTGAACCTCGCCGACCGCGCCACCGAGAAGAGCATCATGGAGGGCCTCGAGGCCGAGGACCCCGACCTGGTCGAGCAGATCCGCCGCCTCATGTTCGTCTTCGAGGACGTCATGAAGGTCAACGACAAGGGCATCCAGGCAGTCCTCAAGGAAGTCGACAACTCCGAGCTCTCCCTCGCCCTCAAGACCGCCAGCACCGAGCTCCAGACCAAAATCTTCAAGAACATGTCCGAACGCGCCGCCGCGCTCATCAAGGAGGACATGGAGTACATGGGCCCCGTCCGCGTCAGCGACGTCGAGACCGCCCAGCAGCGCATCGTCGACATCGTCCGCCGCCTCGAGGAGTCCGGCGACGTCATCATCGAAGGCCGCGGCGGCGACGCCGAGCAGCTCGTCTAAGCCCCCGCACCCATGGCCGTCATCCGCCAATCCCAGGCACACCGCATCGTCCAGGACGCCATCGTCCTGGACCTGGGCGACCTCACCCGCCAGGGCGAGCAGGTCCGCGCCCTCGCCAAGGAACAGGCCGACGCCATCCTCGCCAAGGCCCAGGCCGACCGTCAGCGCCTCCTCGCCTCCGGCAAGGACGAGGGCTTCGCCAAGGGCCACGCCGAGGGCCTCGCCAAGGGCCTCGAGGAGGGCCGCAAGCAGGGCCACGACGCCGCTCTCGCTGAACGCCGCCAGGCGCTCGATGCGCTTCTCGCCGGCTGGTCCGCGGCAGTCGAAGCCTTCGAACGCGACCGCGACCGCCTCCTCCAGGAGGCCCGCGCCGATGTCCTCCGCCTCGCCGTCATGATGGGCGAGCGCATCACCCGTCGCACGGTCGAGGTCGACCCGCACGTTATTACCGCGCAGCTCGAGGCCGTGCTCGCACTCCTGTCCCAGCCCACGCGCCTCACCATCAGTATCAACCCCGATGATGAGGCCCTCGCCCGCGAATCGCTCCCCACCCTGCTCGCCCGCCTCTCCGCCGCCCACCACGTCGACCTCCGCCCCGACCCCGCGCTCCCTCGCGGCTCGTGTACGGCCAGCACCCAGGGCGGCGGCCGCATCGACGCCTCCATCCCCACCCAGCTCGACCGCATGGTCGCCGCGCTCCTCCCCGGCGTCGAAGGGCCCCAGCCGTGAGCGCCCTCGCCCACGCCTTCGAGGCCGCACAGCGCGTCCAGCCCATCCGCATCACCGGCACGGTCGCCGCCGTCCGCGGCCTGTCGGTCCTGGCCACCGAGCTCCCCCTGCCCATCGGCTCGCTCGTGTCGATCGCTTCGCCCTCCGCGATGCACGCCGAGCCCACGTTCGGTGAGGTCGTCGGCTTCACCAGCGAGCACGCGGTCGTCATGCTCCTGGGCCAGACCACCGGCATCCGCCCCGGCGACCGCGTCACCGGCGAAGAGGTCACGCAGACCGCGCCCGTCGGCCCGCGCCTCCTGGGCCGCTGCATCGACGGCCTTGGCCGCCCCATCGACGGCCTGGGCCCCATCGCCCAGGCCGTGCACCGGCCCATCAACCCCGAGCCCATCAAGGCCCTGCGCCGCCGCCGCATCTGCCAGCCCCTCTACACCGGCGTCCGCGCCATCGACCTCATGACCACCCTCGGCCGCGGCCAGCGTATCGGCCTCTTCGCCGGCCCCGGCGTGGGGAAGTCCACGCTCCTGGGCACCATCGCCCAGCGCACCAACGCCGATGTCAACGTCATCGCCCTGATCGGCGAGCGAGGGCGCGAGGTCAAGGACTTCATCGAGCACGCCCTGGGCCCGGAGGGCCTGGCCCGCTCGGTCGTCATCGTCGCCACCGGCGACGAATCGCCGCTCCTGCGCATCCGTGCCGCCAAGCTCGCCTGCACCGCCGCGGAGTTCTTCCGCACTGCCGGCCTGGACGTCTTCCTGATGATGGACTCGGTCACCCGCTTCGCCCATGCGCAGCGCCAGATCGGCCTGAGCGTCGGCGAGCCCCCGGCCACCAAGGGCTACACCCCCAGCGTCTTCGCCAGCCTCGCCCTGCTCTTGGAGCGTGCCGGCGCCCTCGAAGCCCAGGACGCCGCCCGCCCCGCCGGCTCCATCACCGGCCTCTACACCATCCTCGTCGAGGGCGACGATATGACCGAGCCCATCTCCGACGCCGCCCGCGGCATCCTCGACGGCCACATCATCCTCTCCCGAAAGCTCGCGCAGAAGTCCCACTACCCCGCGATCGACATCCTCGACTCCGTCAGCCGCGTGCAGGACGACGTCACCTCGCCCGAGCACGCCGCCGCCCGCCGCCAGGTCACCCGCCTGCTCGCCACCTACCGCGACATCGAGGACCTGGTCCAGATCGGCGCTTACGCCCGGGGCAGCAGCCCCGAGGCTGACGTCGCCATCGACTTCAACCGGGCCATCAACGACCTGCTCCGCCAGGCGCGCGATGAGCCGGCCCCCTTCGACAGTTCCCTTCCCACCCTGCTCAGGCTGGCCAGGGAAAGCTCCGAGCAGCTCGCAAAGCTCCAGCGCACCAAGAGGTAATCCCGGCCGAAGTAGACCACGCACGCGGTACAGTGAAGGGAGCACGGAGGCACGGTGGCACGGTTCATCTTTGAGCTTGAAGCGGTCCTCAAGCAGCGCCTCGCCGAAGAGCGCGAGCACCAGCTTGCGGTGGCCGCGCTCGAACGCGAGAAGTCGCTGCTTGAATCCTCCATCCGCGCCCACCAGCGCGAGCTGTCAATCGAGCGCGACGAGCTCCGCGATCAGCTCGCCTCCGGCCCCGCCACCCTCGACCTCCGCGGCGTGCGCTTCCAGGCCGGCGCCTCGCTCCGCCTGATCGCCCTCGCCCAGCGCGCGGTGCTCCAGCTCGCGGGCCTGCACAAGCGCATCGACGCCGCCCGCCTCAAGCTCCTGGAGGCCACCATGCGCCGCAAGGGCGTCGAAATGCTGAAGGAACGCCGCCTGGAGGAATGGAAGTTGCGTCAGAAGAAAGCCGAGGACGCCGCCCTGGACGAGCTCAACGTCGTCCGCGCCGGCCGTCCTGATCCCGACGAGGTCGCCGCATGAAAGCACTCTGGAACATCCTCTCCGTCATCGCGGTCGCCAACGTGATCGCCATCGCGGGCTTTATCGGCTGGCTGCACAGCTCCGGCCGCCTCAACGTCGACCGCGCCCGCGACGTCCGCCTGCTGCTCACCCGCACCCTCGCCCAGGAAAAGGCCGAGGCCGAGGCCGCGGCGAAGGCCCAGGAAGCCGAGAAGCTCAAGGCCGAGGAAGAGAAGAAGGCCGCCAAGCCCCCGCTCACCGCGACCGAGCGCCTCTCGGCCCGCATGGAAGCCACCGAGCTCGACCGCCAGCGCATCGACCGCCTCAAGCGAGAGATCCTCGACCTCCAGAACCAGCTCGCCGAGGACCGCCGCCGACTCAACGCCGAGCGGCTCGCCCTCGAGAACGACAAGAAGGAGTTCCAGGAACTGCTGATCGCGAGCAACGCCGCCAACACCGACGCCCAGTTCCAGAAGACGCTGAAGGTCCTCCAATCCCAGAAGCCCGCGCAGGCCGTGGTGCTCCTCCAGCAGATGCTCGCCGATCCCACGCCCCCGCCCGAGTTCGCACCCATCCCGATGGCCAACGGCATGTCCGCCCCGGCCCCGACTCCGCAGGCCGCCGCCGCGGACGAGGAACGCCTCGCCACCGTGGTTGCCTACCTCGACGCGATGAACGACAAGTCCCGTTCCAAAATCATCGAGGCGCTCACAAAGACCGACCCCAAGCTGGCAGCAGACTTGCTAGAGCGACTGCGGCAACGCGGCGAGTTCGCCCGCGTGCCGTAAGGCGCTGCATGCCCCGAATCGACTCCACCCCAGACCTCAACACCCTCCTTCCGCAGCCCGCAAGCCCGCGGTACAAGCCCAGCCGCTTCGCCGCGATGCTCTCCAGCATGGGCCTGGGGATCTCGCCCTCCACGCCCCAGATCATCGAGCCCAGGCCCGAGCAGTCGGCACCGCCCGAGAATGCCGCCGCGGAGGACCGAACCGCCCAGCCGCAACCCGCCGACGCCGACCCAGCGACCGACCAGCCCGAGGGCCAGCCCAAGGCGGCCTCAACCGCCGAAGAGCCCGCCCCCGACCAGCCCGCCGACCGCCCACACGCGCAGAAAGCACCCCCCGCGCCGGCGGATGCCGCGCCGGCCCGCGCAGAGCCTGCGCAACCGCGAGCCACCCAGGGTGTCCCCGTCGCCGCGGAGCCCGTCCACGCCGCGCCGATCGCGTCAACAGTCACCGGCGAACCCACCCCCGATCCCGCGGCAGCCTCAACCTTGCCGGGCCAGGATGCCAAGCCCCCCGCCCAGGCCGCGCCTGCCGAACAAGCCGCCGCAGCCGCCGACGCGCCGCCGCCGATCAAGCTCGGCCCCCCCGCGCCGGCCCAGCCCGTGCAAACCACCGTGCCCACTCCCTCCCGCACGGACCCGCTCCCGAACACGACGCCTCAAGCCGCCTCCACGCCCGCGACAGCATCAGAGACCGCGCCGCTGCCCAACCGCGCACAGGACCAGCCCCGCGCGCCGGAGCCTGTGGCGATCCAAGCCTCCACATCCGCAGCCCCGCAGCCCGACGCCGCGGAGAGCAACCCGGGCGACCAGCGACCCACGCAGGACCCGCGGCAGACCGCCCAACCGCGCCCCGCCGCAGCCGCCGCCCATCAGCCGACTCCCTTCGCGCCGCCCGTACACGCTGCGCCTCAGGCGGCGACCGCGGCGCCAGCCCTCCCGACCGCTCCCGCCGCCGGCGTCCAGAGCGCCGCAGCCAAACCCGCCGGTCCCACGCCGATCGTGGGCATTGCTCAGAGCCCGGGCGCCGCCAAGCAAGCCGCCCTCGCGCGCCTGACGGCGCAGGCGCCCGCCCTCAAGCAGGGCATCGCCCAAGCCTCGTTCATCCCCCAGGCCTCCAAGGCCCTCACCATGGCCCTGCGTCAGGGCGAGGGCACCGTCACGCTCCGCCTCACGCCCGAGAGCCTCGGCACGCTCAAGGTTGAACTCACGCTCCACAACGCCGAGGTCACCGCCCGCCTCCACGCATCCTCAGAATCGGCACGCCAGTTGCTAATCGACGCTCAGTCCTCCCTCCGTGCCGCGCTGGAAGCGCGGGGTCTGAGCGTGGAACGCATCGAAGTCACCGCGCCCAACAGCGCCGACGCGCAGGATGCGCGTTTCAACCCCGACCAACGTGGCACGGAGCTTGCCGGCGATGGTCGAAGCCGTCAGCGCGACGCCAACCCACAGCAGGACACCGCCGGCCGTTCCAAGGACGAGCACGCCGACGCGCCCCCCGCCGACCCCTGGCTGCCCCCCGCGCTCACGCTCGCGCTCGATGACGGCGGCACCTACCGCCTCCACCTCGACGCCGTCGCCTGAACCATCGCCTGGCCCACCGCCTGTCACGAGGAACCCATGAGCACCATCTCCGCCATCAGCAATACCTCGCAGGGCGCCAACACCCTCAGCTCCCTCTCCTCGGGCGACTTCCTGCAGCTCATCCTCACCGAGATGACCAAGCAGGACCCCCTCCAGCCCAACGACACCAACGCCCTGCTCCAGCAGCTCTCCGCCGTGCGGTCCATCCAGTCCGACATGGACCTCTCCACCAACCTCCAGGCCCTGGTCAGCCAGAACGAGTTCGCCGCCGCGGCAACCCTCGTCGGCAAGACCATCAGCGGCGTGGATGAGAACTTCAACCGCGTCACCGGCGAGGTGAAGTCCATCAGCCGCACCATGCACGGCACGGTCCTGACCCTCAAGGGCGGCGAGCGTGTCTACATCGGCGACCTGGACGAGATCGCCCAGACGCCCCCCTCCAGCGGGGGTGAAGGATGAGCGTTGACCCCGCCGCGATGCTGAGAGCGCTTGGCTCGGGCGTCCGTCCCGCGGGCGTGGACGCGGTGTACCCCGTCCAGAGCACGGACGGCCCCAGCTTCCAGCAGATGCTCGAGGACGCCGCCTCGGGCGGCATCAGCAGCGGCCTGCCCGTGCGCGTCTCGCGCAACATCGGCGTCGACCTGTCCCCCGCGCAGCTCTCGCGCCTCGCCCGCGCCGCCGACCGCGCCGAAGCCGCCGGCGCCCAGCGTGCCGTCATGATCATCGACGGCCAAGCCCTCCAGATGGATGTGGGCCTGCGCACCATCACCGCCAAGGCCGACCCGAACTCAACCAGTGTGCTCACCGGCGTGGACGCCGTGGTCACCGTCGCCCCCGATGCCGGCGACGTCCCCGGCCAGCCCCCCCGGTTGGCACCGTCCTTGATGAACGCTTCCCTGCTCAAGCTCCTGGGTGGCAGGACGCCCCCCCGAGCCTGAGCATCCCCATCTTCCGCGGCACGGACGCCGCTCCCCCAAGGGCACGGAGGCCCGCACAGCACCAACGCCCCTGCCGCCCGCTTACGTGATCGGGCGGGAGGGGCTCTCAGGACACCGCCCCATGGCTTCAACCACCGCTATGTTCACCGGCCTCTCGGGGATGAACGCCAACTCGCGGCACATCGACGTCATCGGCAACAACATCGCCAACGTCAACACCACCGCCTACAAGAGCAGCCGCCTGCTCTTCTCCACCATGTTCAGCCGCACCATGAGCATGGGCTCCCAGCCCTCCGACGCCACCGGCGGCACCAACCCCTTCCAAATCGGCTACGGCGTCCAGACCGCCGGCACCCAGCGGAACATGACCGGCGGCTCGGTCTCCGCCACCGGCGATGCCCGCGACATGGCCATCGACGGCAGCGGCTTCTTCGTCGTCAACCGCGGCGGGTCCCAGTTCTACACACGCGCCGGCGCGTTCCGGCAGAACCAGGCCAACGAGCTCGTCGATATCGGCGGCAACAAGCTCCAGGGCTTCGGCGTCGACGCCAACTTCAACATCGTCCCCGGCGTGCTCCGGGACGTCAGCGTTCCCATCGGGTCGCTCACCCTCGCGCAGGCAACCCGCAACGTCCGCTTCTCGGGCAACCTCAACTCCGACGGCACGCTCCCCAGCATGGGCTCGCAGATCACCCTGGGCGGGCTCCGCACCATCGCGACCGCCGCCCCTGCGCCCACTCCACCCAACCTCCTCGAATCCACCACCCGCCTGGTCGACATCGAGGACCCGGCGGCGTCCGGCTCCAACACGCCCATCTTCACCGCCGGCCAGCGCTTCGAGATTCGCGGCGCCGAGAAGGGCGGCCGCCAGATCCCCACCGCCAGCTTTGAAGTGACCGCGACCACCACCGTCCAGGACATCCAGAACTTCCTCAACCAGGCCCTGGGCATCGACGTCACCGTCGGGCCCAACCCCGACGGCGGCATCCCCGGCGTGACGCTCGACCCCCTCACGGGCCAGCTCAGCATCGTTGGAAACACCGGGTCCGCCAACGACATCGCCGTCGACGGCACCGACCTGCGCATCACCGACGCCGCGGGCGCCGTGGTCGGAACCCCCTTCACCACCTCCAAGCTGAAGGCCTCCGACGGCGAGAGCGTCCGCACGACTTTCATCGCGTACGACTCCCTGGGCTCGCCCGTCGAGATCGACATCACCATGGTGCTCGACTCCAAGTCCACTTCCGGCACCAGCTGGCGCTACTACGTCGAGTCCGCTGACGACAGCGACATCGCCCTCCAGGTCGCCACCGGCACGATCGCCTTCGACACCGACGGCCAGCCCATGGGCGGCGTGCCCATCAGCATCACCGTGGACCGCGCGGGCTCCGGCTCCGCCACCCCCCTTTCCCTCGACATCGCGTTCACCGGCAACGGCACCGGCGGCGTGACCTCCCTCAGCAGCACCACCTCCAACCTCGCCGCCACCAGCCGCGACGGTGCGCCCATCGGCACGCTCTCCGGCTACGCCGTGGGCGGCGATGGCACGATCACCGGCGTCTTCACCAACGGCCTGACGCGCACCATCGGCCAGATCGCGCTCGCCACCTTCGCCAACCCCGAGGGCCTGGTCGACGCCGGCAACAGCCTCTTTATGACCGGTTCCAACTCCGGCGCCGCGGTCATCACCGCCCCCAGCACCTTCGGCGCGGGCGGCGTCGTCGGCGGCGCCCTCGAGCTCTCCAACGTCGACCTGGGCGAGGAGTTCATCAAGCTGATCCTCTCCTCCACCGGCTACTCCGCGTCCTCACGCGTTATCCGGACCGCCGACGACCTCATGCAGCAGCTCCTCTCCCTGGGCCGCTAAACCCGCAACCCCGGCTCAAGCCCGACCCCCCAAGGTCCGATCATCCTCCCGTGCCCCAGCGCACGGAGCTCCGGACCGATGAACCCCACAGTGACCCTCGGCGACCAGGCCATCAACGACCTTGCCCTCCTCGCAGCGATCATCGCGCTCAGCGCCGTCCTCGTGGTCGCCGCCCTCTGGGCCGCCGCGTCGCTCCGGGTTGACCGCGCGCTCGAACTCGCCTCCCGCAGGCTGGGCCCCACCCCCAAGCGGGTCATCGCCTGCGTGATGACCGCCGGCACCCTGACCCTGCTCCTGCTGCCCCTGCCGTCGTGGGTCATGCTCAGCCCCTGGTTCGCCGGGGTCGCCGCGTGCTGGGTGCTCGCATCGCTGGTCGCCCTGGCCGCCGCGGGCCGCGCCCGCCCCGCCCCCGCCCGGCAGGCGGACTCGGCGCTCCCCCTGAGCAAGGCAGCCTGAAGCCCGACCGACCCCGTTTGGCCGTTTATGCCACGCACACGACCCTTGCGGGCGTGCTGTTCCGTTCCCGGGCTACCGCCCCCTCCATGTCTGGCCGATGAGCCACTGTGCGCCGTCACCGGCGACAGGAGGTAGCCGCTCCCCATGGCCGACAAGGACGACAAGAAAAAGCCCGCCGCTGACGCCCCAGCCGCCGAGCCCGAGGCCAAGAAGGGCCTGCCCCTCAAGACCATCATCGTCGTCGCCGGCCTCATGGTCGCCGAGGCGGTGGGGGTTTTCATGATCGTCAGCATGACCTCCAAGCAGCCCCAGGCCGCGCAGGCCACGCCCCTCGAGGGCCACGAAAAAGAGGACCTGGAGTCCACCGTCGAAATCCCGCTGCTGGACGAGAAGTTCCAGAACATGCAGACCGGCCGCGTCTGGATCTGGGATACCTCCATCGTCCTCAAGGTCCGCGCCCGCAACCAGGCCTTCGTCGAGAAAGAGCTCGAACGCCGCAAGGCCGAGGTCCAGGAGGGCCTCGCCATGATCTTCCGACGCGCTCCCCACGCCCAGCTCAAGGAGCCCGACCTGCGCACGATCAACCGCCAGATCACGGCGTACGTCAACCAGATCATGGGCAAAGACACCGAGGGCCGCGAGCGCATCGAAGCCGTCGTCATCCCCCGCTGCAAGGGATTCCCCACGGACTGATCGGCAACCCTTGCGCATCTTTATGGGACCCGCGCACGCCCTGCCGCTTTTGTGCGGCACATCTTGCCCGTTGTCCGATGCACTGCCGACACCGCGACGCGTGACGCCAGGACGGCCACACGCCCGCGCCAACAGACCCGGAGGCCAGGATGGCCGAGAACGACCCGCCCGCAACCACGCCCCCCGCTGACACGGCGGCCGACCCCGCCCCGCTCCCCCTGCCCACGTTCACACCAGGCGCCGCCGATGCCGGCCCGCGCGCCATCGACCTGCTCTCCGACGTCAACCTCAACGTCAAGATCGAGCTCGGCCGCACCCGCATGTTCGTCGAGGATGTCCTCCGCCTGTCCGAGGGCGCCGTCGTCGAGCTCGACAAGCTCGCCGGTGACCCCGTCGACGTCTACGTCAATGACCGCCACGTCGCCCGCGGCGAGGTGCTCGTCCTCAACGACAACTTCTGCGTCCGCATCAACGAAATCCTCGCCGCCCCCGCCGAGGGCGCGGTCCCCGTCGCCAAGGCGGGCTGAACAATCAACCGGGCGGCGGAGCCGCCCCAGTGAGCCAGGATGGCGAGCGTGGGACTTCACAACTTTCGTTGGCGCGCCGCGGCGTGGGCCTGCCTCATCGCCGCGGCGCCTGTGCTCGCGGGCGACCCCGCCTCGCCCGAGTCCCGGCCCCTCCCCGCGCCCTCCGCCGCACCCGCGTCCGAGTCCGCGCCGCTCGCCGCGGGCAAGCCCGGCGTCAGCGCCGGCACGGTGCAGACCATCGCGTCGCTCGCCGGCGTCGTCGCGCTCATCGTCGTGCTCGGCGTGACCGTGCGGCTTGTCTCCCGCCGCAGCGGAGGCCTCATGGCCGCGATGGGCGCCGGCGGCCGCGCACCCTCCGGCCTCCTCGAGGTCCTCGGCCGCTACCCCGTCGGCCGCGGCTCCACGCTCATCCTCCTGAAGATGGACCGGCGCGTGCTGCTCGTCTCCCAGGGCGGGGGCGGCAAGTTCGGCGGCGCCTCCATGACCACGCTCTGCGAGGTCACCGAGCCCGAGGACGTCGCGTCCATCCTTCTCAAGGTCCGCGACGAGGAGGGTGACACGCTCGCCCGCAAGTTCCAGGGCATGCTCACCGGCGCCGACCGTGCGGCCTCCGCCGCCCTCGATGAGGCCGAGCCCGCGCCCAGGCGGCTCGACGTCGGCCCCGACAGCTTCGACCTCGCCAAGGCCCGCGCCGCCAAGGCCGCGCCGCCCATCCGCTCCCGCCTCAACACGCTCCGCACCGCCCACGGCAGTGGGGGAGGGGGCCGCTAAGTGCGCCGCGCCCTGTCCATCCTGGCCCTCCTGGTCTTCCTCGTCCCCGCGGCACGGGCCCAGGTCGGTCCGCCCCTGCCCGACGCCCCCGTGATCGTGCAGCCCACCGTGCCAACCCCGGCCCCGGTGTCAACGCCCGCGGTCGGCCCGCTCGCCATCCCCGACCTCAACCCGCTCGAGATGCTCGACGCCGCCGCGGGGGCGCTCCCAGGCGCGGCCAGGCCCGCGGCCTCCGCCGCCCCGGCCAAGGGCGGCCTCTCCACCGCCGTGAACATCCTCGTCGTCCTCACCGTGATCACGCTCGCGCCGTCGATCATGCTGATGACCACCTGCTTCATGCGCATCATGATCGTGCTGGGCCTGCTCCGCCAGGCCCTGGGCACGCAGAGCGTCCCGCCCCCGCAGGTCATCACCGCCCTCGCCCTCTTCATGACCCTGCTGGTCATGGCCCCCACGCTCGACCGCATCAACACCGAGGCCATCGCCCCCTACCGCGCCGGACAGATCACCGACTACGACGAGCTGTGGTCCAAGGGCAAGCAGCCCCTCCGCGACTACATGTTCAACCAGATCGAGGCCACCGGCAACTGGTCCAGCCTCTACATGATCCTCGAGTACCGCGGCGTCGACACCAGCGAGCCCGACAAGCTCACCCGCGCCGACGTCGACATGGTCTCCCTCGTCCCCGCCTACATGCTCAGCGAGCTCAAGACCGCCTTCCTCATGGGCTTCCGCATCTACCTGCCCTTCCTGGTCATCGACATGGTCATCTCCACCATGCTCATCGCCATGAGCATGATGATGCTCCCCCCCGTGCTCATCTCGCTGCCCTTCAAGCTGCTGCTCTTCGTCCTCGTGGACGGCTGGACCCTCATCGTCGGCGGCCTCATGAACAGCTTCGTCCAGACCGGCGCCGGCTAGCCCCTCTCCGCCGCACGTTCCCCTTTCCCCTCCCCCGTTTCCTCTCCCCACCCGTCCCCCATGCACTACGACGCCACCTCCGTCGAGCTCGTCCGCACCGCGTTGATCATCACGCTCAAGATCGCCGCGCCCATCCTGCTCGCGGGCATCACCGTGGGCCTGGTGGTCAGCCTGCTCCAGTCCGTCACCAGCATCCAGGACCAGACCCTCGCCTTCGTCCCCAAGATCGTCGTCATGGTGGTGGCCGCCGCGGTGCTCCTGCCGTGGATCGCCCACCGCCTCGTCGAGTACGCCGCCTCCCTCTTCTCCCTCACCGGCTAGCCCCACGCACCTCCACTCCTGCTCTCCTCCGCTCCTCCACTCCTCCACATCCCCGGCATGGACGCCCCCGACCTCAACCCCCTCCTCAACCACGCCGTGCCCTACACGCTGGTCATGTTCCGCCTCGCGGGGGTGTTCCTGCTCGCGCCGCTGCTGACCAGCCTCACCATCCCGCGGGTGTACAAGGCCCTGCTGCTCTTCATGCTCGCCGCGGCCCTCTACCCCGCCGTCCGCACCGCTGCGCCCGCCGTGCCGCAGGGCCTGGACCTCTTCGGCCTCGTTCCCCTCATCGTCATGGAGTCGCTCATCGGCCTGGCGATGGGCGGCATCGCCGCGATCCCCCTGCTGAGCCTCGAGATGGCCGGCGTGCTCATCGGCCAGAACATGGGCCTGGGCCTCGCCAAGGTCTACAACCCCGAGGCCGACTTCGAGACCGACGTCGTCGGCCAGCTCATCTACTACATCGGCGCCACCATCTTCCTCACCATGGGCGGCCTGGAGCTGCTCTTCGCCGGCATCATGAAGAGCTTCACCACCATCCCCCTGGGCGGCTTCACCGTCTCGCAGACGCCCCTGGACCTCTTCGTCGCCACGCTCACCAGCGGCTTCGAGCTGGCCATCCGCATCTCCACCCCCGTCACCGCCGTCGTCATGCTCGTCATCGTGGTCATGGGCCTGATCGGCAAGACCATGCCCCAGCTCAACGTCATGTCCGTCGGCTTCGCCATCAAGATCATCGCGGGCCTGGCCATGCTCGCCGCCGCCCTCTACGCCATCCAGGGCGCCGTCGGCAACGAGATCACCCGCACCCTGGGAGAGGTCCTCCGCTGGGTCTCCGCTCGTTAGGAAGAGGAAGAGGAACACAGAGTGGACAGAGGGATGACGGAGCGCACAGAGAAGGAAAAGGGAATGAAGCCAAGTGCAGTCAGGATGAGCCCCGGTCGGTCGCGACTCCTGACCCCATCCCCCCTCCGTTCCCTCTCCGTCCCCTCCGTGTACCTCTTCTAAGGACCCACGATGGCCGAGGACATGGGCGAAAAGACCGAAGCACCCACCACCCGCCGCCTCACCGAGGCCCGCGGCAAGGGGCAGGTCGCCAAGTCCCAGGACCTCGCCGCCGCGGTCGACCTGATCGCCGGGCTCATCCTGCTCGCGGTCTTCGGGGGCTCGATCATCCGCGCCATGGCCGCCGTGATGCGCCGCGTCCTGGCCGACCCCGCCGAGAGCCTCAACCCCGCCCTCATGGGCAAGCTGCTGCTCACCACCGCGTGGGAGTCCGTCGTCGTCGTCGCCCCGCTGCTGGGGCTGATGGCCGTGGTCGCGGCGGGCGCGCACATCATGCAGTTCGGCCTGCTCTTCACGCTCCACCCGCTCCAGCCCAACCTCAACAAGCTCAACCCCGTCGCGGGGCTCTCGCGCATGTTCAGCAAGCGCAACCTCATCAAGACCCTCGCCAGCGTCCTCAAGCTCATCCTCGTCGGCTCGGTCGCGTGGGCCTACGTGGAGGGCCGCCTGCCCGCCCTCGCGTCGCTCCCGCTGCTGCCCATGGTGCAGGCCATGACCGTCGCCGGCCAGTTCATGCTCGAGCTCACGCTCTGGATCCTCGCCGTGCTGCTGGTGCTGGGCCTGGCCGACTTCCTCTACCAGAAGTGGCAGCACACCACCGACCTCAAGATGACCAAGGAGGAAGTGAAGGACGAGCGCCGCAGCATGGAGGGCGACCCCGCCGTGAAGGGCCGCCGCTACAAGCTCATGCGCGAGCTCGCCATGCAGCGGGTCTCCGCCGCCGTCCCCAAGGCCGACGTCATCGTCACCAACCCCACGCACTACGCCGTCGCGATCCAGTACGACCAGGCCACGATGAAGGCCCCGCGCGTGGTCGCCAAGGGCGTCGACCACATGGCCGTGCGCATCCGCCACCTCGCGCTCATCCACAAGGTCCCGATCGTGGAACGCCCGCCCCTCGCGCGGGCCCTCTACGCGGGCGTCGAGGTCGGCCAGGAAGTCTCGACCGAGTTCTACCAGGCCATCGCGGAGTTACTGGCCTACGTGTACCGCTTGGAGAGCAAGGCGGCCTAGCCGGAGGAAGAGGAACACGGAGGGGACGGAGTGGGGACAGAGGTCACGGAGCAGGAGCGGATGATGGGACAGACGGGCGCCATCCTGGAGACCGGCACGAGCGCGACCTCGGCCGTTCTTGCGCCTGGCTTGGGATCGATACGGGAGTCCTGCACGCGCGGGGAGGAAGTCTGGCCCCCTGTGGAGGGGTTCTTGCGCCATGCGGGGGAGCCGTCGCGCTGTGTGCGCGGATCGTCGCGCCGTGTGCGCGGACCTTTGCGCCGTGTGCGCGAGCCATTGCGCCCTGTGAGAGAGTCGTTGCGCCCTGTTTGCGAGCCATTGCGCCCTGTTTGCGAGCCATTGCGCCCTGTTTGCGAGCCATTGCGCCCTGTTTGCGAGCCGTTGCCCCGGGTGGAGAAGACATTGCTCTGCGTGGGGAAGACTTTGCGCTGTGTGACGGAGCTTTTCGCGCGCGCGGAGTCGACTTTGGCAGCGGTTTGCCGCCGCCCCCCCGGGGGGG
>JAEYTB010000238.1 GCA_023434205.1 Planctomycetota bacterium | reverse complement strand
AGATCTCCCAGGAGGCCGACTTCTTCGGCGCCATGGACGGCGCCAGCAAGTTCGTGCGGGGCGACGCCATCGCCGGCCTCATCATCACCGCCATCAACGTCGCGGGCGGCTTCGCCGTGGGCATCGTCGCCCGCAAGTGGGATGCGGGCCAGACCGCCGAGGTCTTCACCAAGCTCACCATCGGCGACGGCCTGACCAGCCAGATCCCCAGCTTCGTCATCGCCATCGCCTCCGCCCTCATCGTCACCCGCAGCGGCAGCAAGGCCGAGCTGGGCAACGAGCTGACCGACCAGGTCATGAGCCAGCCCAAGGGCCTCTTCATCACCGCGGCCTTCCTCGCCGCCCTCGCCCTGACGCCGCTCCCCGCCACGCCGCTGATCGCCACCGCCGCGTGCCTTGGCCTGGTCGCCTGGGGCATGACCCGTGCCACCCGCAAGGCCGCCGCGCAGGCCGCCGCCCCCGCCGCGCAGGCCAAGCCCGAGCCCCCGCCCGTCGAGCAGCTCCTCAAGGTGGACACGCTGGAGCTCGAGGTCGGCTACGCCCTGGTCTCGCTCGTGGACGCCGGCCAGGGCGGCGACCTGCTCGACCGCATCACCGCCGTCCGCCGCCAGCTCGCCGTGGAGATGGGCCTGGTCATGCCCCCCGTCCGCATCCGCGACAACATGCAGCTCTCCAGCACCGAGTACCGCGTCAAGATCCGCGGCAACCCCGTCGCCACCGGCGTCACCAAGCCCGGCAAGCTCCTCGCCATGGACTCGGGCCTGGCCAGCGGCCGCATCGACGGCTCCTGGGGCGAACAAACAAAGGAGCCCGCCTTCAACCTCGACGCCTGGTGGATCGACCCCGCCCTCCGCATGCGCGCCGAGACCATGAACTACACCGTCGTGGACCCCGCCAGCGTGCTGGCCACCCACATCACCGAGATCGTGCGCAAGCACGCCGACGAGCTGCTCACCCGCGATGAGGTCAACAACCTCCTCGAGCAGCTCAAGCAGAAGGCCCCCAAGCTCGTCGAGGACTGCATCCCCGGCGTCATCAAGCCCATCGACCTCCAGAAGATCCTCCAGAACCTGCTGCGCGAGCGCGTCCCCATCCGCGACCTGGAGACCATCCTCGAGACCCTCGCCGACTGGGGCGCCAAGACCAAGGACCTCGAGGTGCTCACCGAGTACGTGCGCAACGCCCTGCGCCGCACCATCTGCCAGCAGTACGCCGCCCCCACCGAGAGCGGCGTTCCGAGAATGGTCTGCGTCACCCTCGACCCCGCCCTCGAGGACCAGATCAACGCCTACATCGACCGCTCCGCCGCGGGCACCACCGTCAACATGCCCTCGCGCGTCGCGGCCACCATCGCCGACCAGGTCGTCTCCGCCCTGCGGGCCGTCGTCGCCGCGGGCCACCCGCCCGTGGTCATCGCCTCGCCCCCCGTCCGGGCCGTCGTCAAGCAGCTCCTCGACCCGCACCTCCCCGGCGTGGCGGTGCTGGGCTACAACGAAGTCGTGAGCGGCGTAGAGGTTGAGTCGCTGGCGCTGGTTGGGCTTCCCTCCGACCCGCGCACCGCGCCCCAGCCCGTCGCCGCCTAAGCGACAACTTTTTGTGCGCAGCCCTTGCCGAAATCGGCCACGCCCCTCTGGTAGTTCCCGGTGCGCCGCGGTACACTGCCGCCCGCACCTGCTGGAAGCAGGAACCTCGCACGCGGCCACGGACGGCGGACCATGAACCTCAAAACATACCGCGCCCCATCAATGGCCCAGGCCCTCTCCGAGGTCAAGAAAGACCTCGGCAAGGACGCCGTCATCCTCCACACCCGCGCCTACAAGGTCGGCGCTGTCCTCGGCATCGGCGGCAAGCAGGTCGTCGAGATCACCGCCGCCGACCAGATGTCCGCCCGCGGCCCCGCCATCAAGCCCCGCAAAGCCGCCGCGTCCACCGCCGCCGCGCCCGCCCCATCCCCCGCCGACTTCATCGCTGAGGCCTTCACCAAGGTCGAAGCCCCCGCGGCGGTGGGGGAGCCGCCCACCGTCAACGTCCGCCCCGTCAAGGTCGAGGACCTCGCCCCCCGCCCCCGTCCCCAGCCAACCCCCGCGGCCCCCCACGCCCCCCACGCAGAAGTCCCGCCCCCCCCGCCCGAATCCCACGGCGTGGGCGCCGCCCTTCTCGACCACGTCTACCCGCCGCCGCCCCCGCCCTCCAAGGTCGCCATCGGCCGCCTCACCACCAAGGTCCCCTTCGCCCCCGTCAGCGACGGCGCCATGCTCGACCTCCAGGTCGAGCTCGCCGCCATCAAGCGCCTCGTCGGCCAGGTCCTCCAGTGCTCCCGCACCACCGCCGCCACCGTCGCCCCCATGACCGGCATGGGCAACATCAACGGCGTCAGCGACCCGCTGTTCAACCTCTACCTCCGCCTCCAGGACGCCCAGGTCGCCCCCGCCATCGCCGAGGAGCTGGTGGGATTGGTCCGCGATGAGCTCACCCCCGACGAGCTGGGCGACCCCGAGGTCGTCCGCCAGTCCATGCTCCGCCACATCGCCGCGAAGATGCCCGTGGTGGGCAACGTCTCCCGCGCCGCCCGCACCGAATCCGGCCGCCCCCTCACCATCGCCCTCGTCGGCCCCACCGGCGTCGGCAAGACCACCACCATCGCCAAGCTCGCCGCCGCCTACAAGCTCCGCCAGGGCAAGAAGGTCGGCCTCATCACCAGCGACACCTACCGCATCGCCGCCGTCGACCAGCTCCGCACCTACGCCACCATCATCGGCCTCCCGCTCAAGGTCGCCATGACCCCCCGCGAGATGTCCGCGGCGTGCAGCGCCTTCGCCGACTGCGATGTCATCCTCATCGACTCCGCCGGCCGCTCCCAGCACGACGCCAACCGCCTCGAAGAGCTCTCGGGCTTCATCGAGGCCTGCTCGCCCGACGAGACGCACCTGGTCCTCTCCGCGACCGTCTCCGAGCCCGTGCTCGCCAAGGCCGCGCAGAAGTTCGAGGTGCTCCGGCCCACGCGGGTCATCTTCAGCAAGCTCGACGAGGCCGTGAACTTCGGCGTGCTCCTCAACGTGCTCCACGCCGGGCGCCTCAAGGTCAGTTACCTCACAACCGGACAGGAAGTCCCGGACCAGATTGAACTTGCGCAGGCGGACCGGCTGGCCCGCCTCGTGCTCGAGGGGGAGTTGGTTTAGGTGAGCTCCGCGCCCAGCAGCATCACGTTCACCGGCACGCTGCCCAACGGGCTGCGCTACACCGGCGACAACCGTTTCCGGCCCGAGGACCGCCCCGACGACCAGGCCTCGCGCCTCCGCGCCATGGTCGACGCCATGCACCCCGGCCGCGTCCCCGCCCCCCAGCCCCCGCCCCCAACGCCCCGCCCCGCCGCGGCCCCGCAGCGCCACTGCCCCGTCGTCTCCATCACCAGCGGCAAGGGCGGCGTCGGCAAGACCAGCACCTGCGTCAACCTCGCCATCGCCCTGTCCCAGCTCCGCCAGCGCTGCACGCTCCTGGACGCCGACCTGGGCCTGGCCAACGCCGATGTCCTCTGCGGCATGACGCCCACCACCCGCCTCGACGCCGTCGTCGAGCAGCCCAGGCAGGACCCGCTCCTCTACGGCGTCGCCCGCCCCGCCCCCACGCGCACGCTCTCCCACATCGCGGTGGACGCCCCCGGCGGATTCCGCCTGGTCCCCGGCGCGGTCGGCCTCTCGCGCATGGCCAACCTCCCCCCCGCCCAGCGCGAGTTCATCCTCCGCGGCCTCTCCGACCTCGAGGCCCAGTCCGACGCCGTCCTCATCGACACCGGCGCCGGCCTCTCCGACACCGTCACCACCTTCGCCGCCGCCGCGGACCTGACGCTGGTGGTCGCCACCCCCGAACCCACCTCCATCGCCGACGCCTACGCGATGATCAAGTGCGTCGCCCACCTCCGCGCCGCCAAGGCCCCGGGCACCGGCTTCCGCACCGCCATCATCATCAACCAGGCAAACTCGCGCGAAGAGGGCCAGGCCGTGCACGCCCGCATCGCCGCCACCAGCAAGCGATTCCTCAACATCGAGCCCCCGCTCCTGGGCGTCATCCACAACGACCCGGCCGTCCCCGCCAGCGTCCGCGCCCGCAGGCCCGTGCTCCTGCACAGCCCTTCCTCCAAGGCCAGCAAAGACTTGCGCGCAGTCGCCGCGAGTCTCGCCGAGCTCCTCAACCTCAAGACAACGCAGCCCGCAGCGTCCCCAAGAAGGGGCCTGTTCGGATGGTTCTCTCGCGCCTGACTGCACCGGAGTTCCGCCGGTACGGCGTTTGCGGTTTATACCGCGCGGCGGCGAGCCAACTTCAAAAGCGCAACGCAAGCCGCACCCCGCGCAGGCCGATCCTGCCATCGCGGGGCCGGTAACAGCGTGGGGCCTGGGAGCGATTCTGCGTGACCAACGAGGGCAAAGTCGTCGCCGCCGTGTTCGCCCTCAGCGCGTTCGCGGTCGCCCTCATCGCGGGCATCGGTGCCGGCAACGACACGACCACGGTCCTGGCGCGCGCCCTGGGCGCGCTCGTCGTCTGCCAGTTGATCGGCATGGGCGCGGGCGTCATCATCGAACGCATCATCAAGGAGCACGAGGCGCGCTACCACGCCGACAACCCCGTGCCCTCCATCGGACCTCCCGTTGTGGATGAAGTTGTGGACAACTCCCCCCGCGCCGCGGAGTCGGGCGCATGAAGCAGAAATTCCTTGAAAAAGTGCGGTAACGGTGTTGCACCGGCGCGGAGTCGTTATACTCGCCCCGCGGCCGGTCAAGGACGATTCGGTGCGCAGCGGGCATTCACGCCCGCAACAACAAGGTCAGGGAATCGACCATGGCACTCAAGTCCCCCTCGCGTAGCGGCATGCGTTCCGGTGGGCGCTTCAACGCCCGCCACGCCGAACCCTCCAACCTCCGCTCCCCGCTGGACCAGCTCCCCATCAACGATGTGTGGAAGAAGTACCAGGCCGGGCAGGACGAGACCATCCGCAACTGGCTGATGGAGCGGTTCCTCCCCCTGGTCCGCTACAACGCCGAGCGCATCCACACCCGCCTCCCCGACGAGGTCGACATCGAGGACCTCATGTCCGCCGGCATCTTCGGCCTCATGGACGCCATCGACGCCTTCGACCTCTCCCGCAAAGTCAAGTTCGAGACCTACTGCGCCCCGCGCATCCGCGGCGCCATCCTCGACGAGCTCCGCTCCATGGACTGGGTCCCGCGCCTCGTCCGCCACCGCAGCAGCAAGGTCGACCAGGCCCGCCAGCAGATCGAGAAAGAGACCGGCGTCCCCGCCACCGACGACCAGGTCGCCAAGCGCCTCAAGGTCGGCCAGGACGAGTTCGAGAAGCTCAAGCGCGACTCCGCCGCCGTCTCCACCCGCAGCCTCACCCAGCGCTGCTTCCCCAGCGAGAGCGGGCGCGATGTCCGCGAGATCGACGTCATCCGCGACGAGACCCAGTCCAACCCCATCACCGACATCCAGCGCCGCGACCTGCGCGACCTCATCACCAAGGGCCTCTCCCGCTCCGAACGCCTCATCATCATCCTCTACTACTACGAGGGCATGACGATGAAGGAAATCGGCGCCACCCTCGACCTCTCCGAGTCCCGCGTCAGCCAGATGCACAGCTCCATCCTCGCCCGCCTCAAGAGCCAGATGCAGTTCCGCATGCGCGAACTCGAGCCCGTGGAATAACGCGACGCCGCTCACCCCCGACGCCGGGACTGAGCCGCCGCTGCGAAGTCCCGGGTACCACCACCCAAGCCCACCCGCTCAGCCCCGCCCAATCGCGGGGCTTTTTCTTACCCTCCTGTCGCACTGCCGCACCGTCGCACTCCCGCTCTCCCGCTCCCCCCTACCCTCCCCCGTGCCCACCGCCGCCATCGCCCTCGGCAGCAACCTCGGCGACCGCAACGCCCACCTCAGCGCCGCGGTCCTCGCCCTCACGTCCCTCCCCTGCTCGCGTTTCCTCTCCGTCTCCAACACCTTCGAGACCGCCCCCGTCGGCCCCATCCCCCAAGGTCCCTACCTCAACGCCGCCGCGACGATCGAGACCACCTTCCCGCCCCGCGCCCTGCTCGATCAGCTCCTCGCCATCGAGCAGTCCCGCGCCCGCAACCGTGCCGCCGAACAGCGGTGGGGGCCCCGCACCCTCGACCTCGACCTCCTCCTCTACGACGACATCGTCCTCAGCGAGCCCGGCCTCGAGCTTCCGCACCCCCGGCTGCACGAGCGGGCCTTCGTGCTCCAGCCCCTCGCCCAGGTCTGGCCCGACGCGGTGGTGCCCGGGCTCAACAAGACCGTTGCCCAACTGCTCGCCGACCTGCGCCGCGACGTACCATCGCCGCAATGAAGGTCCTTGCCATCACCGCCGCGATCCTGCTCGCCCCCGCCGCGCTCGCGCAGCCGCAGGCCGCGGCGCCGTCGCCCCAGGAAACCCTCCCCGCCCCCCTGCTCATCGAGACCATCGACGAAGCCCTCGCCCGCGCCCGCGCTGCCTACCAGTCCGGCCCGGTCGCCGAGCAGATCGTCGTGACCATGAAGCCCGCCGTGGGGCCCGACCGCACCTCCACCATCACGCTCCGCCTCGACGCCGCGCAGCGCCGCCTCTACCTCGACCTCACACGCCTCGCGATCGCCGCCGACGACCAGGCCATCACCGCGCACGCGCCCCACGCCCCCGACCTTGCCTTCACCACGCCCGTCTCCGCCCCGTTCACGCTCGGCCAGCTCTGGAGCGCCGTCCCCCCAGTCCCGCTCCCGCAGCTCGAGTGGGCCCTGGGCAGTGACCCCGCGAACCTGGGCCGCGCCGTCGCCGCGATCCTGCACGCCTCCTGGCTCCCCGCGCAGCACACGCTCTCGCACGCCATCATCTTCGAGGGCGAATGCCCGGGCGGCCCCGCCGCCATCGAGTTCGACGCCGCAGGACGCCTCGCAGCCCTGAGCATCCCCCTCGGCAAGAACGGCCCGCGCCTCAACCTCTCCGTCACCCCGCTCGACCCCGCCTCCGGCCCCTGGACGCTCGCGACCGAAGGCCGCACCGGCGTCCCCTCCATCGCCGACCTCCGCGCCAAGCCCGCCGCCATCACGCCCGGCGCCCGCCTCCCCGCTCTGAGCTTCATGACCCGCGACCTCGACGCATGGCCGCTCCAGGAGGCCCTCGCCCGCGCCCCTTACGGCGGACCCACCTTCGGCCTCCTCATCTTCTACAAGTCCTCGCACCCCGCGGCACACGCCGACGCCCAGACCGGCGCCCGCGCCGCCGCCGCCGTCCCCGACCTGCTCCGCGCCGCCGAGCCCGACCCCGCTCGCCGCCCGCGCACCATGCCTGCCGCCGTCGCCCTCATGTCGCTCGGCGACATGACCCGCACCCGCCTCGCCGCGCTCGACGCCCAGTGGTCCCCCGACAGCCCGCCCCGAGTCTTCAGCCCCAACGGCGCGGCCGAAATGGACCGCATCGCCCACGCCAGCAACGCCGCGCTCCTCGTCATCGACGCCGACCAGACGCTCCTCGCGACCATCCCTCTCGACAACCGCAACGACACCGCCGCCATCGCCCAGGAAGCCGCTGCCGCGATCACCCAGGCAACCCGCTTCCCCTGATCGCTCTCACCATCCGTCGCACTGTCGCACTGTCGCACTTCCAAAAACGTAGTGGGCACGACGAGCAATCCATGCTCAAGCCGTGCCCACATTCCTTACCGTTCACCACAGTTCACCTGTGGTGTCTATGTCGTCTCACCGTCTCACCCCGCCTGCGCCCGCGGGTGCGCCTTGTTGTACGCCTCCTGCATGCGCTGCGTCGTCAGGTGCGTGTAGATCTGCGTCGTGCTCAGGCTCTGGTGCCCCAGCAACTCCTGCACGCTCCGCAGGTCCGCGCCGTTGTCCAGCAGGTGCGTCGCGAAGCTGTGCCGCAGCGTGTGCGGGCTGATCGACGGGTCCAGCCCCACTTGCTTCAGGTACTTGTCCAGCTTCCGCCGCACCGACCGGCTGCTGAGCCGCCCGCCGTGCTTGTTGATGAACAGCGGCACGCGGCTGCCGTTCTCCCGAACCATCGGCCCGTACTTCGGGTCGTTCCGCACCATCTCGATGTACCGGTTCACCGCGCCGATCGCGTGCGACCCCAGCGGAACAATCCGCTCCTTCTTCCCCTTGCCCCGAACCCGCAGCGCCTCGCCCGCCAGGTCCAGGTCCTCGAACGCCAGCCCCACCAGCTCGCTCACGCGGATGCCCGTGGAGTACAGCGTCTCGAGCATCGCCCGGTCGCGCCGCCCCAGCACCTCCACATCCCCGGGCGCCGCCAGCAGCTTCTCGATCTGCTCGATCGTGATCGCCTTAGGCAGCCGTTTGGCCTGCCGCGGCGTGCGGATCACCGTCATCGGGTTGCCCTCGCACAGCCCGCGCCGGTCGGCCCACTTGTAGAAGCTCCGCAGCGTGGCGATCTTGCGGGCCATCGTCGCCGCGGAATACTCCTGCGTGCCCAGGTGCGCCAGGAACCCCCGCACCACCTCGGCCTTGGCCGCGCAGATCACCTCCGTGATCGTCCCCGTGCCGCTCACCCGCCCCTTGTTCGCCAGGGCCTGGTCCATCGCCGCCTTCTCGCGGACGATGTTCGCCTCGACCTTGTGCTCGGCCGCAAGGAACTCGATGAACTGCCGCAGGTCCGCCCCATAGCACCGCGCCGTGTAGGGCGAGAAGTGCCGCTCGTCGGCAAGGTAGGTCGTGAACGCATCCGTGATCGGCAGAGTGGACATTGCAGGCTCCCCGCAGTTCGTCTCTTCACGCCCCGGTGCTTCCCTGCACGTCGGGGCTTGTGTGTCTGGTAACTGATTCGGCACGTTCCGGGAACCTCTTGACCGCCGCGTACCCGAAAACCGAAAAATGCCCCGCCCTCCCAGAGCGCAAAAACCGCCCTACCGCCCCGCCCCCGCCGTCCGCCCCGGGGCCGCCCCCGGCACGCTCCCCGGCAGCCTTGTCCACTCCTGCTTGATCAGCGTGTCCACCACGTGGTACGCCGCGAACTCCGCGAACAGGTGGGCGCTCGCGGTGTACCGCCGCCACCCCAGCGCCGAGGGCTGCTTGTCCCGCCCCTCCGCGTAGCTCCGCACATCCATCAGCACCTGATGGTTCTTGGCGTCCAGGTGCTCCGACACCACCGCCACCGGCCCCTCCTCCCGCGGCCACATCCCCGGCTCCGTATCCCGCGCCCGCACCGTCAGCGTCCTGGGGTCCAGCGGCTGCCGCCCCTGGGCCATCGCCCCCGGCCGTGAGTAGAGCGCCACCGACATCCCGATCGTCGGCACATAAGGGTCGTACGCCGTGATGCTCCCCACCAGCACCCCGTCCACGCCCATCGCCTGCGCCAGCGACCGCGCCTCCGCGGGTGTCCGCAGCGTCGCATAGCCCAGCACGTTCATCGCCTGGATGGTCCGGTTCAGCGGCAGGCACCGCACCCCCTGCACCTGCTCCACCGCCGCCACCAGCTTGTCGCTCATCGCGCCCACATCCACCACGCTCGTCCCCGACTCGTTCCGCAGCGGCACCACCGCCCACAGCACCTCGCCGCGGCTCGTGTCGTACGGCGCCACCAGCGTCCGGGGCGGCGTCAGCTTCTGCTCGCGCGTGCCGCCGCACCCGGCCAGCAGCGCCGTGATCGCGAGCACCATGCACACCATTCGTGCGGTCATAGGCCTCCCTGCCTTCGCCGCGTGCTTCCTGCACGCCTCGCCGTGTTCTCCGAAATCCGCCCGCGGCGCCTTCCGGCCCCGCGGCGGGATGGACTCACTTACTGCGGCACGAACGGGTCCGGCACGTTCACGATCGGCTGCGCCTGCACCGGCGGCTGCGCCGGGTTCGTCACGGTGGTGAGGGCCGGCGGTGTGCTCGCGATCGGGTGGCTCACATCATCCGGCCGCAGCGTCGCGTGCGCCGACCGCACCGCCGGTGACAGGTCCAAAGACCAGATGTTGTCCGCGCCCGACCGGTCGCTCACGAAGAACAGCCGGTTGTTCGCCGCCCACGTCGGGCTGATGGCCAGGCCGGTGCCGCCCGTCAGCCGAACCTTCGCCTCGCCCTCGGTCGAGATCATCCACAGCGTCGCCCACGCGGGCCGCTCCGACCCGTCCGCGGCACCGCTCACGGGCACCTCGGTGTACACCACCCAACGCCCATCCGGGCTCCACGAAGGGTCGATCAGCGCCGTTTCGCCGCTGGTGGCGATCTCCGTCGCGTTGCCCGTCGTCCCGCCCAGCAGGTCCACGGTCCACAGGCTGAAGGTCCGCCGCCCGCGCTCTCGCCCGAGCTGGTACAGGATCCGGTCCGCGCCGTTGCTCCCCGTCCCCGGCACAGGGCACCACTGCGGCAGCAGCCCGTACCCGATGAAGTTTGCGATCGCCGGGTTGGCGACGTCCGTCACCCACATCTCCCAGCGCCCGCTCGAAAGCCCCTGGCGCGAGTACACCAGGTGCCGCCCATCGGGCGACCACGAGGGGTTCACATCGTCCGCCAGGTCGTTGGTCACCTGCACCGCGCGGCCACCCCCCACGGGCATCACGTAAATGTCCCAGTTCCCCGCACGGTCGCTCGCGAACGCGATCTTCGTCCCGTCCGGGCTGATCGCCGGCATCGCGTCCTGCCCCGGGTCGTTCGTCAGCTGCGTCACCACGCGGCTGTCCGTCCGCTTCATGTAAATGTCCGAGTTCTGCCGGTGCTGCGTGCTCGCGAACACCAGCGTCCCACCATCCCGCGACACGCACGGGTCAAAGTCCGACCCCTCCTCCGCGAACGTCACGCGGCTCACCCCCGTGATCACCGGGCTCAGGTCCTGCTCCCCGGCTTCATCGATCCCCGCCGTTGCCAGCGAGAACGACGCCACCGACCGCTTCTCGCGTGCGGCCTCCTTCACATTCCCCTTCGGCCGCGGCAGCTCCACCGCCACCAGCGACAGGTTCACCGGCGGCCTCCCCACGTTCTGGGCGGGTGTTGCGCTCGGGCGCGCCGTCGTGACGTCGCCCGTGACGGGCCCGCTGTTGAGGGCCTTCGCCAACGGGTTCTCAGCAGCAGTGGGGGACCCGCCCACCGGCTCAGCCGCCACCGGCGGGGTCCTGAACTGCGGCCGCGCCGCCTTCTTGGGCGACGACCCGCAGCCCGAGACCACCGCCACCGCCCCAGCCAGGGCCACGAACTGCGCAAGCCGGTTCTGATTCGTCTTCATAAGAGTCCACTTCTGCACGCGCCGTGCGGAACGTTTGCCGTCGGCCCGTGGTCCGTCTTATCGGACCGCAACCCGGGCCAACTTGAAGCCGCGGCGACACGCCGCGCCCCCGTCACAATCGTCATTCCCGACACCCCAAATCACTCGACCTGGGGACTTTCATCAAACTCATTCAACCGGCTCGCGCCGGACGATCGCCGGCGCGATCCCCTTCCTCACCCACGGCGTTGTGGGCTCGTCCATCACGCTCAGGTGCTCCAGGTAGTGCGCCAGCGACCCCTCCGAGAAGCCCGCCAGAAACTCCGGCGTCGCCGTGGGGTTCAGCTGCACGATCCGTTCCATAAGCTGGGCACGCGAAAGGAACGCGGGCCGCCGCTCCTGCTGGAGCAGATGGCCCTGCCGAGCGTCGCTGCTGATCATCGACCAAGCCTCCGTGCTGCTACCCTGCCGGCACAGGGACCGCTGGCCGCGGAGCGCAAACGCCACCGCGCCCAGACCCGGGAACCCGAGCCGGACGTGCCCTGCCCGACGCAATCCTTGTGCCGGGCCGCACCCCTTCCATGAGGTTGTGAATGCAGGTACGTGTGCTCCGCCACGCCCAGCCCGGTACATCGGCCTTCGGGGCTATCGGACCCGAAAACTCGGCCCACGCCACACCCTCCCCGCCCGCAGCCGACGCCGCGACCATCATCGAACCCCAGCACATCCAGTCACTTGCGCCCACGTTCACCGGCACGCTCATCCTCCGCGCGCCCGCGGACGCCGACACCCCAGCGTGGCTCCCCGGCCCCCGCGCCCAGTTCCACGCCCTGGTTCAGAGCCTTGAGGCCGCCGCCCCGAACGCGCCGCTCTGCCTCTGGCCCACCGCCCTCGCCGCGGTCTCCGATGTCCCCTCGCTCCGGGCCTTCCTCACCGCAGCGCAGGACCGCGCCCGCCCGTGGCGGTTCCTCTTCGACCCCATCTCCATGCTCACGCCCGCGATGACCCCGCAGGCCGAGGACCACCTCGCCCGCATGTTCGAATCGCTCGCCGGCCACCCCGCCCGCTGGGCGACGCTGCTGTGCGATGCCATCCCAACGCCGGACAGCCTCACGCCCGCGCCCCTGGGCGCCGGGCCGCTCACCCCGCTGCTCCTCCGCGCCTGGCGTCAGGCCGGCCACCCCGGCCCGGTGGTGCTCCTCGACGCCGACCTCCCCGCCCAGAAGGCACTCCTCGCCCCCTGAATCCCTACACTCCTACCTATGCCCGACACCCAGCCCACCACCCCCGTCTCCAGCCTCGACCACCCCGTCTTCAAGGTCGTCAAGGAGGCGTTCCCATCCAGGAAACTCCGCGCGGCCGAGTTCCGCGCCCAGTCCACGCTCATCGTCGAACCCCACGACGCCCACGATGTCCTCGCCTTCCTCAAGTCCGACCCGCGCTGCGACTTCAACTTCCTCTCCGATGTCGGCGGCATCGACTACCTCAACTACCCCGCCCCAACCCCCGGCCGCTTCTGCGTCTTCTGGAACCTCTGCTCCCACGCACGCACCGACCGCTTCTTCGTCAAGACCTTCCTCAACGCCAGCCTGCCCACCGACGGCATCGAGAACGACCCCGCCCTGGTCCTCGACTCCGTCTGCGACCTCTGGCCCGGGGCCGAGTGGCCCGAGCGCGAGGTCTTCGACATGTTCGGCATCCGCTTCCGCAACCACCCCGACCTCCGCCGCATCCTCCTCTGGGAGGCCTACCCCGCCCACCCCCTCCGCAAGGACTACCCCGTCCGCGGCAGGGGCGAACGCGAGGCCTACCGCATCGTCGACCGCACCTCCTCGTAACACCGCCGCCCGCTGCACGTACCACAGGGTGCCACGGGCCCGTCCTCGGGCCGTGCCCAGAACTCCCCCGTGACCTCCCGACTCACCATCCTCCTGCTCGCCCTCGCCGCGCTCCTCCTTCCCGCCTGCGAGGACAAGCACGACACCCCCGAGAACACCATCTCCATGATGCGCGAGTGCGTCGAGAAGGGACGCGCCGACAAGCTCACCCGGTTCATCTACGCCGAAAACCAGGACATGCGCCGCCTGCTCAACCGCACCGGCCGCCTCCTGGGCAACCTCCAGAAGCTCGGCCTTGCCGTCAACGAGAAGTTCCCCGAGGACGTCAAGAAGCTCCGCGACCAGGCCGAGGCCGCCGCCAAGAGCGGCAAGTCCAGCTCCTTCCTTTCCCAGGCCCTCTCCACGCAGCGACGCCGCGGCAGCGTCTCCATCGGCGCCCGCACCCCCGCCGCCCCCAGCAACCCCAACCAGCTCCGCGACTCCTTCGACGCCTCGATGAAGCAGCTCTTCGCCGACCCCTACGCGTGGATCGAGCAGTCCGAGCAGCGCCTCTCCACCGAGTTCCTCACCGACGACTCCGTCGCCGTGCTCTGGGACGGCAAGCCCGCCCTCGCCCCCCTGGGCCTGGTCATGAAGCGCGATGTGCGCGACGGCCAGTGGTACTTTGTCCTGCCCACCAACATCCCCGGCCTCAACCGCATCTTCCCCAAGACCCAGAAAGAGTTCGAGATCTGGGGCGGCCTCATCGCCGTGTTCGACAACATGATCATCGACCTCACCAAGGAGGTCCAGGCCGGCCGCGTCGCCACCATCGACGACCTCTCCCGCAAGGCCGGCGAGATGGCCTTCATGCCCGCCATGATCACCGTGTTCGCCTACTCGCGCCTGAACGAAGTCCAGCGCGAGGAAGCCAAGGCCGCCAAAGCCGCCGAGGCCGCACCCCAGGGCAAATAAGAACCGCGACCGTCAGGGAGCGATACGGACCGCCGCGGGCCGTCCGCCTTTCTCCCGCGGACACCGCGCTCACCGCCAGAAACTCGTCCCCCCCGCCGACGACATCGGGTCGTTCGACCCCAACCCCGTGATCCGCCCCGCCCCCGCCGCGCCGTACGGCTGGAACACGACCCCGAAGCTCGTCTCCCCCGATATGTCGTTGTACGACACGCTCAGCCCCAGCATCAGGCTTGAGTACCGCCGCCGCAGCTCCACCGCCGTGGACTGAAAGCCCCCGCTCGTCGCGTCGTACGTCAGCCCCACGGCCGCGGCGTACTTCTCCGTCAGCTCGTACGACGTCCCCACCGTCAGGTACGTCGCGTCCTGCGGGTTCACGTACCGCACCTCGCCCAGCGTCACAAACCCCGGCGAGTGCCGCACCAGCAGCCCCGCGTTGCTCGTCGCCTGCTGGTCCGCGTCAATATCAAACGTGAACCCGCCCGTCAGCGTCGTCGCGTCCGTCAGCCGCATGGCCGCGTCCAGCACGATGAACTCGCCCGCGCTGCTCAGCTCCGGCCGGTAGTCAAAGAACCGCGGGATCGGGCTCTTCCGCGTCGCGTCCTCGCTGCTGTACACATAATCCACGCTCACCCGCAGCAGGTCCACGCTGTGCCACTGCCCCGGCCCGCCCCGCTGCGTCTGGAACGTGTGCGTCACCCCCGCCCTCACCATCGTCCCGTCCGACACACCCTCCACCCCGTAGTCGTACACCGGCAGCTCGCGCGCCTCGATGTTCGTCCCCGCGAACCACACCGTCGCGCTGGGTTCCACCAGGTGCCGGATCCGGTGGATGTCCAGCAGCCGCGAGTCCACCCCCTCGTACACGTGCTGCAGCGTCGTCCCCAGCCGCACCCCCGCCGCGGACCACAGCCGCACGTTGTCGTCGTTGCCCGGCGAGAAGCCCTCGAACTCGTCATCCCAGAACGTCACCCGCCCCACCGCGAAGGGCATCACCTGCACCGGCCCCACGCTGGTCTGCACCGACACTTCCTGGCGCGTGTCCGCCCGCGTCACCGCGCTCTCAAACAACCCCGCGGCACGCAGCGACTGCCCGATGCTCTGGTCGAAGTTGATCCCGAACGCCCGCTGCGACAGCGTGTTCCGGCTGAACCCCCGCTCCCGCGCCTCCACCTCGTCAAACGAGAAACCCACCCGCCCCAGCCGGTACTCGCTGCTCCATGTCAGCAGCCCCGGTGCAACCTCCGAGAGCAGGTCGTCCCCCAGCCGCGCGTAATACCCCTCCGGCAGCCGGTCCACCGCGTACCCCTGGCTCTGCAGCAGATACTCGTTGCTCAGGAAGTCGTCGAAGGTCGCCTTCGCCTCCGCCGAGAAGTACGTGCTCGCCTCCCGCCGCGACACGCGCACCCGGTTCGTGAACTCCCGGTAGTTCTCGCCCATCTGCGAGAAAAACCCCGCGATGAAGTTGGGATCGCTGATGCTCGCCGCCTCGGCCAACAGCGTCCAGTTCTTCCCGAGCGCCAGCCGCTCCTCCGCGACGATCATGCCGCGGAACTCGCCATCGTGGTTCACCCGCGTGCCCGGCTTGAGGATGTCCGTCCCCCGGTCGCTGGGCAGCCCGTACGCGTACACGCCCCCGGTGTTGCCCGGCTTGTCCCACGCGACCCGCGTCCCCAGCCCCGCGCCCCGCTCAAAATAGAAGTCCGTCAGCAGGTCGACCTCAAGGTCCCGCGGCCGCGCCAGCCCCAGCAGCGCGTACGCGTTGAGCGTTGCCCGCACCGCCCCGCCGCTCCCCGACCGGTTCTCGATCCGAAAGTCCCGGATCGGGAACGTCGAAGGGTCCCCGCTGTACCGCGGCCAGTAGAACACCGGCACGCCCATCAGCTGCAGCGTGATGTTCCGCGCATCGACAATCGTCCGCTCCTCCGCCTCCGCGGCGGGCGGCACAGCCCCCTCCGGCACGTCCGCCTCGACCACGTCCTGCTGACGAGAAATCCTCACCTGCGTCGCGCCGATCGCCAGCTCGGGGTCAAAGAACGCGGTATTCGTGAACCGCGCCTGCTTGGCGACAAACTGCCGCGCCGCCTCCTGGCGGATCTCCTTCGCCCGCACGTACAGCGGCAGCCGCCGCTTGGGGTCGAACGTCTCGTACACCGCGTCGAGCATGATCCCACGGTTAGTCTTGAGGTCGTAGTACACGTGCGGCGCGCGGATCGTCTGCGTCCCGTCGCTCACCACCACCCCGCCCTCGAGGAACACGCCCCGCACCGTTTCCGCCCCCAGCCGGGCCGTCTCCTCCAGGTCCCCCGGGTCCGTGAAGATCACCACCCGCTGCGCCTTCATCACCACCACGCGCTGGCGCGGGTCCTCGTACTGCACCGTGATCCCGCCGGTTGCGATGATCGAGTTCTCCTCAGCCCCCCGCTCCACCGAGATGTGCGCCGACGGCCCCGGCGCCACCGTCACGATGCCATCTCGCGCAAAGATCGGCTCGCCCTCAAACGCGTTCACCGCCGCCTGCGCAGCAGGTCGCGGCGACGCCTCCGTCGCGACCGCCCGCGCCGGCTCAGCCCGCCGCTCCGCCCCCGTGGGACCACCCTGCACCGGTCCACCCTGCGTCGGCCCCGCCGGCGCCCCCGGCGACCGCTCCGGTGGTG
>JAEYTB010000231.1 GCA_023434205.1 Planctomycetota bacterium | reverse complement strand
GGGCGGCGCAGGAGGCTCTGGGCGTGCGCGGAGGTCGCGAGGGTGCAGACTGCGGCGAGGATGAGGAGCGTGTTCATAGGCCGGCCCTTGCTTCGTCCGCGACCAGGACGGCGCGGCCGCGGCCGCTGACCTTGGCCGCGAAGGTTTTCTTGCTGCTGAGGCTCTGGAACTGGATGACGTCGCCCTCGCGCCCGGGCTCTTTGGCGCGGGCGGTGGTGCTGACGACGACGGAGCCGGAGATGCAGTCGATGCTGACCAGGTCGCCGCGGGCGATGACGATGGGGGCCTCGACATCGCGTGCAAGGATGACGCGGCCGGGCTCGACGCGGGTTCGGGCGACCGCGCCCAGGACCTGCTCGCGCCGTGCGGGGATGACGGAGGGGCCCAGCCACTGCTCCTGCTGGTCGATGCGCTCCATGTCGATGGAGTCGGCGCGGGAGAGGGCATCGCGGGCGATGAGCACCTGGCGACGGACGAGGACGCCCACGCGGACCACGCCCTCGGCCTCGAGCACATCGGCGCGGTAGACGCGGACGTTGATGGGCATGCGGTCGCTGAGGGCGGCGGGCTGCACGGCGACGGTGCGGCCCGAGGCTGGGCTGTTCAGCAGGTCGGCCCCGTCCTCGAAGGTGAGGCGGAGGTCGGATTCTTCGACCCCCAGGAACTGGGCGATGCGTGTGGCGACGTGGTGGCGGACGGCGTCGGCGCGGGGCGCGGCGGTCGTGGCGGGGGTGCTCGACGGCGGCGCGGCGGGCTCTGCGGCGATCACGCGGACCATGCACGTGGACCCGGAGAAGCTGATGCGGCCGAGGTTGACGCGGGCGTGTGTTTCCGCGGCACGCCGGACCTGGGCGAGGTCGATGCGGGCCGAGCGGGAGAGGTCCTCGCTGGTGGCGACGACGACGTTCGCGAGGGCCTGGGCCTCGGGGCCGGTGAGGTCGGCGATGTCGGCCATGCGGACGGCGGCGCCGGGGGTGGCCTTGGCCCAGGGCCTGAGCGCAATGGTGGACTGCGCGCGGGCGGTCGTCGCGGCGAGGAGCAGGGCGAAGAGCGCGAGCAGTCGGATCATCCGGTTACCTCCTGAGCTGGCCGACAGCGCGGAGCGTGTCGTCGGCGGCGCGGATGCTCTGGCTGTTCATCTCAAAGGCGCGCTGCACGCGGATGAGCTCGATCAGCTCGCGGGTGGGGTCGACGTTGCTGGACTCGAGGCTGCCCTGGATCAGGGAGCCGCGGTCGTCGAGCGAGGGGACGCCGGTGTTGGGCGGGCCGCTGGCGACCGTCTCGCCGTAGAGGTTCTCGCCGAGCTGCTCGAGGCCGGCGGGGTTGATGAAGGTGGCGAGCTCGAGCTGGCCGGCCTCGGAGGGCTCGGTGCCGCCTGGGACCATGTAGGTGACGCGGCCGTCGGGCGTGATGGTGACGGTGTCGCGGATGGCGTTGGCGGGGATGGCGATGACGGGCTCGAGGCGGCGGCCCTGGTCGCTGGCGAGGACGAGCTCGCCGTCGCTGTTGAGGGCGAAGTTGCCGGCGCGGGTGTAGGCCCGGCCGCCCGCGGCCTTGTTGTCCTCGACGGTGACCTGGAAGAAGCCCGAGCCCTGGATCATGACGTCCAGCGGGTTGTTGGTGGTCTGGGAGGAGCCCTGGGTGAAGTCGAGCTGCGTGCCGGACACCTTGACGCCCAGGCCGACGTAGAGGCCGATGGGCCGCTGATCGCCGTGGAGGTTGGTGGCGCCGGGCTGGGCCTTCTCGAGGTAGAGGAGGTCCTGGAAGTTGACGCGGCTGGACTTGAAGCCTGCGGTGTTGACGTTGGCAAGATTGTTGGCGGTGACGTCGAGGGCGACGTTGAGTGCGGAGAGCCCGGAGGCGGCGGATTGGAGTGCGTTGATGGCCATGCGTTCCTCTTATGCCACGCGGCCCAGGCCGTTGATGGCGCGGTCCATGAGCCGGTCGTGGGCCTGGATCATGGAGATGTTGCCCTCGACGTCGCGGGCGGCGCTGGTCATACGCATGAGGGCGTTGATCTCGTCGGCGGCGGACTCTTCGATGGAGAACTGGGTCACCGTGCCCGATGCGGGGCGGGCGGCGGCCATCACCGCGGGGTCGGCGGCGAACTGGCCCTTGTCGAGCTTGCGGAGGCGGTCGAGGTCGGCGACGTCGACGATGCGGAGCTTGGCGATCACCTTGCCGCCCTGCTGGACGGCGCCGTCGCCGCTGACGTGGACCGAGCCGGGGCCGAGCCTGATCGGGCGGTTGTTGACGTCGAGGACGGGCAGGCCGCCGGTGGCGGTGACCATGGTGCCGTCGGGGAGCTGGGAGAAGCGGCCGTCGCGGGTGAGTCGCTGGCCGCCGGCCGCGTCGGCGGTGACGAAGAAGCCCGTGCCGTTGATGGCGAGGTCCAGCGGCCCGCCGGTGGGCTTGAGGGCGCCCTGGGAGAAGTCCACGCGGTTGCGGTTCATCAGCGTGCCGCCGCCGAGGCGCTCGAGCAGCTTGTTGCTGGGGAGGTAGCCCACGCCGTCTTCCTGCACCACGGCGTGGCGGGGCATGGGGCTGGGGATGTCGGGCTTGAAGCCGGGGGTGTCCATGTTGGCGAGGTTGTTGGCCCAGACCTCCTGCGCGTAGATGGAGGTCATCAGGCCGCTGGCGGAAATGTTGAGTCCGTAGGACATGCGCCGTCGGTCCATACACAAGGGGCGTGCCAACCCGGGGGCTGGGCGGGCTTGTGCGCAAAAAGGCGGTGGGGGAGGGGCGGGCGTTCGCGCGGGCCTGCCGCGACCTAGACTCTTCATCCCGGTCGGGCGCGGCGTGCCCCCGCTCCGGGGATGCCTTGCCCGCACGCCCCTTCGGGGACCCCATGGACGAACGCCAGACACAGATCCGCGAACGCGCCGGCCTTGAGGAGGCGCGGTACAACCTTGAGTTCATTGATTGGCTGCGCAAGTGGGGCGTGCCGATCCTGTTTGTGTTCGCGGTGGCCGCGGCGGCGTGGGGGCTGCGGGAGCGGTACCAGCGGTCGCAGGCGGTGAAGCTGGACGAGTCGTTCGCCGAGCTGGAGGCGGTGGCGAGCGGTTCTAACCCAAGTCCGGAGAGCCTGTTACAGATCGCGAACGACCATGCCTCGGGGCGGTCTTCGGTGGCGGAAATCGCCAAGCTTGAGGCGGCGGACGCGTACCTGGATTCGATCCGGCGGGGGGTGCGGCCCGGCGCGCAGCTCCAGCCCGACGGGACGCTCGAGAAGCCCGAGGATGTGCTGTCGGAGGCTGATCGTAAGTCGTTTCAGGACAGGGCTTATAGCCTGTACAACGAGGTGTTCAACGCCACCCGGTCGAACGCGGGCAAGCAGGTGCTGACGATCGGGGCCCTCTTCGGGATGGCTTCGGTCGCGGAGAGCCAGGGGGAGATCGCCAAGGCCCGGGGGCACTACGAGGAAGTCTCTAAGTTGGCTGACGCCAGCGGGTTCACGGCTTACGGCGCGGTGGCGAAGAAGCGGTTGGAAAACCTGGATGCGCTCCAGAACCCGCCGGTGGTGTACTCCAAGGCGGACCTGCCGCCAGTGCCGGAGGCGCCCAAGCCGGTCCAGCCGGTCCTGACGCCCATCGATGCGCCGCCCTTTGCGGTGCCGCCGGAGCTCCAGCCCCAGCCGCAGCCGGTCCCTGAGGGGGCGCAGCCGTTGATCCCGCCGCCTGCGGCCCCGCCCGCGCCCGAGCCGGCGCCCCAGCCGGTGCCGCCGCAGCCCGACCCGGCCCCAGCGCCGGCGGAACCTGCGCCTAAGTAAGGCTTGCCGCGCAAGTCATGCCCGACGACGTCGCACGCACCTCCGGACTGGTTCTGCCCGGCGGCAAGGTGGACGCCGAGGCGATCCGTCGCGCGCTGGAGGAGGCCGCGGCGACGGGGGCGGATGCGGATGATGATGCGGAGCTGCGGACGGTGACGTTCACGCTCCAGCGCGACCTGAATAAGAGGTTGGACAAGTACCTGACGGACCGCATCACGTTCATGTCGCGGAACCAGCTCCAGAAGCTGATCGGCGAGGGGGGCGTGACGGTCAACGGGCGGGTGGCGAAGGCGTCGACGAACCTGCGCGCCGGGGACGAGGTGGAGGTGGTGATCCCGCCGCCGCCCAGCAAGGACATCGTGCCGGAGGACATCCCGCTGGATGTGATGTTCGAGGATGAGCACCTGATCGTGCTGAACAAGCAGCCGGACATCATCGTGCATCCTGCGCGGAGCCACCTGAAGGGGACGATGCTGTCGGCGCTGGCGTGGCACTTTCAGAAGCGCGGCGGGGCGTCGAAGCTGTCGAGCGTGGGGACGGAGTTTGCACGCCCCGGGGTGGTCCACCGGCTGGACCGGCACACGAGCGGCTGCATTGTGTTCGCCAAGCAGGACGAGGCGCACTGGAAGCTGGGGCACCAGTTCGAGCACCGGCAGGTGGACAAGCGGTACATGGCCGTGGTCCACGGCAAGCTCGAGCCGCTGATCGAAGTGGTTGAGCTGCCCATCGGCCCGCACCCTTCGCGCGAGAAGGGTTACCGCGAGAAGTACGTGGTGCGGCACGACGAGCTGGGCAAGCACGCGGTGACGATTTATCGCGTGAGGGAGCGGTACGTGCTGGCGGACCGGGTGCGCGCGGACGGCACCAGGGGTGATGAGTGGTTCAGCCTGGTGGAGCTGGAGCTCAAGACGGGGCGCACGCACCAGATCCGCGTTCACATGAGCGAGCTGGGGCACCCGATCGTCGGCGATGACATGTACGGCGGGAAACCGTTCGTGGACCCGGCGACCGGGGAGACGGTGATCGCGCGGCAGGCGCTGCACGCGACGGTGCTGGGGTTCACGCACCCGGTGACGGGGCAGCCGATGCAGTTCACGGCGCCGTTGCGGGGGGATATCGCGCGGCTTGTGGGCGCGCTCCACGCGGGCTCGGGCGGGCGCGTGGAGACGTACGCCCCACCCGGAGCCACGGTCGCGATTGATCGGGTGCTGCGCGGTTGAGGCCGCGTGCGGCTCTCACCCGGACTTCATCCGGCACGCGGTAGAGTTGATGCCCGGACGCCTGTCCGGGTCGCGATGCCGCATGCAACCCACCCATCACAGGGCCTTTCCCGCCCGGGCGGTTCGCCTGGTCCACCGCCGGTCCGGCGTCGATCGCCCTCCGCGGTGGGCGCGGTCGTGTTCATCATCGGGTTGCTGTGTACGGTGGTGGCCGTCGTCGCGATGGAACGGGCCATCACGCTGCGGGATCAGGAGCGGTTCGGCCGAGCGGCGGACCAGGTGCGGGAGAATATCGAGGCGCAGCTCGAGACGTACGGGGCGATGCTGCGCGCGACCGGCGCGTTCTTCGCGGGCAGCGAGCGGGTCACCAAACAAGAGTTCCGCGAGTTCGTCGGGCGGCTGGAGCTGCCCCGCTTGTACCCCGGCATCCAGGGCATCGGTCTGGCGGCGCGTGCTCCGGAAGGCGGGCTGGGAGCGTTGGAGGCGTTGGGGCGCGCGGAGTGGGAGGGGGAGATCGACGACTTCCACGTGTGGCCCAGGGCCTCCGACGGGCAGGATGTGTTCGCGATCCTGCTCCTGGAGCCGCTGGATGCGCGGAATCGGCGTGCGATCGGCTTTGACATGTTCAGCGAGCCGGTCCGGCGCGAGGCGATGGAGCGGGCGCGCGACAGCGGGCTGCCGGCGATGTCGGCGCGCGTCACGCTCGTGCAGGAGACTAATGAGGCGACGCAGCCGGGGTTTCTTGTCTACCTCCCGGTGTACCGGAACTCTGTGACCCCGGCCACGGTGCAGGAGCGCCGCGCGGCGATCGCCGGGTTTGTGTACAGCCCTTTCCGCGCGACCGACCTGTTCACCAAGCTCACGCCCGCCGGTGCGCGCAGCCGTGCAGGGGTCACGGTCTACGACGGTGACCAGCCGGCGCCGGATCGGCTGTTGTACATGAGCGAGGATCAGTCGGAGAGCGGCCTGACATCTTCGACCAGGATCACGTTCGCGGGCCGGACCTGGACGCTCGAGTTCCGCACGCTGCCCGGGTTCGAGCGTGCCTCGGGGCGCGGCCTGCTGCTGCCAGCGCTGTTCGTCGGGCTGGCGGTGTCGGGGTTGCTGGCGCTCATCGCGGGTCGCGAGGCCCGGGCACGGGCCGGCGCGGACGCGGCACGCGAGGAGGCCCGTGCGTCGGGCGCGCAGCTCCGGCAGACGCTGGACACGGCCGCCGTGGGGCTGGTGCGGGTGGGGAGGGACCTGCGGTACATCACGGCGAACCCGGCGTACGCGGAGATCGCGGGCGTGCCGCACGATGCGGTCGCGGGGAAGAGCGTGGAGGATGTCCTTGGGGAAGAGGGGCTGGCAATTATCCGGCCGTACATCGACCGGGTGCTGGCGGGCGAGCGGGTGGAGTATGAGGCGGACATGCCGTGGGTGGCGGCGGGCATCAAGCGGATCCGCGTGGTGTACACGCCCTGGCGGGAGGCGGACGGGTCGGTGAGCGGCTGGGTCGCGTCGATCACGGATGTGACCGCGCGTGCGGCAGCGGAGCACGCGCTGCGGCTGAGCGAAGCGCGGAAGAGCGCGGTGCTGGAGACGGCGCTGGACGCGGTGATCATGATGGACGCGCGGGGGCGGGTGGTGGACTTCAACCCCGCGGCGGAGCGCACGTTCGGCTACCGGCGGGAGGAGGTGCTGGGGCGCGAGATGGCGGAGCTGATCATCCCGGCCGCGTACCGGGAATCGCACCGGCAGGGGCTGCGTCGGCACATCGCGGGGGAGCCGGGGCCGGTGCTTGACCGGCGGCTGGAACTGTCGGCGCTGCGGCGGGACGGGACGGAGTTTCCGGTGGAGCTCACGATCACCCGCACTGATGTGGGCGGTGTGACGGTGTTCACCGGCTATGTGCGCGACATTACGGAGCGTCGGCGGGTGGAGCAGCGGATCAGGGAGAGTGAGGCGCGGTTCCGCGGCTTCTTTGAGTCGCTGGACCAGGGCTTCTGCATGATCGACGTGTTCCACGATGCGCAGGGGCGGCCCGACTACCGCTTCACGCAGATCAACCGGGTCTTTCAGGAGCAGACGGGGCTGGAGGACGCGCTGGGCCGGAGCATGCGCGAGCTGCGGCCAGAGCACGAGGAGCACTGGTTCGAGGTGTACCACCGCGTGGCGGAGACGGGCGCGCCGGAGCGGTTCATCAACGAGGCGCGGGCGCTGGGACGCTGGTACGACGTCTACGCCGCGAGGGTGGGGGGTGGGGGCAGCCGCACGGTCGCGGTCCTGTTCAGGGACATCACGGCCGTCCGGCGGGCGCAGGCCCGCGACCGGCTCCTGCTCGCGCTGGAGGACGCGACCCGCGCCATCGATGATCCGCAGCAGATCACCCACACCGCCGCGGGCATACTGGGCCGGCACCTTGGCGTCAACCGCTGCGCCTACGCGGACGTGGAGGCCGACGAGAACACCTTCAACCTGCTCGGCGACTTCACCGACGGGGTGCCGAGCATCGTCGGCCGCTACACGTTCGACCAGTTCGGCGAGGAGTGCCTCCGGCTCATGCGGGCGGGTCACCCTTACGCGGTGGAGGACTCGGAGGCCGACCCGCGCTGTGCGCACGTGCGCGGCGCCTACCGCGCGACGAGCATCCGCTCGGTCATCTGCGTTCCGCTGCACAAAGCGGGGCGGTTCGTCGCGGCCATGGCCGTCCACCAGATCACCCCCCGCGCCTGGCGGGAGGACGAGGTCGAGCTGGTGCAGACCGTGGCGGCCCGGTGCTGGGAGTCCATCGAGCGTGCCCGCGTCACCCGCGGCCTGCGCGACAGCGAGTTTCGCTACCGCGCCTTCATCGCCAACAGCTCCGAGGGGATCTGGCGGCTCGAGTTGGACCCGCCCATGGACACCACCCTGCCGCTGGATGCGCAGGTGGACTACGTCTACGCGCACGCACGCTTCGCGGAGTGCAACGACGTGATGGCCCGGATGTACGGGCTGTCTTCACCGGAGGAACTGATCGGGAGGTCCCTGGAGATGATGCTTCCTTCCGGAAACGCGAGGTCGCGCGAGTACATCCGCCATGTGCTCGAGTCGGGCTACCGCCTCGCCGACGTGGAGAGCCAGGAGCTCGATGCGCAGGGCAGGACGGTGTACTTCTCCAACAGCATGGTGGGGGTGGTGGAGAACGCTCGGCTGCTCCGGGTGTGGGGCACGCAGCGGGACATCACCGCGCGCCGGGCGGCGGAAGAGGAACTGGCCCGCTACCGCACCCGCCTGGAGACCA
>JAEYTB010000197.1 GCA_023434205.1 Planctomycetota bacterium | reverse complement strand
GGGCGGGAAGCTGCGGGCGATGATGGATGTGTCAGATGGGCTGGGGATGGATGCGGGGCGGCTGGCGGCGGCGTCGGGGGTGGGTGTGGAGTTGGAGGGTGTGGAGGCGTGTTTGAGCGGGGAGGTTTTGCGGCGGGCTGAAAGCCCGCTCTCCCGGGACGCGGTGCTGGGCGCGGTGGCGGATGGCGAGGACTACGAGCTGCTGTTCGTGGTGGATGCGGGGACGGAGGTGCCGGCGGTGTGCCCGGCGACAGGGACGCGGATGACGCGGGTGGGGTTGTGCGTTGAGGGGCAGGGCGCGTACCTTCGCGTGGGCGGTGAGCGCATCGATGTGAGCAGGCGCGGATGGGAGCACACGTGATCGAGTTTGTCCGCCAGAGCACGGGCGAGGGGTACACGCGGGCGCTCGCGGCGGGATTGGCCGCGGTGCTCGCGCCCGGCGATGTCGTTGCGCTCGAAGGGGAACTGGGCGCCGGCAAGACGACGTTCGTGCGTGGGCTCGCCGAGGGGCTGGGTGTGGACCTGGGGATGGTGTCGAGCCCGACGTTCGTGTTCGTGAACCAGTACCCGGTCAGGGCCGGGGCGCTGGCGGGCGGGCACATGACGCACGTGGACGCGTACCGGCTGTCCGGCGAGGACGACTTGGAGGCGCTGGGGTGGGACCGGTTGTTCAGCGCCGATGGCCACGCGGCGGGCCTATCCGCGGCGGTGATCGAGTGGCCGCGTCGGATCGAGCGGGCGCTACCCGCCGAGTGCGCATGGGTGCGGATCACGGCGGAGGGGGAGACGGCGCGCCGTGTGGAGGTGAAGCTGCCGCGGTCATGGGCGGGGCGGGCCGGGGTGGAATGGCTGGCCGAGCGGGAGCCGATCGTGTGCCGCGTAACGGGGAAGTGGGTGCCGCCCACGGCACCGACCTACCCGTTCATCGATGAGCGGTCGCGGGAGGTGGACATGTACCAGTGGTTCACCGGCGGGTACAGGACGTCGCGGGAGGTGCGGCCAGAGGAGGGGGAGCCGTAGCGTCGCGGGGCGTCGGGTGTCAGAACCTAGAGTTGCGGTGATGATCGACATTCAAATCGTGCTTGCGCAGGGTGCGGCGACGGTCGAGGGCGGGCTGTGGCCCTTGTTCGTGCAGTCCTTCGACATCTTCACGGTGCTGCTGCTGCTGGGGTCGGTGGCGGGGGTGGCGGCGGTGCTGGTGTGCGTGCTGGAGGTTCGGGAGAAGAACATCGTGCCGCGGGGCGTGGTGGCGCGGCTGAAGGACCTGGCGAAGTCGAAGCGGTGGGAGGACCTGTCGCAGGCGGTGGCGCACGACCAGAGCTTTGTGTCGCGGGTGGTGCGGGCGGCGATCAGTGCGCCGGGGGACAAGGCGTCGGTGCGCGAGGCAGCGGAACTGGCGGCGTCGGAGGAGTCGGCGCGGTGGTTCCGCAGGATTGATGTGCTCAACGTGATCGGGAACCTGGGGCCGCTGGTGGGGCTGGCGGGGACGGTGTACGGCATGATCCTGGCGTTCACGAGCCTGGGCGTCGCGGGCGGGCAGGCGGGGCCCGGGGACCTTTCGCTGGGGATCAGCAAGGCGCTGTTCCACACGCTGCTGGGGCTGTGCCTGGCGATCCCGTGCCTGCTCGCGTACGGCCTGTACCGGGGCGTGGTGGACCGGCTGTGTACACGGGGGATCGTGGAAGCCAGCGAGATCGTGGAGATGCTGCCGGGCCGTGCGGAGCTGGACGCCGCGGCGGGCTCGCGCGGGGCGATCGCGGGCGCGATGAAGGGCGGGCACGTGTGAGGATCCGGCAGTTCCATCAGCACCAGCCCGCGGGCAAGATCAACGTCACGCCGCTGATCGATGTGGTGATGGTGCTGATCGTGTTCTACCTGATCGTCGGCAAGATGGCGTCGGACCGGCGTGCGGTGGTGGAACTGCCCAGCACCGGGGTCGGGACCACGGCGGAGGAGAAGGCCCCGGTGGTCATCACGGTGGCGGGGGTGGAGGGCGGGGGCTCGCGGGTGCTGATCGACGGTGTGGAGGCGCCGCTGGAGTCCCTGGAGGGGCTGCTGCGGGCGCGGGTCGGGGGCGAATCAGGCACTGTGGTGCAGGTGCGTGCGGACCGGCGGCTGGCGTACGGGGCGGTGGAGCCGGTGGTGAGGGCCTGCCGCGGAGCAGGGCTCACGGCGGTGCGGCTGGTGACGGAGAAGGGGCCATGAGCGGGTTCCGGAGGCGGAACGCGCAGGCGCTGTACGAGAGCCACTACGGGCCAAACATGACGCCGATGGTGGATGTGGTGATGGTGATCCTGATCTTCTTCATGGCGAGCACGGCGTTCCTGGGGCCGGAGTGGTTCCTCAAGACGTACCTGCCGACGCGTGGCGTGGGGGCCGCGGCGGACCAGAGCAAGCGGATGCAGGTGGAGTTGAGCGCCGGGCCGGAGGGCGCGGTGGTGACGCTCAACGGAGAGGGCGGGCTCTCGATCGGTGGGCTGGAGGCGCGGCTGGCGGAGGAGCTGCGCTGGACGCCCGCGGCGAACCTCGTGGTGCCGATCGAGGCTGGGGCGGACGTGGCGTACGAGGACGTGGTGCGCGTCCACGAGGTGTGCCAGCGGCTGGGGATCGGGAAGGTGGGGCTGAAGTAAGCACCCCCTCCGCCTCGCAGGGCCTCGGCACCTCCCCCGCAGAGCCGGGGGAGGAGTGGGCGGTCAGTGACCGACGGCGAAGATGGTCAGGCGGTGCCCCTTGGCGGTCAGGCCGTGGGCGCGGCAGATGGCGTCACGGAGCTGCTCAAGCTCCGGGGTGTCGATGAGGATGGACTCGCCGGTGTCAACGCGGACGATCATGTCGCGGGGGGTCTTGCCATAGACAACGTGGTAGTGCGTCTGCTCCTGGTCGAAGAGAGCGCGCTGGATGATGCCCGAATCCAGCAGGAGCTTGATGGTGCGGTAGACGGTGGCCTTGCTGACACGGACGCCCGACTTGCGAACGGATTCAAGGACGCGGTCGGCCTCGAAGAGGCCCTCGAACGAGAGGACGGTGTCGAGGACCTGGGCCCGCTCGGGCGTGTACTTGAGGCCCTCGGCCTTGAGCTTGCGGCGGAAGACGGCGCACAGCGGCTCGATGATCTGGAGCTCGGCCGGCTCGGCGGTGGGCGGCGCGGCGTGGTTGTGAGCGTGGCCGGGCATTCTTCGTATCCTACGCACCGGCGCGGGGTTCACCGGAAGGGCTGTGCGTGGGAGAGCGTGTGCAAAAGGATGATGTTTCGAGGCGAAAGCTCCTGGCCGCGGCGGCGGTGGTGTTCGTGGCTGCCGTGACGGCGCTGAGCATCCCCGGGAGCGGGATGGGCGGGCTGGCCCCGCTGGTGGTGGTGGAGCGGCTGGTGTTCGCGGCGGGGTTTGCGGGGTTGTACCTGGGCGCGGGCGTCGGGCTGGGCAGGCTGCTGCGGCCGCTGTGGCGCGGGGCGACCGACGAGCTGGCGATCCAGGTGGGCGTTGGGTGCGGGCTGATGCTGTTCGTGAGCCACCTGCTGGGGTGGCTGGGTCTGCTGGGGGGCGAGTCTGGCTCGTGGGCGGGGCTGGGGGTGGTGCTGGTATTCGCAGGGGTGGCGGGGCATCAGGCGGTCGGTGCGCTGCGGGGCAAGGGTGTCGAGCTGCGGGTATCCGGGCTGGGGGTGGTGAGCGGTGTAGGGGTGGCGCTGCTGGTGGTCGCCGCATGCAGCCCGCCGGGGGCGCTGTGGCGGAGCGAGTTTGGGGCATACGACGTGCTGGAGTACCACCTTCAGCTGCCGCGGGAGTGGCTGGCGGGTGGAAGGCTTGAGCCGCTCGCGCACAACGTGTACTCGTACCTTCCGGGCTACATGGAAGCGGCGTTCATGCACGTGGGCGCGATGAGCTTCGCGAGCGGGGAGGACGGGCTGATCTCCGGCGAGGGGGACCGCCTGGTGGCGTGCCAGCTTCTGCACGTGGGGTATGCGCTGCTGGCGGCGTGGCTGACGGCGCGAGCGGCACGCCGGGTGGCGGGTGACGCGGCGGCGCCCGTTGCCTTCGGCGTTGTGGTGCTCACGGGCTGGGTCATCGTGACCGGGTCGATGGCGTACAACGAGATGGCGGTGTGCGCCATGCTGGCGTGCGGGTTGCTCGCGGCGAGCGAGACGGGGCTGGCGGCGTGGAAGCGCGGGCTGGTGGTGGGGCTGCTGGCGGGCGTGGCGGCGTCGGCCAAGCCCACAGGGCTGTTCTTTGTGGGCGTGCCGCTGGGGATTCTGTTGCTGGGGCTGGGGCGCGTGCGCGAGTGGCCGGCGCTGGTGGGGGCGGGCGCCGCGGCGGGTTTGGCGGTGATGCTGCCCTGGCTCTGGCGGAACTTTGACGCCAGCGGCAACCCCGTGTTCCCGTTCCTGGCATCGTGGTTCGCGAACGAGAGCGGGGGGACGGGTCACTGGACGGCGGAGCAGGTGGCGCGGTACGCCGCGGCGCACCGGTTCGACGGCGGGGTGTTGGAGAGGCTGCGGCTTCTGGTGATGCCGGAGCCCGGCGGCGGGTGGATGGCGCACCGGGGGATGATGCACCCGCAGTGGGGGCTGCTGTTCCCGATGGTGCTGCTGGCGTGCGCGACGCTGCTGGTGCGGAAGGGGCGGGGGGTGCTGCCGTTCCCGCTGCTGCTGATCGCGGTGGGGCTGGCGGCGCAGGTGGCGCTGTGGCTGAGCGTGACGCACCTGCAGTCACGGTTCCTGCTGCCGCTGGTGGTGCCGGGGGCGGTGGTGCTGGCGGCGGCGGTCGTGAGCGTGGGCGAGCGCGTGCGCCGGGGTGCGGTACTGGTGGGCGTGCTGCCGCTGGTGGTGCAGGGCGCGTACGCGCTAAACGTGTTCATGGGCGAGCCGGCGGGGGCGCCGGGGAACCCCAACCACATGCTGGCGGCGGGCGCGACGCTGCGGACGGGGGAGTTCTTCAGGGATGCCCCGCGAGAGCAGGTCATCGCGGCGGTGTCGCAGGGCAGCCCCGAGCTGTTCGTGAACCTGGGGCTGCCGCCGGAGGTGCGTGTGATGCTGCTGGGTGACGCCACGCCGCTCTACTACACGCGGCCGGTGGTCTACCGCACGACGTACGACGCCTCGCCGCTGAGCGGGCTGGAGCCGGGGGAGTGGAGCCGCGTGATGCTGGCGATGGGCGTGGACGCGGTGGTGGTGAACGTGTCGGAGGTCGCGCGGCTGGAGGCGTCGGGGTGGAACGCGCCGGGGATCACCGCCGAGCGGGTGGTGGCGTGGATGCGGGAGCACTCCGTGCCGCTGGCGGAGCCGTCGCGGTGGGAAAAGTTCGGCGTGTTCGTGGTGCGGCCCGTGGTTGGGGGCGTGCCGTGAAGGTTGACCGCCGGGTGGTGGTGCAGGCGGCGGGGTTCGCGCTCGGACTGGCGCTGCTGGGGTGGTGCGTTCACGTGGCGCTGCGGCCGGAGAACCGTGGGGCGTTGGAGAACCTGCGGCAGGCGCCGGGAGAACTGGTCGCGGCGATGATCGGGCTGTCGCTCACGACGCTGTTCCTGAACGCGACGACCTTCTGGACGGCGATCTTTCCGGTGAAGCGGCTGCCCTTCTGGGAGGTGCAGGCCACCAACGCGGGGGCGGCGCTGTGCAACTACGCACCCTTCAAGCTGGGGGCCGTGCTGCGGTTCGTGGTCCACAGCCGGCGGCACGGCGTGCCGCTGATCACGATCGCGGCGTGGATCGCGGCGGTCACGCTCACGATGACGGTGGCGCTGACCCCGCTGATCGCGGCGGGGATGTGGCGGAAGCAGGCCGATGCGCTGTTCTGGGTGGGGCTGCTCGTGGGGACGGCGGCGACCTATGCGGTGGCACTGGCGGTGGCGCGGGTGTTCGCCCACGCCCAGGGTCTTGCACGGCTGCACCGGATGAGCGACCGGCCGGGGCTGCGGTGGCTGCTGCGGTTGATGCGGACGCGGGCGTTCCTGCACCTGCACGCGGGATTCGCGATGATGGCGCACCCCGGGTCGTTCGGGCTGGGGGTGGCGATGCGGGTGCTGGACCTGCTGGTGCAGGCGGCACGGTTCATGGTGGCGGCCAGGCTGGTGGGGATGGACCTGACCTTCGAGGGGGCCCTGATCGTGTCGGGGGCCTACTTCCTGGTGTCGGTGGTGAGCCCCGCGGGGAGCCTGGGGGTGCGGGAGTACATCGCGTCGCGTCTGGCGCTGTTCGGGATGTCGATGGACTCGCTGACGGTGGTGGCCCTGACGGTGACGGCGTCGGAGATGGTGGTCTACATGGTCTGCGGGACGGCCGGGCTGCTGTACCTGAGGCCGGGGCGGGGGACAGGAGCGGCCGCGGCGGAAGGGGGGGCCGGGGGCGGTGGTGGGGGCGTTGGGGATGTGGGCGGGTAAGATTTAGCTGACTTGGGCACTGGGAGCGGGCTTGCCCGGGTGGGCGGGCGTGGTAGGCTATGGGTGCTGCGGGGACGGGCAGCGCCGGGGTCCCCGCGGTTCTGGGTGTCCCAGTTCTTGGGGCGGCCGTGTGGTCGGTGAAACTTGAGGAGTGGCTATGCGAGCGATCAGCAAGCGGCGTGAGTCCGGCTTTACGCTCATCGAGTTGCTGGTGGTCATCATGATCATCGTGCTGCTCATCGGCATCCTGCTGCCGGCGCTGAGCAAAGCGCGGGCGTCGGGCCGGTTCACCATCTGCATGACCAACCTCCAGCAGCAGGGCGTGGCCACGCACAGCTACACGGCGGACTTCCAGGACAAAATCTACTCGTTCACCATCACGCAGGCGACCCGCATGCGGCTGAGCTACGCCGACCTTCAGGCGCAGGCCGCGGGGACGGACCTCGCCGCGGCGTCGGCGCAGGCGATCGACATCATCCGCCGGCGCACCTCGCGCGACTCGGGCCCCAGCATGATGCCCGTGATCGGCGGGTGGATCCCCCACGTGCTGTACACGCACCTTGTTCTGCAGGACTACCTCGCGTCACGCCTGCCCGAGAAGCTGGTGGTGTGCCCCGAGGACCGCAACCGCAGCCGCTGGCAGAACTGGCAGCAGTTCAACGCCAACGCGTTCGCGCCCCTCCAGCCACCGGGGAACATCACCACCAACTGGCGCTGGCCCTACAGCACGAGCTATCAGATCGTGCCCGCCGCGTACTCCAACGACTCCATCAAGCAGGGCTCGACGGTGATGCAGGCCACCTCGCACTCCACCTACCAGCAGGTGGGCAACCCCCTGCGGCAGAACGAGCTGGGCAAGCGCAAGCTGTTCCAGGTGATGTTCCCGTCGCAGAAGGTGCAGCTCTATGAGGACGAGGCGCGGCACTACCGCAAGCAGTACGGCTTCTTTGCCGCGGACTCCTCGAACGTCCCCGTGCTGCACTTCGACCAGCACGCGGGCATGGCCAAGAGCGCCGAGATGCTGTGGGGCTTCAACCCGGGCGCGCCCCGCGGCGGCCCGACGTTCATGACCTACACGCCCCAGCCCTGGGAAGCCCCCTCCCCCGCGGGCTCATACCGCGGCAAGTGCCGCTGGACCCGCGGCGGCCTGCAGGGCGTGGACTTCGGCACGATGCCCAACTCCGAGGTCAGCACCGCCAACTGGTGAGTTGAAGCGGAACGCAAAAGCCAAACGGCCCCCCGCGGTGCGGGGGGCCGTTTTTCATTCCACGGGGTTGGCCGTCACGCCGCGGCGTAGCGGGCGACTTCCCTGGCGACGTCGAGGGTGGAACTGCTCCCGCCCATGTCGTACGTGCGGGCCTTGCCCTCCTTGATCACCCGGGCGATGGCGGACTCCAGCGCGGCCGCGCGGTCCGTCTCCTTGAGCCACTCGAGCATGAGCCGGGCCGTCAGCAGCATGGCGATGGGGTTGACCTTGTACTGCCCGGCGTACTTGGGGGCGCTGCCGTGGGTGGGCTCGAACACGGCGTACTTGTCGCCCAGGTTGGCGGAGGGCGCAAAGCCCAGCCCGCCCACCAGCCCCGCGCACAGGTCGCTGACGATGTCGCCGAACATGTTCTCCGCGACGATGACGTCGTAATCCTGAGGATTCTTGAACATCCACATGCAGATGGCGTCGATGTTGGCCTCGTCGGCCCGGATCGTCGGGTACTCGTCGGCCAGCTTGCGGAAGATGCGGGTCATCAGGCCGCCGGTCTCGCGGAGCACGTTGGGCTTCTCGACGAGCGTGACGCGCTTGCGGCCGTTGTTCTTCGCGAACTCGAACGCCTGCCGGCAGATGTTGGTGCAGCCCTGCACGGAAACAATGCGGGTGGAGAGGGCGACGTTCTCCAGCCCCTTGTCCTTCCACGGCTTCATCTTGGGGTTGGCGCACAGGGCGGTGTAGACGCTCTCAGGCAGCGGGAAGAACTCGACGCCGCCGTAGGAGCCCTCGGTGTTCTCGCGGAACACGACCTGGTCGATGGGGACGTCCGCGCCCGACGGGTTGGCGATGGCCGTGCCGCGGTAGTTGAGCGGGTTGCCCGGGTAGCTCTTGCAGGGCCGCATGTTGGTGTGGAGGTTGAAGAGCTGGCGGAGCTTGACGATGGGGGAGAAGTACACCAGCCCCTTGCCCTTGAGCTCCGGGATCAGCTCGTCCTTGGCCTCGTCCTGGGGCTTGCTGGTGATGGCGCCGAACAGGCCGCAGGTGGTGGACTGGAGGGTCTTGATGGAGCGGTCGGGGAGGGGGTTGCCCTCCTTGCACCAGAAGTCCCAGCCGATGTCGGTGTGGATGTACTCGGCGTCGAGCTTCATCGCGTCCAGGACGAGGCGCGCGGCGTCCATCACGTCGTTGCCAATGCCGTCGCCGGGCATCCACGCGATCGAGTACTTGGCCATGGGGGGCTGCTCCTTGGTTGAAGGGGCAGCTTACCGGATGGCGGCACGGTGGGAAGGGGAGAAGGGATAAACCGGGGCGGGGACCTACGGCCGCGTGGCGGCGAGGCGGCGGGCGGCCTCGGCGAGCATCTCAAAGGTAAGGGCGCGGAGCTGGTCGAGGCTCAGGTGCTTGTTCGCCCGCCACTCGATGCAGGAGTTGCCGGTGCGCAGGCCGTGGAGCTGCTCCTCGAAGTCGCTGAGCAGCCCGGCGTCCATGATGTAGAGCATGGGGCAGTTCTTGCGGGAGGCGAAGCCCGCGGCCCAGGTCCCCTGCACCTCGTACACGGGGAACCGTGCGGAACCCATGACCTCCGCCGCCCCGGGGAGGGCGGCCCGGATCATGCCGCGCAGCTCGTGCAGGGCGGGCTGCTGGTCGGCGGGGGCCGCGCCGATGTAGTCGTCCACACGCGGGTCGGGGCGTGGTTCGTGCATGGGCGCATGCTACCGCGGATAGAGGCGTGCGGCGGCCGGGCGGGAGGTAGACTGCTCTCATGGCCACGACCCCCCAGACGTTGGTTGAGAAGCTGGCGCAGCGGTACGCGGAGGGGCTCGCCCCCGGGCGGGCGGTGCGCAGCGGCGACTTCGTGATGATCCGCCCCAAGCACGTGATGACCCACGACAACACGGGGGCCGTGATCCCCAAGTTCCGGCAGATCGGGGCGACCATGATCCACGACCCGCGCCAGCCGGTGTTCGCGATCGACCACGACATCCAGAACGTGAGCCCCGAGAACCTGGGCAAGTACGCCAAGATCGAGAAGTTTGCCGCGGAGATGGGGGTGGACTTCTACCCGGCGGGCACGGGGATCAGCCACCAGGTCATGGTGGAGCAGGGTTACGTGGTGCCGGGGTCGATGGTGGTGGGGAGCGACTCGCACAGCAACCTCTACGGCGCGGCGTGCTGCCTGGGAACGCCGGTGGTTCGGACCGACGCCGCGAGCCTGTGGGCCACGGGTGTGACGTGGTGGCAGGTGCCGCCGGTGGCGCGGGTGGAGTTGAAGGGCGCGCTGCGGCCGGGCGTGGTGGGCAAGGACGTGATCGTGGCGCTGTGCGGGGTATTTAACAAGGATGAGGTGCTGAACCACGCCGTGGAGTTCGAGGGCGAGGGCGTCAGGAGCCTGACCATGGATCAGCGGATGTCCATCGCGAACATGACGACGGAATGGGGGGCGCTGGCGGGGGTATTCCCGTTCGATGAGGTGCTGCGGGAGTACCTGCTGGAGCGGGCGGCGTTCTTTGCGAAGGGGCGGCGGC
>JAEYTB010000169.1 GCA_023434205.1 Planctomycetota bacterium | reverse complement strand
CTTTCAGCCCGCAGCAGTTCTTCGCCATCTCCGCAGCCGCTTCCCGTCCACCCCATCTTCCAGCCCTTCGCCGCGCGCTGCCGCGCGGTGTACCCGATCTGCCCGCCCGCGCACACGGACGCGCTGGAGTTCGATGACGGCAAGATCATGTTCAACCGTCCCGCGGCCGCGCAGGCGGTGACGTGGGAGCGGATCGTGGAGGTGCTCGGGCTAGAGGCGCTCACGCGGCTGGTGGACGAGGCCTCGCTGCTGGGGATCGTCAACTGGTCGCTGCTGGGGGGCGTCGAGGGGATCTGGCGGGGGCTGATGCGCGATGTGCTGCCGCGGGTGCGGGACGCAAAGAGCAAGCGGGTGTACATCGACCTCTCCGACCCCGCGAAGCGGACGGACGAGGATGTGCGGCGGGCGATGGGGCTGCTGGCGGAGCTCAACACGCACGTGCCGGTGACGCTGGGGCTGAACCTGGCGGAGGCGGAGCGGATGGCCAGAGTGTTCGGGCTTGAGAGCGGGGGCGCGGGCGTTAAGCCCCCCGCGGGGGGTTGCTCGCGTTAAGCCCTCGGTGAGTGTGTCAAGGCAATCTGCTGCGGGCTGAAAGCCCGCCCCCCCGGGTCGCAGATCGACACCATCGTCATCCACCCCCGCGAGGGGGCCGCCGCGGCGACCGCGAACGGCTCAGCCTGGTTCGACGGCCCCTTCACCCGCACGCCGCGGCTGTCCACCGGCGCGGGGGACCACTTCAACGCGGGGTTCGCGCTGGCGCAGGTGCACGGCCTGCCCCTGGACCAGTGCCTCGCGGTGGGGTGCGGGGTGAGCGGGGCGTACGTGAGGGATGCGGAGTCGCCGGACCTGCCACGGCTCACGGCCTTCCTCCGCCAGATGCCCACGCCGGAGCCATGACTACCACTCGCCCGGGCCCCGCCAGCGGCCCTGGTCGTCCTGCTTCCACTTCTCCTTGTCCTGCGGGTCCCACGGCGGCGGCGCCAGAGGGCCCAGCCAGAGGCGTGCCGCGCACCCGGCAGGTCCGAGGTCCCAGGGTGCGTGGCGGCAGTGCGCTGCCAGCCCCTCGCGGGTGGCGATCGCGTCGAGCCCCGGGAGCACCGCCGCGGTGAGCGCCCGCTCGAACTCCGGCCACTGCTCGTCGAACCGTCCGCCGTCAACCTCCCACCACGTGTCACGGCGTTCCGGGAGCAGGTCGCCCACCCGCAGCCCAATGTCGGAGTGCATCACCGACAGCTTGCCGGGCTCCGCTACGTCCCGCCAGCGCTCCGCCCGCACGCGCGGGAAGTGCGACCCGAGGTTCAGGGTAAACGAAACGGGCGTGGACCGGTCGCGCCACTGGGACTTCTGGAAGTTGACGACCTGCCACACTTCCCCCAGGTCGCGGCGGAAGTTCTGCCCCGAGCCTTTGAACCCGCGCCCGCGCAGCAGCACGCCCGACCGCCTGGTGAGCTCCTTGAACGCCACGTCGTGGTCCATCCCGCGGCAGCATACCGGCCCGCGCCGCGCGCGCGAACCCGGGCGGCTCAACCCGGCGCCATCTCCCTGCCCTCCACCGTCAGCCTCACCGGGTGCCCGAACCACGGGTTGACCGTGTCGCCCTTGCGGTAGTGCGTCTCGAGCACGCGGGCGACGTCGGCCATGGTGCCGTCGGCGGGGGCCCAGCCGCCCTCGACATCGGGGAAGTCGATCTTGCAGTTCTCGCACTTCTTGCTGCTGTCGAAGCGGATGGGGCACCAGAAGCTCTCGACGTTGCGGAGCATCTCGCTGCCCAGCGACCAGATGCCCGTCATCCAATCGCAGTAGAGGCACCAGATGAGGTCGTGGCCCACCAGCCCGCTGAACTTGTGCCGCGACACGTTCACCCACTCCGCCTGGTTGTACCTGGGCAGCCTGACTAACCACGTGAGGGGCGGGTACACCACGTACTGGGCCAGCCGCACGAGCCAGAAGAGCGGCACCGCCAGGGCCGTCACCCACACCGCCGCGTGGTTGCGCACGCGCCCCACCGCGGCGTTGAGGCTCTTGACGATCCGCGGCCCCTTCAGGTGCTTCCTGTTCGCCGCCTCGTGCGCGACGGTCCAGAGCATCACCGTGAGCACCTGCGCCGCCAGCGCCGCGCACAGCCCCTGCCCCGCGCCGATCCCCATGCGGTCGCCCACGATCGGCCCCACGAACAGCGGCGCGGCGGTGAAGTAGGTGATGACGATGTCCAGCCCCGGCGCGCGGCACAACGCCGCGGAGAGGCTTCTTGCGCCCAGCTTGGGGATCAGGTGCAGCACCGCCGCGCCCGCGAGCAGCGCGGCGAGGATGGAGGAGAGGAGCAGGAGGAAGGGGGGCATGGACACAGGATACCGGAATACCGGTTGTCCGATGACGGGCGTGTCAGCGCGCCGGGTACCATCGCCCATGACCACACACGATGCCGGGTCCCGGGTCCGCGAGTCGTTTGCGCGGCAGGGGTTGATGGGGACGCTGGGGGCTTCGCTCGAGCGCATCGGCGATGGGGAGGTTGTGATCAGGTTGGCGGGGTCGCCGCGGGTGTCGCAGCAGCACGGGTTCGTGCACGCGGGGGCGGTCGCGGCGGTCGCGGACAGCGCGTGCGGGTACGCGTGCCTCACGAAGATGCCGGCGGACGCGGCGGTGCTGAGCGTGGAGTTCAAGATCAACCTGCTCGCGCCCGCGCCCTGCGGCGCGGGGGACTCGCTGCTCGCGCACGCGAAAGTGGTGCGGGCGGGGCGGACGATCTCGGTGGCGAGCTGTGAGGTGTGGGCGGAGCCCGTGCAGGGGGAGCGGAAGATGGTGGCGTTGATGCAGGCGACGATGATGCGGGTGGAGGCCAGAGCGGGGGTGGGGGGCTAACCGTATGTGGGGTCTATCGAAGCGGAGATGGAGAATCATCGGGTGGGTCCTCGTGGTTGGCATTGTGGGGACCGGCATCGCGATGTCGCTCGGGTACCCCTGGTTGACGCCGAGGGTCAGAGTCGCCGTTCATGTCGCAGGCGTGTTGTTCATCTCGTTTGAGGTATACCGATACTTCGCGCCATACCGAGCCCGGCGCAGGGCCTTGGACCGCGCACGAAGGGGAGATTGCCCATCCTGTGGGTATGGGCGATCGGGACTCACGCCAGGCAAGCCGTGTCCCGAATGCGGCGAACTCCCCCGTATTCCAGAACTCCCCTCGCCCCCGGTGCCCCACGGAAGGCCTGTGTGTGCGCGGTGTCGGGGAGACATGACTGGCCGCGAGCGCCGCATCTGCCCGGAATGCGGGGTGATGGCGGGCATCGCGTACGAGCAGTGACTTCTCGCGCCTCCCAAGGAGGCCATGCCGTGTGGATCGCCGCCGCAGCCGGGAAACAGGCCTCGCCGAGGGCGGGAAATGCGGTCCTAGACTCATTGGAGATGAGCAACTCCCTCCACCCCGTGATCACGCAGCTCGGCCTCGACAAGGACCCGCGGTTCCTCCCGCCGCAGGAAGGCAACCCGGACAAGGGTGTCGCGACCGTCGTCAACCCCGCGACCAACCTGCCCATCGCGAGCGTGCGGCTCGACACGGCGGAGAGCTACGAGAAGACGGTCGCCGAGGCCGCGGCGGCGTTCCTCAAGTGGCGCGAGGTGCCGGCGCCGGAGCGCGGGCTGGTGGTGCGGGCGATCGGGGAAGAGTTCCGCACGCACAAGGCGGCGCTGGGCGAGCTGGTCAGCCTCGAGGTCGGCAAGATCCGGCAGGAGGGGCTCGGCGAGGTGCAGGAGACCATCGACATCGCGGACTTCGCGGTGGGGCTCTCGCGGCAGCTCTACGGCCTCACGATGCCCAGCGAGCGGCCGCAGCACCGGATGTTCGAGCAGTGGCTGCCGCTGGGGCCGGTGGGCGTGATCAGCGCGTTCAACTTCCCCAACGCGGTGTGGGCGTGGAACGCGATGCTCGCGGCGGTGTGCGGCGACACGGTGGTGTGGAAGCCGAGTCTGTTCGCGCCGCTCACGGCGATGGCGAGCAACGCCATCGCGGACAGGGTCGCGACGGCGATGGGGCACCCGGGCGTCTTCAAGCTCGTGATCGGGACCGATGATGTCGTGGGCAAGCGGATGGTCGCCGATGTGCGGTTCCCATTGATCTCGGCCACGGGCAGCACGCGGATGGGCAAGGCCGTGGGGCAGGTGGTGGCGGCGCGGCTGGGCCGCTGCCTGCTGGAGCTGGGCGGGAACAACGCCGTCATCATCGACCAGAACGCGGACCTCAAGCTGTGCATCCCCGCCGTGGTGTTCGCGGCGATCGGCACGGCCGGGCAGCGCTGCACGACGACACGCCGCCTGATCATGCACGAATCGATCGTGGACGAGGTGGTGACTCGCCTCGCGGCGGCGTACAGGACCGTGCGCATCGGCGACCCCCTCAAAGAGGGCACGCTGGTGGGGCCGCTCATCAACGCCCGCGCGGTGGAGGGCTTCCTCGCGGCGGTGGAGGCCGCGAAGGCCCAGGGCGGGACGCTGGTGGTTGGCGGCGGGAAAGCGCGGGTCGAGGGCCTGAACGGGAACTACGTCGAGCCCACCATCATCCGCATGCCACCCGGCAAGGTGCTGCCGATTTCCTGCGAGGAGACGTTCGCCCCGATCCTTTACGTGTCTACCTTTAGAGAGGTCAGCGAGGGAATCGCGCAGAACAACGCGGTGGCGCAGGGGCTCAGCTCGGCGATCTTCACCGACAGCCTGCGTGCCGCGGAGCAGTTCCTTTCCCCGTGGGGGAGCGACTGCGGGATCGCGAACGTGAACATCGGGACGAGCGGCGCCGAGATTGGTGGGGCCTTCGGCGGCGAGAAGGAGACGGGTGGTGGACGCGAATCAGGGTCGGACTCCTGGAAGGCGTATATGCGCCGCCAGACCTGCACGATCAACTTCGGTACGCAGCTCAAGCTTGCACAGGGGATCCGCTTTGACTGAGCCCGCCCCAACCTCGAGCAGTCCTTTCCCGCACGCACCGCGCCCGCACGTGCCGCCCTGCCCGGAGCTGCGCCTGGTGATGGACGCCTCGCCGGGGGTGGACTGCCTGGCCAGGGCAGCGGTCGCGGAGGTGCAGAGCGGGATGGTGGTGGGGATGGGCACGGGCCTGACGGCCAACCGCGCGATCCGGGCCCTGGCCCACCGCGTGAAGGAAGAGAAGCTCGACATCGACTGCGTGAGCACGAGCAAGGCGACCGAGGACCTGGCCCGCGAGCTGGGGCTGCCGACGGTGCCCTTCGCCGAGATCGAGGTGGTGGACTACCTCTTCGACGGGGCCAACGAGGTTGATTACTGCCTGCGGATGCTCAAGGGCCAGCACGGCGCGATCACCCGCCAGCGGCTGGTGGCGGAGGTGAGCCGGCGGTGCGTGTACCTCGCGAGCGAGGAGAAGCTGGTGCCGCGGCTGGGGAGCAAGGCGCTGCTGGCGGTGACGATCATCCCCTTCGGGATCGCGTCGATCAGGCGGCGGCTGCGGGAGATGGGGCTGGTGGGCGTGGTGCGGTGCAACCTGGACGGCAACATGTACATCAGCGAGGGCGGGGGCGTGGTGCTGGACATCCGCCTGCCCGAGCGCGACCTGGAGGAGTTGGCCATGGAGCTTGACCACGTGTCGGGCATCGTGGACCACGGCATCTTCCTCGATGAGGCCGACGAGGTGCTGATCGAGTGCAAGGGCGGCGCGGTGAAGAAGCTGGAGCGGCCGGAGGGCGAGTAACGCAAAATCCCCTCAGTGCGTTTGCGACGAGCCCCGAACACAGTGAGGGGTCCGCTGCGATAGCCTCGATGCACCTGCACCCCCTCACGTTGTTCGGGGCTCGTCACACCGTCGCGATGACCTTGACCTCAAAGTTGATCGGCGCGTTGCCGGCGGTGGGGAGGGCGCCGACCTCGATGGTGGTGCGTGTGGGCTGGGTGGGGCCGGCGGGGAAGTACTCGGCGTAGATGCGGTTGTAGGTGGGGAAGTCGCGCTGCATGTCGGTCAGGAAGACGTGCACATCGACGATCTTGTCCCACGATGAGCCGTTCTCTTCGAGCACGGCGCGGACGTTGTCGAAGCAGGCGCGGACCTGGGCCTCGATGTCGTAGGTCTGGACCTTGCCGTCGGGGCCGAGCGTGACGCCGGGGATGTTCTTGTCGCCGCGGCGGCGGGGACCCTGGCCGGAGAGAAACAGGAGGTTCCCGACGCGGCGGGCGGCGGGGTAGGCGCCGACAGGCTCGGGGGCGCGGGTGGTAGGGCGGGTCGACATGCTGAACTTTCCTCTGAACTACAGGGCGATGTCCGGCTCCTGACGGAACGAGTCTATGACGCCCTCCTGCTGAAGCCGTGCGAGCAGCGCGGTGGGGACTGCAGGGCCGGTGATGGCGCAGCCGTTGTACCAGTCGTGAGCGCCAAACTCGATGGCGCCTCTGTGCTCCATGTACACGTGAAGAACGCCGTCATCCTGCAGTTCGACACCCGCTGCGGCCACCTCGTTGAGGATGTGATCGAGCGAGGCGGGCTCCAGACGTACAGCCAGGAACTGCTGGTGCGGCCACATTGTGTCGCGTCGGAGCTTCCCGACCGGCTTGCGGGACACGATGAGCCGATCGTCAATTCGGCACTTCCCAAGCTTGCCCTCGAGCGACATGAGGCCGTCGTGGAGCAGGGCCATGACTTCGCGCATAAAACGGAGCTTGTCTGAAACTTCGACAAAATGGTGCATGCGGATCTGACCGTCGCTAGAGCTTCACACACACATTCTTCGGCTCGGTAAAGAACTTCACCGCGTCCCAGCCGCCCTCGCGGCCCACACCGCTCTGCTTGAAGCCGCCGAAGGGAGTGCGGAGGTCGCGGAGCATCCAGCAGTTGACCCAGATGATGCCGATGTCCAGGCCCGCGGCGACGCGGTGGGCGCGGGAGAGGTCACGGGTCCAGATCATGCCCGCGAGGCCGTAGGGGGTGCTGTTGGCCATCTTGAGGGCTTCGGCCTCGGTGTCGAAGGGCGTTACGGTGACGACGGGGCCGAAGATTTCTTCCTGCTGGGTGCGGCAGGCGCAGTCGAGGCCCGCGATGATGGTGGGCTCGAAGAAGTAGCCGTTGCGGCAGCGCTCGGGAAGACCCGCACTGGCGGACGAGCCGCCAGTGGCACCAACGACGTTGCCGCCGCAGAGGACCTTGCCCCCCTCACTGCGGGCGAGCTCGATTGCGCCCGCCACTTTATCGCGGTGCGCGGCGGAGGTCAGGGCCCCGAACTGCGTGTCGGCTTCGAGCGGGTCGCCGATGCGGAGGGCCTTGGCCTCCGCGACCATCCGCTCCACGACGTGGTCGTAGGCGCTCCGCTCCACGAACACGCGCGAGCCGCAGAGGCAGATCTGGCCCTGGTTGGTGAACGCGGCGCGGGCGGCGGTTTTGGCGGCGAGGTCGAGGTCGGCGTCGGCGAAGATCAGGTTGGGGTTCTTGCCGCCCAGCTCCAGGCTCAGCCGCTTGAACATCGGGCCGGCGTGCTGGGCGATCCACTTGCCCACGCCCGTCGAGCCCGTGAAGGAGATCGCGGGCACGTCGGGGTGCGTGACGAGCGCAGCGCCCGCGCGGGGGCCCGTGCCGTGGACGATGTTGAGCACGCCGGGGGGCAGGCCCGCCTCGTTGCACAACTCGCCCAGCATGGCCGCGGTGACGGGCGTGACCTCGCTGGGCTTGCCCACGGCGGTGTTGCCCGTGGCCAGCGCGGGGGCGACCTTCCACGTGAACAGGTAGAGCGGCAGGTTCCAGGGCGAGATGAGGCCCGCGACCCCGCGGGGTTTGCGGAGCGTGTAGTTGATCGCTTGGCCATCGGTGTCATGAGAGGCCGACTCGCCGTGCAGGATGGCGGTGGCGAAGAAGCGGAAGTTCGCCGCGGCGCGGGGGATGTCCACGGTGCGGGCGAGCGTGAGGGGCTTGCCGGTGTCGATGGACTCGGCGCGGGCAAGGGTCTCGAGGTTCTTCTCGATGAGGTCGGCGACCCTGAGCAGGATGCGGGAGCGCTGCTCGGCGGGGGTGGCGGCCCAGGCGGGGAAGGCGGCCTTCGCGGCTTCGACCGCGGCGCTCACGTCCGCGCCGTCGGAATCGGGGACTTTGCCGTAGACCTGGCCGGTCGCGGGCTCGGCGTTGTCGAGGTACGCGCCCGCGCGGGGCGGGACGTGCTTGCCGTGGATGAAGTTGGCGAGTGTGTCGGGCATGCAGTGATCAGTGAGCGAAGCGAAGAGCCGCCGCGGAGCGGCGGGGTACCCAAAACAAAGTTACAGACTGGGCGTGCGACCGCCGTCCACGGGCAGGTTGATGCCGTTGATGTACGCCGCGGCGGGGGTGCAGAGGAACGCGACGGCGGCGGCGACTTCTTCCGCGCGGCCCAGGCGGCGGGCGGGGATGGTCGCGACGGCGTCCATGCGGACCTGCTCCAGGGTCTTGCCGAGCTTGTCGGCCTTGGCGGTAAAGAGCTGGCCCAGCCGCTGCGTGTCGGTGAAGCCCGGGAGCACGTTGTTGACGGTGATGCCGAAGGGGGCGAGCTCACCGGCCAAGGTCTTGGCCCAGTTGGCGACGGCGGCGCGGATGGTGTTGGAGACGCCCAGGTCCGGGATCGGCGCCTTTACGCTCGTCGAGATGATGTTCACGATGCGGCCGTACTGGGCGGCCTTCATCGCGGGCAGCAGGGCCTTCACGAGCAGCTGCCCGCACACCACGTGCATGCGGAACGCGGCCTCGAACTCCTGCGGCTCCGCGGCGTGGGCGGGGCCCCCCTTGGGCCCCCCGGTGTTGTTGATGAGCACCTCGAACGCCGAGTCCTTCGCGAGGGCCGCGGCCAGCGAGGCGGGGTCGGCAAAGTCCGCGACCATGATGGCGTGCGGCTGGTTATTGGGGCGCGGGAGCTGGGCGAGGGCCTCGCGCAGGCGGGCCTCATCGCGCGCCAGCAGCGTGACGGTGGCGCCCAGGGCGGCCAGCTCCATGGCCGCGGCGCGGCCGATCCCCTGCGAACTTCCCCCGACCAACGCCCGTCTATTCGCGAGTGAGAGGTCCATGGGCGGAGGGTAGCGGGGGACCACGGCCGCTGCGCCTCGGGGCTTGGGAGCTGCGCTCAAGGGTCTAGGAGCTGCGCTCAAGGGTTTGGGAGCTGCGCTCAAGGGTTTGGCTCCTGCGCTCAAGGCCTCAGGAGCGGCGCTCAAGGGGTTGGGAGCTGCGCTCAAGGGTTTGGGAGCTGCGCTCAAGGGTTTGGGAGCTGCGCTCAAGGGTTTGGGAGCTGCGCTCAAGGGTTTGAGAGCTGCGCTCAAAGGTTTGGGAGGTGCTCAAGACTTTCCGAGCCGGGCGTGCATGGGTGGGGTCCTCGCCCCAAACGCACCCCGTCCCCCCCTCGTCCCCGGGCAGGGTGCCCCCCGTGCGTCAATAATCCACCCCCGGGCAAGGCCGCCCCTGCTCCCAGCCCGCGGGCTGGAGCTCCGTGTGCCCCCCCCATCCTCACCTGCCCAAAACGCGATCGAACTCAGAGGCGTGCGAAAGACGTTCGGGACCAAGGTCGCCGTCCACGACCTGGACCTGGTGATCCCCGTGGGCAGCCTGCACGGGTTCATCGGGCCCAACGGCGCGGGCAAGACCACCACGATCCGCATGATCATGTCGATCATCTTCCCCGACAAGGGGGAGATCGCTGTGCTGGGTCGCAAGTCCGCCGTCGAGAGCAAGGACCGCATCGGCTACCTGCCCGAAGAGCGCGGCATCTACAAGAAGATGAAGGTGGGGCCCTTCCTCAAGTACATGGGCCGCCTCAAGGGGCTGCCCAACGACGGGCTGGAGAGCAAGGTCCGCGCGTGGCTGGAGCGCGTCGGGCTGGAGCGCGAGTACCGAAAGCGGTGCGAGGAGCTCAGCAAGGGCATGCAGCAGAAGGTGCAGTTCATCTCGGCGATCATGCACGAGCCCGAGCTGATCATCCTCGACGAGCCCTTCAGCGGGCTGGACCCTGTCAACTCGCGGATGCTGCGGGCGCTGATCGACGAGCAGCGGGCCAGCGGCCGCACGATCATCTTTTCCACGCACCAGATGTCGCAGGCCGAGGCCCTGTGCGATCGCGTCGTCATGATCCACCGCGGCGTCAAGGTGCTGGACAACACCCCCTCGGCGGTCCACTCGCGCTTCGACCCGCGGGCCATCGCCATGGAGCCGGTCACGCCGCTGCGGGACTACAGCGTGATCGAGCGGATCCCGCAGGTGGAGTCGGTTAAGGAAGTGGGGCGGCTGCTGCACGTCCATGTCCGCGACCGCGTCGCCACCGAGGCGGTGATCCCGCTGCTGGCCGCGGCGGTGCCGGTGCGGCGGATCGAGGTCGTGCGGCCCTCGCTCGAGGATGTGTTCATCTCGATCGTGCAGACCAGCGACAGCCCGGCGGAGCACGCGGCCCTGCTGGCGAGCCTGCACCCCGAGGGCGTGGGCGCCCCCGGCGAGGAGCTGCCCGCGGGGCTGGTGGCAACGGGCAAGAGCGGCGACCAGGGAGGGGACTGAATGTTGAAGATGCTCGAGGTCGCGCGGCGGGAGTTCGTGGCGACCGTGCTCACCAAGGCGTTCTTCATCGGCGTGTTCGTGCTGCCGGTGATCCTGACTGTCGCGATCCCGGTCGCGGGGCTGCTGGTCTCCAGCAAGGCCCCGGACGTCAAGGGGAGCGTGGCGATCATCGACCAGTCCGGCCCGGAGCCGGGCCGCACGGGCCGGGCGATCACGGCGCTGCTCAGCCCCGAGGAGATCGCCGTCCACCAGAAGGAACGCTCGCGCGAGGAGATCGACACCGCCAAGAAGCTCATCGCGGACAAGGTGGGCGAGGAGCAGGCCAGGCAGGTGGAGGGCATGGCGCCGCGGTTCGTGGGCAACATCCCCCAGATCACGGCGGAGGCGCTGCCCGTCGGCGCGGACGTGGAAGCCGCCAAGAACGAGCTGAAGGAGGGGACCACCTTCGACGGCAGCCGCATCGCGGTGGTCGTGGTCGAGCCCGACGCGGTGCAGCGGGAGGGCACGGACAAGCCCTTCGGCACCTACCAGGTCTTCGTCAAGCCCCGCCTGGACACGCGGGCGCAGCGGCTGATCACCGACCAGGTGACCAAAGCCATCATCCGCACGCGCCTGGAGGTGAGCGGGGAGGACCCCGAGCAGATCCTCGCGATGACGCGGCTCCAGCGGCCCGAGCCCAGGAGCGTCACCAAGGACGGGCAGGAGAAGTCCAGCGGCGAGCTGCAGCAGTTCCTGCTACCCGTGGGCTTCATGATGCTGCTGTGGATCAGCGTCTTCACAAGCGGACAGTTCCTGATGACCTCGACCATCGAGGAGAAGAGCAACCGCATCATGGAGGTGCTGCTCAGCGCGGTCTCGCCCATGCAGCTCATGGGCGGCAAGATCGTGGGGCAGATGGCGGCCGGGCTGCTGATCATGGGCGTGTACTCGGGCTTCGGCATCTCCTCGCTGCTGTTCTTCAACCGCGGCGACATGCTCGAGGGCATCAACTTCCTGTTCCTGGTGGCCTTCTTCTTCATCGCGTTCTTCACAATCGCAGCGATGATGGCGGCGGTGGGCTCGGCGGTGACGGACATCCACGAGGCCCAGGCCCTGCTGATGCCGGTGATGCTGGTGGTGCTGGTCCCCATGGTGCTGATGATGCCCATCATCTCCAACCCCTCGGGCCGCATGGCGACGATCCTGAGCTTCATCCCGCCCATGAGCCCCTTCGTGATGGTGCTGCGGATGGCCTCCAGCCAGCCGCCGCCCCTGTGGCAGCTCCTGCTCGCGGTGGGAGTGGGCGTGGTGACGGTGTACATCGCGCTCAAGGTCGCGGCGAAGGTTTTCCGCATCGGCGTGCTGATGTACGGCCGGCCGCCCAACCTGGCGACGCTCATCAAGTGGGCCCGCATGGCCTGACCGGAGGCCGGGGAGGGAAGCGGAGTGGCCAAGCTGAA
>JAEYTB010000148.1 GCA_023434205.1 Planctomycetota bacterium | reverse complement strand
AGGACGACAGCTACCTGTACATGATCACGCTGTGGGCGAACTACAGCCGGCCGGGCAACCCCGCCGCGGCGAGCCCCCGGGCCCCCGTCGGCGCCATCCCCGCCTACTGCCTCGAGCCCAAGTTCTCGTCCGGCTGGAACAACTCGGAGGAGGACGACTTCGACCTCGGCGACCGCGGCCCCGACGAGACGCTGTTCAGCGCCGCCGGTGACCCGGGCTTCGTCGGCCTCGCCAACACCGTCCGCGCCTGGCTCAGCAACATGGCCACCACCCGGCTCGCGCCGATCAGCGAGTCGCCCGACGAGCTGGACGTCCACATCACCGCCAACAACGCGGGCGTGCCGTACAACGCCCAGTACCCCGAGATCCCGCTCCCCAACAACAACTTCAGCCAGACCGTCGGCGGCGCTTCACGCACGCTTCTCCGCCCCGCCGATCTCCTCCTTCCCCTGGGCATCGGCCCAGAGGAGAAGTTCCTCAACGCCTCCAACGCCCTCGAGACCGACAACGAGCTCCGCTGGACCACGCTGGGCGAGGCCCTCGCGATGAGCCTGGGGTACCAGACCGTCCCGGCCCCGGGCATCGATGCGTCGCAGCCGTACTACCTGCCCAGCGGAATCTTCGACACGCGCCTGCTGGACCGCGGCAACCTCCGGCTCGACCAGTTCGCGCCCTTTATCGACCGGAACGCCGACGGGCTCTTCGACGCCAACGACGAGCGTGTGGGCCTTCAGATCCCCATGGCCCTCAACATCCTCGACACCTTCACCATCAACCCCGTCGACCCCGACGGGGGCGCGTGGGAGTCGCTCAAGCGTGCCATGCCGGGCATGCTCAACATCAACACGGCCCCGCTCGCCAACATCCGCGCCGGCCTTTCGACGCTCTCCCCGCCCCCGGCGGTGACCCCGCACCAGCCTCCCGCGACACCGTCGCCGTGGTGGTGGGGGGCCGGTTCCGCGTACGACGACCGCATCGACATCGCGGCCTCGATCTTCGGGTTCCGCAACAAGCAGGACGCCTACCTGACCCTTTCCGCGGCGAGCGCCGCCGGGTTCGGTCCTGTGCTGACGTTCACCGACAGCTCCGGTGTTGACCCGGATGCGCCGCACGGCAGCCTCGACGGCCGCTCCGCGACCACGCAGATCGTCGCGATCGGCGAGCAGCCGGGCTTCCGCTCTCCCGCCGCGCTCCAGACCGTCCGCTACCGCACCACCGCAGCGCCCGCCACGCCCGGCACGATCCCCGCGGACTGGGAGTACCCCACCAACATGGACTTCCTCGGCTTCGACAGCGAGGCCACGAACAACCCCGGCTTTACCCCGCCTGCCGGGGTCGCCTACGGCGCGGGCGCGAGCGGCCGCATCGGCATCGACTCGGTCCTCTACGACAACCCCGCCGGCGGCACGCCCCCCCGCATCCCCAGCAACATCCCCAACAGCTACAAAGAGCAGTTGGCGATGATCAACACCGTCCTGCCCAGCGTCTCCACCCGCAGCGACTACTTCATCGTGTACTTCCTCGTCCACGGCTACCAGAAGTCCGACTGCGATGTGCAGGCCGACGACCCGCTCGTCCCCTCCATCGCCCGCCGCTTCGTCATGGTCGTGGACCGCAGCAAGGTCACCCGCCGCGGCGACAAGCCCGAGGTCGTCCTCTTCCAGGAAGTCCCCGTGGACCCCATGCTGAAGTAGCCCCCTAGACTTGGGCTCGGCAGGGTGTAGCTCAGCTTGGTAGAGCGCCTGGTTTGGGTCCAGGAGGCCGCAGGTTCAAATCCTGTCACCCTGACTTCTGACCCTGCAAGCCCTTCGACGATGTGTCGAGGGGCTTTTTCGTTGGCGGTGCTTTCTCGCCGCTCCGGCTAACACCGTCCCGCGGCCACGCGTCCCAGCCTGAGCCACCGCCGCCCGGCCTGCCCGCCGGGCCGGCGAGGAGACCGGGAGCCTTCATGCGTCACATCACCGTTTTCGTCCTCGTGCTGGTCGCCTGCACCTGGGTTTTGGTTCAGGCGCTGGGGCAAACCGGCGAGCCGCTGCCCGGGTCCGTCGGCGTGGTTGAGCTCAAGGCCGGCCGGGACGTGCCCAGCTTTATGCCCTGGAACGTGACGGGCCCGCACGCGGGCAAGGCGGCCTGCCCGCTGTGCGTGTACTCGCAGCGGCCCAGCGCGGCGGTCTGGACGGGCGTTGACGGGCTCCCGCAGGCGGTGAGGATCGCCGCGGAGCTCGACCGCACGATCGAGGCGCTCCGGCCGCGGACCGCGGTGGGCTACGTCGTGCTGCTGCCCGAGAAGTCCGCGGCACGGGCGGACTCGGAGCGGACCCTCCGAGCGGCCTTCGCCCGCACCCAGCTGCGCCACGTGTTCCTCACCATCGCCGACCGCGCCGGCAACGAGGAGGATGTGCGGGAGTACGCGCCCGCGGCGGCCCCCGGGGCCGTCACCACCACCATCCTGTACGTCAACCGCACCGCCGCGTCGGTCCACCACAACCTCGGCGCGGCCGGCAGACCGCTGGCCGACCTTCGGCCTGGGCTCGAACGCCTGTTCGCCGATGAGGAGCCGTACAAGGAGATCGCGGTGGCGATGTGCCCCGACGACGAGCCGGGGGAACGGCTGGAGTTCTACGGGCGGGTGCTCGACGAGCAGGGCAGCCCTCTGCCCAAGGCCTCTGTCATCGCGTACAACACCGCCGCGGCGGGCCTGTCCGTGCCGCGTGGGAGCGCGGGCCGCACGCCCCGGATCAGCGGCGTCGCGGTGACCAACGCCGACGGCTGGTACCGGTTCCGCACGGTCCGGCCCGGCGGCTACCCGAACTCCGATGACCCCCAGCACATCCACCTTCATATCGACGCGGCGGTCCACCGGCACACCTACCGCACGCTGTGGTTCGAGGACGACCCGCGGGTCACGCCCGCGAAGCGGCGGTCGCTGGACCGTGAGACGGTGATCGTCCCGCTGCGCCGGCGGGCGGACGGCGTGTGGACGACACGCCTGGACGTGCGGCTGGAAGGGAGCTAACCCGCCCGTGGGGCACAAAAAAATGAGCAGGGCCGGCGAGACCCGCCGGCCCTGACTTCAGTTCCCCTCGGGCAGAACGCCCCGGGCTTACTTCTGAGCGGTCGCGATCACCTGCTCAGTCTTCTCCACCCTTACGGTGTCCCTGGGCAGCACCTTCACCACGCCGCGCGAGGCGATCTTCGTGAGCGACGCGGGGCCCGCGTTCACCTGCATGCGGCTCTTGAAGGCCGGGACCTCGGGGTTCACCTCGATCACGCCCCGCGGCACTGGGAGCTTGGTCTGGGGCTTGGCCGCGGGGAGGCTGTGCAGCACGGCGTCGTTCACGTGCGTGCGCACCCCGCCGACGTAGTTGTTGTCCTTGAGCCACTGCTGCCGGGCCTCCTCGGCGCGCCGGGCCATCTTCTGGTGCCCGCGGCTGTAGGCGTCGCTGTAGGGGCTGGCCTGCTGCTCGGGGACGGGCGTCCAGGGGCTGAACTCGACGGTGGCGGTGGGGTGGAAGCGCATGAGCCCCTCCACCTGGGCCTGCACCCGCACGTTCTCTTCGCCCAGCGCGCCGTACGCGACCGCCGCGTCCGCCGCCGCGGTCTTGGCGCCCACCTCGTGCCCGCCGACGATCACGCGCCCCTTGAAGATGCGCCCGTTGACCGCGGCCCGGTTGTCCACGCCCGGGAAGGAATAAGTCGGGTTGTTGACGCTCGCCACGTTCACGCTCGCCGGCGTGTAGTTGGGCGAAGGCTGTGCGCACGTATCCGGCGTGCCGTTCATCGCGGCCGCCGCCGCCAGAATCGCAAAGACCATGGCTGAGTCCTCTCTTGAAATGTTCGCCGGGCCCGGTTCCGCGCCGCCGGACGCCCGCTCTCTCAGCATGCACCGTTTTCCCGCCGAAACAAGCGGGTTTTGCCCATCCTTCCGGGAACTCATGCTCCAGGCCGGTTATGGGCCCTTGGCGAGGGGCGGTCACACCCCGTAGGGGAGCGGATCGTCGGACGCGAGCCAGTCGTACGCGCCGATCACCGCCCGCACGTGGTCGCTGGCCCGCCGGTGAGTCTTCACAAACTCCCGCGCCGACCGCGCCAGCCCCCGCGCCCGCTCAGGGTTCGTGATGACGTCGCGCAGCACCGCGCTCCATTGGCCCGGCCCCTTGGGCACCAGCCGGGCCGTCACCCCGTCCTGGAGGACGCTGACCATGGGGTCCGCCGCCGCGATCACCACCATGCCCGCCGCCATCGCTTCGAGCAGGATGCTCCGCTGCTCGCCGTGGGCCTCGGGCAGGACGAGGGCGTCGCCGTGCAGGAGCAGGTCGCGCCGGCCCTCCAGCTCGTCGATCAGCGAGAGGTTGTGCAGGATCCCCAGCTTGCGTGCCAGCGACCACACGTCGGTGCGTCGCGCCGCCAGCGCATCGCAGAAGACCAGCAGGTCCGGGTTGTCGCGGGCGATCGAGGCGATCCCTTCCACGGCGTTCCTGAACGCGGCGTGGTCGCGCCCGGAGCCGATCACCATGACCGATGGGGCCTTGCCGGGCGGGAAGATCTCGCGGGGCGCCGACGGGGTGAGCACGCCCCACGCCGCGAGGCGGCATGTCGGCCCGCTGGCCGCGGCGGGCGCCTGCGCGAGCGCCCGCTCGATCGCCTGGTCCGGCGCGATCAGGAGGGGGACATCCCCGTCCTCCAGCTTCACCCCGCGCGCCCGCTCCACCAGCCCCGCCCGCCACACCTCCAACGCGAGGCCCGCGCCGATCTCGACGGCGAGGTCGGTGCCCAGGCCCCAAACGGACCCGCCGAACACGTGGACGACGTCGATGCCCGCGGGCTGCTCCTTTTCGTCGATGTCGGCCAGCGCCCGCACCAGCTTCCGCACCGCCAGCGGGCGGGTCAGCAGCAGCGTCTTGGAGGAGTACGTCAGCACCCGCGAGAACACGCCCTCCGGGGCCTCGGCGTTGAAGCCCTCGGGCACGGCGTGGATCACGCGCACACCCTCATCCGCGAGCCCGATCTCGAGGCGCGACAGCAGCCCGCGTTCGCGGCTGGCAAAGAACTCGTCGGCGAGGATCAGCACCCGCATGCCACCATCCTATCTGCGTCGATGTGCGGCGCCGGTGCTGCGCGGCCGTGAGCGGCCCGTGCTCAACCCTTCGCCTCCGACCGCTTGTACGCCAGGTCCGGGGCCCGTAGGGGCCTGTCCGCGACCGCAGTCGTCCGCCACACGCCCACCCAGTGCTCGGGCTCGACCTCCAGCAGCGCATAGTCGCCCGCGGCGCGCTCGGCCCGCACGAGGTCCCGCGGCGGCTCGTGCCACGGCCACCAGGCACGCACGCCGCGGTCGCCCCCCGGCAGGCGCGACATCTCCTCCGGCCGGTCCACGATTTCCTTGACCGTCACCAGACGCTCCCGGCGCGCTCCCAGGCGCGGGACCGAGTTGAGCAGCCCGCGCGTGTAGGGGTGCAGGGGCCGCTCGAAGAGGTCGGTCACCCGCGCGTACTCCACCACCCGCCCGGCGTACATGACGCACACGATGTCCGCGTTCTCCGCCACGACGCCCAGGTCGTGGGTGATGAGCAGCACCGCCATGCCGCGCCGCTGCTGGAGCGACCGCAGCAGCTCCAGGATCTGCGCCTGCACCGTCACATCGAGGGCCGTCGTGGGCTCATCGGCCAGCAGCAGCCGCGGCTCGCACGCCAGGGCCATGGCGATCATCACCCGCTGCCGCATGCCGCCGGAGAACTGGTGGGGGTACTGGTCGATGCGTGCGTCCGGCTCGGCGATCCCCACGTCGAGCATGGAATCGAGCGCGACCTGCCGGGCCTCGCGACGGCCCAGTCCCCTGTGCAGTCGCACCGCCTCGATGATCTGCTCCCCCACGCTGTAGACCGGGTTCAGGCTCGTCATCGGCTCCTGGAAGATCATCGCGATCTGGTTGCCCCGCACGGCGCGGATCTGCTCGGGCCCCATCGCCAGCAGGTCCACGCCCGGGGCCCCGTCCTGAGCGCGGAACTCGGCGGTGCCCCGGTCAAACCGCCCCGGCGGCCGCGGCACGAGCTGGAGCAGGCTCATCGCGGACACGCTTTTGCCGCACCCCGACTCGCCGACCACCGCCACGGTCTGGCGCGGGTAGACCGTGAGCGAGAGCCCGTCGACCGCCTGCAAGCGCGGCCCGGCGCGGTTGTCGAAGGATAATGCAAAGTCGCGCACCGACAGCAGTGGGGGAGTGCCGGCGGACATGACCGAAGGCGCCTGTGTCATGCCGTGCTTCCCCGCCGGCCCACGCGGCCGCACTCGGGGCATGGGCGGCCCACCAACCCTGTCAGGTCATACCCGCATGTTCGGCACAGCCCGGGGGGCTTGGGCTTCGGGTACAGGAGCCCTCCACCCGCCCAGAGCGCAGCACCCGCAATGAAGAGCCACATGGGGAACCAGATGTACTGATGGTCCTTCAGCCGACCGGTGGAAAACTGGGTCATCCAGGCGTTCGAGGTGACCTCGTTGGCATAAGTCCCTGGCGGGCCGAAGACCGTTGGGTCCGCTGCAAGCTTCGTCCTCCACGCCACCTGGCACATGCCGCACACGAACCCGATGTGCTCGTGCCGGGTCGGTTCGATCGAGACAGCGTAAAACCCGCTCAGCCCGTACGCCGCCGCGGCGACCGGCAGCGCGACCAGCCCGCCGCGCCGGCCCACCCAGCGACGGACCTTGGCCACACGACTCATCGGCGCGCCCTCTTGGGGTCCATTGCTTCCCGCAGCCCCTCTCCGACAAAGTTCAGCGCCAGCAGCGTGGACCCCAGCAGCAGGCACGGGAACAGCAGCAGCCACCAGTTGCTGTCGTAAGGGTTGAGCTGCTCGAGCCCGTCCGCGGCGAGGTTGCCCCAGCTGGGCAGCGGGGGCTTGACGCCGATGCCCAGGAAGCTGAGGAACGACTCCTGCAGCATCGCCTGGGGCACCGTCAGCGTGGAGTACACGATGATCGGGCCCATGAGGTTGGGCAGCAGGTGACGCCGGAACATCCGCGGCAGCGGCACGCCCACCGCGCGCGCGGCCTCGATGAACGGCTGGTTCTTCAGGCTCAGCACCTGCCCCCGGATCACGCGCGACATCGTCAGCCAGCTCAGCCCGCCGATGGCCACCAGCAGGGTCACGACGTCCAGCGTGCTCCGGGTGCCCTTGGACATCTCCCTCGCGGGCAGCGCGTCGGCGGCGCGCTCTTCGAGCCGCGCCCGCAGCTCCGCGTCCTCGTCGAGCAGGTCCCGCCAGGCGTTGTCGCCCGGGAGCCCCTGCTCGGCGGCGACCATCCGCGCTTCGGCCCGGACCCACGCCGCCCGCTCCTTATTGCGGGCCACGAACTCGCTCACGAGGGCATCGCCGGCCACCGCCAGCAGCACCACCAGCAGCACGTAGGGCAGGCCGTAGAGGACATCCACCACCCGCATCATGACGCCGTCGGTCCGCCCGCCGGCGTACCCGGCGACCGCGCCGTACGCCGTGCCGATGCACACCGACAGCAGCGCCGCCGCCAGTCCGATCCCCAGCGACAGCCCCCCGCCCGCCAGGCACCTCAGCAGCAGGCTCCGGCCCAGCACATCAGTCCCCAGGAAGTACCGCGGCCAATGCTCACGCATGTCCGCCAGGATCGGCCCTTCCGTCGCAACGACCACCTCATCAGCCCCGATCCCATGCGCCGCCGCGATCCGTTCCACAACCGCCGGCTCCGCCGCCGCGACCACGCCATGGAACCGCAGCACCTGCGCCTGGTTTGGCCGCACCCACCAGGGCGGCAGCCGCCCGGCCACCGCAGACCCCTCGTTGTATCTGGGTATGACCTGCCCCTGCGGCGTGCCCAGTGTCCAGGGCAGCGTCCCAACGCACACCAGAAGCATCAGCGCCAGAAACCCCATCCCGACAAGCCCAGCCACGCTGCGTGTGAAGGGGTTGTCGCGCTTCAATGGCGGCGCGAGCAGGGCTGGGATGGAATCGTCGGGCATCCGGTCAGCACAGTACCGGGTTCGCGAGACCGCCGCGACCCCCGGCCGGCGGGACCGCGTCGCCTGTTCACCGCAGCGTGCGGGGGTTGTCGGCGGGCTTGCCGTCCACGTACTGCCAAACGATGACCTTGACCTTCTTGACGCCCCAGCGGCGGGCCTCCTGGTGCGTGGGGAACAGGACGTCGAGGCGCCGGCCCTTGATCGCCCCGCCGCAGTCGAGCACCGGGACGATGTCGTTGCCCGCGTAGCCGGGCACGGTCAGCATGCTGCCGTAGGGGAGGAGCTTGGGGTCGGCGGCGACAAGCTGGAAGTTGTTGGTCTCGACCGAGTGCAGGGTCGCGGTCATCCCGTCGGCGAACTCACCGCACGACTGCGCATCGGGGGAGTAGGCCGTCACCTTCATCGTGATGGTCTTCCAGGGCTTCACGGGCCGGCCGTTGAACCACCGCACGGCGGGGTCGGCGCACAGCCGCAGCATTTCCTCGCTCATGGCGGGCTGGTCGGACGTCCGCGGGATCGGCAGCGGACCGGTCAGTTCGTCCTCGCTGGCCTCTTCGACCTCGAGCACCTCGACCAGGTCGACTTCCGTCACCCCCGCGAGCCGGTCGCCCGGCAGGGTGGGCTCGCCCACGGCGACGGTCGCCTCCTTCATCAGGGGCAGGGCGGTTCGGGACTGCTTGGTCAGAATGGCGGACCAGACCGTCAGGATGAAGACCGCGCCCACTCCGGCGATGGTCGCCGCCCGGCGGGCAGTGAAAGGCCACGCCATGGGATCGCGCAGATTGAGCGCTATCGCTGAGCCAGTCTTCACTTCCCGACCTCCAAGACCCGGGATTGCCTGGGGTCACCAACCCCTGCCCTTTTCAGGGCTTGCAAGCCTCAAGTCTTACACCGCGAGCAGACTATCCAGATTCGCCGGGTGATGCTGCCGGGAAACGCTCCCGGGTGGCGTCTGGCTCGTGGAACATGCCACGACGACAGGGTGTCCACAATCCGATTCGTCGGAACAGGGGGGTAACTTGAGGCTAAGGTCCGGCATAAGCGTTGCAGGACCTACGGTTGAACCCAAACGGGGCCCCACCTCGAACTCCAGGGGGCGTTCCCCGTAGAAAGAACCGCCCCAAGAAGGGGCAGAAGGAGACAGTCAGACATGGTTCGGTTTGCCAACAACGTCAAGACGGCGTTGCTGATGGGCGCGATGATGGGGCTTTTTCTGCTGGCCGGGAGCTACTACGGCCAGCAGGGCATGCTCTTTGCGCTGGTCTTCGGCGGCCTGATGAACTTCGTCGCCTGGTTCTTCTCCGATAAGATCGCATTGGCGGCCATGCGCGGCCGTCAGATCGGCCCTGATGAGGGCGGCGTTGCCTCCGAGCTCTACTTCATGGTGGACGAGCTCCGCCAGCGGGCCGGCATGCCCATGCCCCGCGTGTACATCTGCCCCCAGCAGGCGCCCAACGCCTTTGCCACCGGCCGCAGCCCCTCCAAGGCCGCGGTCGCCGTGACGGAGGGGGCCCTCCAGATTCTCTCGCTGGAGGAGCTCCGCGGCGTGATGGCCCACGAGCTGGCGCACGTCAAGAACCGTGACACGCTGACCAGCGCGGTCGCCGCGACGATCGCGGGCGTGCTGGCCTACCTGGCCCACTGGGGCTGGCTGCTGGGCGGGCGCGACCGCGACACCAACCCCATCGTCATGCTCGTCACGATGATCATCGCGGCGGTGGGCGCGGCGATCATCCAGGCCACCATCAGCCGCAGCCGCGAGTATGTCGCGGACCACGACGGGGCCCACATCGCGGGCAGCGCCAACGGTCTTGCGAGCGCGCTGCTGAAGCTGGAGGCGTACAGCAAGCGAGTGCCGATGGACAACCCCAACCCGGCGCAGAACAGCATGTTCATCGTGGAGCCGCTCACCGGGCGCGGGCTGACCAACGTGTTCGCCACCCACCCGCCTACGGAGAAGCGGGTCGCCGCCCTGCGGCGCGTGGGGGCGGAGATGGCCGGTGTCAGCGCGCAGTACGCTGCTTGAGCGCGTGAAGCTCTTCCCGCAGTCTGGCAACCTCGGCGCGGAGCCGCTCCAACGCGGCGTCCGCGCCGTTTTTCATCAGCTCCTCGTGGGCGATGGGCTGGCCGTACTTCACGCGGACCGATGGCCCCAGGAACCGGCACTTGCCGCCCACGGGCCAGTGCTCGAACGCGCCGGCGATCGCCACGGGGACGACGGGGCACTGCGCCTTTTTGACCAGCAGCGCCACGCCCCGCTTGAACTCCTTCATCTCTCCGTCGGGCGAGCGCGAGCCCTCGGGGAAGATGAGCACCGCCCGGCCTGATTCCAGCCGCCGCAGGACTTCCTTGATCGCCGCGGCGTCCCCGCCGTCGTCCTTCAGGGGGATGGCGTTGAGGGCCTTGATGATGTGGCCGAAGAAGCCCTTGAACAGGCTCGCACGTGCGACGAACTCCAGGTGCCGGTGGTGGAGGAGGATGGCGATGGTGGGGGGGTCGAGGAACGACTCGTGGTTGCTGGCCAGCAGCACGGGCCCCTTCGCGGGCACGTTTTTGCGGTCGAATCCACGGGCGCGGAACGCGACCTTGAACGCCAGCAGCACGGCCGTGCGCACCAGTTCGTAGAACCACACCTTGTACAGCGGCGAGCCGGGTTGGCGGTCGGTCAGGATCATCGCGGCGGCTGCAAGCCTACGGCTCCTCCGCCTTGCGCCGGACGATTGTTTCCAGCTCCCCGACCACCTCGTCGAACAGCAGGTGCGAGGTGTCCACGATGATCCCGCCTTCGGGCCGCACCAGCGGGCCGTCGGCGCGGTTCATGTCGCTGCGGTCGCGTTCCACGATTTCCCGCAGCAGGCGCTGCTCATCCGCCGCCACCCCCGCCGCCTGGAGCTGCTGGGCCCGCCGCATCGCGCGGACCTGGGCCGATGCGTCCAGGTAGAACTTCACGTGCGCATCGGGGAACACGACCGAACCCTGGTCCCGCCCTTCGGAAACGAGCCGGGGGTGCTGGCGGGCGATGATCCGCTGCTTGGCCACCATGTGCTGCCGCAGCGCCCCGATCCCCGCGACGGGAGAGACGATCGCCGTGACGTCCGCCTGGCGGATCCGCTCCGACAGCGGCTGCCCCCACGCCAGGATCCGGGGCGGGTCCTGCAACCAGTCGAAGTGCAGGTCGGCCTGCTTGACCAGGTCTACCAGCCGCTGGGCGTCGGCGATCGGGATTCCGTAGTCGATCGCGATCGCCGCGGCGGCGCGGTACATCGCTCCGGTGTCGAGGAAGTCCAGCCCGAGCCGCTTGGCCAGGGCCCGCGCGACGGATGACTTGCCGGTCCCGGCCGGACCGTCGATCGTGATGATGATGGGGGCGTCAAGGCGGAACACGGTGCTCTGGAGGGTGGGTCGGAGCGGTCGGACAATGACACCCGGGCCGAGGTCTGTCTCCACGCGGTGAAGGGCGTGCGTGCTCATGACCGGTTCCCGCTGGTCTTCCTCTGAAAAGCGGCTGCGATCGCCGCGGGGTTTCCTACTCCTCGAGCTCCAGCTCGTCCTCTTCATCCTCCGGCTCGCCGAAGGTGCCCAGGATGGCGTCCCGGCTGCGGCCCAGCCCTATTGTAACATCGCCCCCGCCCCTGTAGTCCAGGGCCAGCGGCCCGTCGTACCCGACGGAAATCACGGCGTCTACCAGCGGCTTGAGCTCGTAGGGGGCGTGCTTGAAGGGCGCGTCGATGTCTTCATCGCCAAGCTCGCCGCCCGAGGGCGTCGTGAACTTCACGGTGGTGGCCGCGACGGCGGTGGCGTAGGGCGTAAGCCGCTGCATGTACGCCACGGGGTCCTTGGATTCCGAGGCGGTCTGGAAGTCCGGGTAGGTGCCGATGCGGAAGCCGCCGACCTTCTTGAGCAGTTCCGTGACCCGCTCGGGCCGGGCGGTCAGGCCCTTGGCCGGGGAGATCAGCAGGTTGATGTCGAGCTTCTCGGCCCGCTCCATGACCGGCTTGAGCCGGCCGGCGACACGCATGAAGGTCGCGTCATCGTCGTTGGCTTCGACGCGCACCGCCGCGGCGCTGCAGCCCAGGATGTGGGCCGCCTCGACGACGCGGAGCATCCGCTCCACGGCGCCGGTGCTGGCCTTTTCCTGCGGCGAGCCGAAGGGCTGGATGTCCGCCTCGACCAGGAGCAGGCAGGCGCAGCTCGCGCGGTCGGCCCGCTCGCGGACTGACTCGAGGCGGGAGCGATCGGCGCCCACAAGCAGGTCGGTGGACAGGTTGATGCCGGCGAGGCCCAGGGTCTCGCGGGCGTAGGTGGGGAGGTCGAGCAGGTCGAGCTTGGGCTTCTTGCCGCGCCCGGCGGTGAGCATGGAACGCAGACAACTCGCGGTCAGGGTGAGGAGCATCGCGGAGGGCACTCTACAGGAAGGGCGTGGGTTGGGCCAAGCATCCCCCGCGTACATGCGGGGAGCCCCTTTGGCCGGGCACGCCTTCTGGGGGAGGTAGGGGGGGCAGACTAGCGGGCCCTCTACGGTGCGTCAATCAGATGAGAACACGCCGGGTAGGGGGGTGTGCGGGCTACCATGCCGCCCCAGCCCCAAGGGCTGCCCAAAGGACCGCACACGATGGCTAACCCCGCCGACCGTCTGTATTCCTCCTCCCACGAGTGGCACAAGGTCGAGGGCGACACCCTGACCCTGGGCCTCACCCAGTTCGCCGTGGACCAGCTCACGGACGTCACCTACGTCGAGATGAAGAAGCCCGGCTTCAAGTTCAAGGCCGGCGAGGTTATCGGCGAGGTTGAGTCGGTTAAGACCACGAGCGACATCTACTGCGCCGTTGACGGCGAAGTGGCCCAGAACAACCCGGCCCTGGCCGACAACCCCGGCCTGCTCAACTCCGACCCGTACGAGGCCGGGTGGCTGGTGAAGGTCAAGATCACGGACAAGGGGGGACTATCCAAGCTCATGGACTCCAAGGCCTACGACGCGCAGCACCCGTGACGACGCCCCTCTCGACGGTCACGCCGGTCACGCCGGCCGGCCGCGCGCCCCTCATCCGCTGCATCAACGTGCATAAGTCTTACCGGCTCGCGGGGCGCGACGTGGCCGCCCTCCGGGGTGTGGACCTCGAGATCGCCGAGCCGGGTTTCTACGCCATCATGGGCCATTCGGGCAGCGGGAAGTCCACGCTGCTGCACCTGCTGGCGGCGCTGGACGCGCCCGACATGGGCGAGGTCCACGTCGCCGGGCGCGGGGTCCACGCGCTGACCGAGGGCCAGGCCACGGTCTTCCGCCGGCGGGAGATCGGCATCGTGTTCCAGCAGTTTAACCTCATCCCCACGCTGACCGCCAAGGAGAACGTCGAGCTGCCCGGCATGCTCGCGGGCGAGCCCGAGGGCTGGCTCAACCAGAGGAGCACCGAGCTGCTCGGCCGCCTGGGCCTGGCCGACCGCGCGGACCATCGCCCCGACGCCCTCTCCGGCGGCGAGCAGCAGCGCGTCGCCATCGCCCGCGCCCTGCTTTTCGGACCGGCGGTGCTCTTCGCCGACGAGCCCACCGGCAACCTCGACTCGGCCACCAGCGCCCGCCTCTGGAAGCTGCTGGCCGAACTCGCCGCGGAGCGCGACATGCTCGTGCTGATGGTCACCCATGAGCCCGCCGCGGCGGTCAACTGCTCGAAGATCTTCGTGCTGCGCGACGGGCGCGTCACCTCAACGATCCTCACGGAGGGGCTGGATGCGGCCGGCGTGGCGGCTTGCTACCAACAGTCTGTCAGCCCGGCGTAACCGCACGCTGCTGCTGATTGCGGCGGTTGCGCTTTCGGCGGCGCTTATCGCGACGGTTTCGTGCGCGATGGCGTCGCTCACGCGCGCCATCGAGGGCCGCATGGACGAGACCATCGGCCGCAGCGACCTGCGGGTCCGCCCTTCCGGCGGCGGGACCATGCCCCAGAGCGTGCTCGAACGCGCCCGGGCCTGGCCGGAGACGCGCCTCGCCGTGCCGCGGCTGGAGTCGTCTTCCACCTGGCGTTTCGTCCGCCCGCGCTGGGCCCTCAGCGCCGGGGGTATCGAGCACCAGCGCGAGGTCGTCAGCTTTGTCGGCACCGCCGTCGCCCACGGCATCGACCCGCAGGAGCACCAGGTCCGCACCACCAGGCTCGTCGAGGGCCGCATGCCCACCGGCCCCGGTGAGGTCGCCATCGACCTGGCCCTTGCCCGCCACCTGAGCCGCGAAGAGAGCACGGTGCCCGGGCGGGCCTCGGGGCTGGTCGGCCCGGTTGACCCGGCCCGCTATGAGGGGCGCGACTTCGGCCCCCTCCGCGCGGCGTCGGCGCGCGAGGCGGAGGAGCTCAACCAGCGGCACGACCTCAGGGTTGGTGATCAGATCGAGCTGGTCCGCCTTTTCCGCCGCAACCAGCCGCTCACCGTCGTCGGCATCACCGCCGAGCCGCCCTTCGGCGGCCGTTGGCGCGTGTTCACGACGCTCGAGACTCTTCAGGAGATTACCGGCAACCAGGGCGTGATCAGCCAGGTGGACCTGGTGCTGCACGAGGGCGCCGACCCGGAGCATGCCGCCGCGGCCCACCGCGACGAGTTCGGCAAGGGCATCATCGTCCAGACCACGCAGCGCGTGACCAGCGGCCTGGAGCAGAACCTCCGCTCTCAAGACCTGGGCTTTGTCATCGCCACCTTCATGGCCTTCCTCGCCGCGGCGTTCATCATCACCACCGGCATGGCCACGGGGATCAACGAGCGGCAGCGCGAGCTTTCCATCATGCGGTGCATCGGCGCGACGCGCGCGCAGCTTGCCCGAGCGCAGCTCATCGCGGGCGCTCTGATCGGCGCGGCGGGGGGTCTGATCGGTGTGCCCCTGGGCGTCGCCCTCGCGGCGCTGCTCATCCACCTGGGCCGGGAACACGTGCCGCACGGGCTGGCCATCTCACCCTCCGGCCTCACCGTCGCCGCGGTGGGGGCCCTTTGCGCGGGCCTTGCCGGGGCGTCGTACGCGGCGTGGAAGGCCGCCCGCGTCTCGCCGCTCGAGGGGCTGGCTGTCCGCGCCAAGCCGGTGAACAGGTGGACCGTCGCCGCGCTGGGCGCGCTGGGCGTGGGCGCGGTGTGCCTGACCCTTGGGATTGTTTTCTTCGCGCCCGACGGCCAGGCCGCCTTCTGGGGCTATGCCACGGTCGGCCTCCCGGCGATGTTCGTGGGCTACTTCCTGCTCAGCGTCCCGGTCATCATGCTGATCAACGCGGTCGCGGGGCCGGTCATCCGGCGCGTGATGCGGCTCCCGCCGCGCCTGCTCAGCCGCACCGTCGCCGCGACGCCGTACCGCTACGGCTTCACGGCGGGCGCGATGATGTCGGGCCTGGCCATCATGGTGGCGATCTGGACGCAGGGCCACGCGATCCTCAACGACTGGCTGGGCAAGTTCAAGTTCCCCGACGCCTTCGCCGTGGGGCTCAACCTTACCGAAGAGAGCCGCGCGCGCCTCGAGGCGCTGCCCTTTGTGACGGGGACCGTGCCCATCACGCTGCACAGCGTCGAGACGCAGGCGTTCGGCGTCCGTGCGCTCCAGCAGTACAAGACGACGTTTATCGCGTTCGACCCCGAGCCCTTCTTCAGGCTGACCCGCCTCACGTGGGTGGCGCCCACGGACTCCGCCGGCCAGGACCGCGCCAGGGAGCGGCTCAGCGAGGGCGGCGCCGTCATCGTCGCCCGAGAGTTCCTGACCGCTCAGAACATGGGGGTGGGCGACACGTTCCTGGTCAAGGGCGAGGACGGCCGCGAGCACCCCATGGAGATCGTCGGGGTTGTCACCAGCCCGGGGCTCGAGATCGTCAGCCAGTTCTTCTCCGTGGGCGACACCTTCACCGAGCAGTCCATGCACGCCGTCTTCGGGTCACGCAAGGACCTGAAGGAGAAACTCGGCACCGACGCCATCAGCATGTTCCAGATCGGGCTTTCGCCGGAGGTTTCCGACGAGGAGGCGGTCGCGGCGATCCGCTCCACCCTGCTTGACGCCGGATTGCTGGACGCCGGCAGCGGCCGCAAGATCCTGCAGGAGATCACCCGCATCATCCGCGGCACGCTCCTGGTGACCTCCTCCATCGCCGTCTTTGCGATGGTGATTTCGTCGTTCGGCGTCGCGAACATCATCATTGCCGGGATCTCCGCGCGCCGGTACGAGTTCGGCGTGCTTCGGGCCGTGGGGGCCCCCCGCGCCCTGCTCACCCGCCTGGTGCTGGGCGAGGCCGTGCTGATCGCGCTCGCCGCGGGGGTGCTGGGCACGGGGCTGGGCATCACCGGCGTCGCGTGCGGCCAACACCTCGACAAGCTGCTCTTCGGGCTCGAGCTCAACCTCCGCCCCCCGCCGGTGCCGATCGCCGCGGGCTGGCTGGCGGTTTTCATCGTGACGCTGGGCGCGGCCCTGCCGCCGGTGCTCGCCCTGTCCCGCAGGAATACCCGCGAGCTGCTCGCCTCCCGCTAGCCCGTTCTGGTTGAGGGCAAGCCTGCAATCCGCATGAGCCCGGGCTCGCCTGTTTCAATCCGGTGACGCGGGAATCCCGTACTATGGAGTGTGCCATCAACCCCCATCGTCACGCTGAGGGTTTCCCGGGCCGCCGCCCGTCGCGCGATGCTTGCCCGGCTGGTCGTATTCGCCGGGTGGGGCTTCTTCGCCGGCGCGGCGGTGGGCGCTGCCGCCGCGGCGTACGTCAAGGTTTCGGGCAGCCGCTTTCCGTGGGAGGTCGCCGCGGGTGTGCCTGCCGCGCTCGGCCTGTTTGTGGGCGGTACGCTCGCCCTGCTCCGCCCCTGGACCGCCCGTCGCGGCGCGTGGGAGCTTGACCAGCGCCTCGCCCTCCGCGACCGCCTCAGCTCTGCGCTCCTGCTGCCTGACACAGGGGGCGGCGACCCCGTTTTCACGGACCTGGCCGTGGCCGAGGCTGAACAGCTCGCCCAGTCCATCAACCCCGCGCGGGCCGTCGCCATCAGGCCCCACTGGACGTGGATCGGCGGCCCCGTGGCCTTGGCCCTCGCCGCTGTGGCGGGTGTTTTTCTTCCGGCGCAGGAGTGGTTCACCCGTGCGCAGCCCCCGCGCGAGCCGGTGCAGGCGCAGACGGTCCAGGCGGTGTCTCAGGCGGTGGAAGAGTCGCGTGAGGCTCTGGCCGACAACCCGCAGACAGCCCGTGAGCTTGCCGCGCTCGATGCGCTCGAACGCGAGCTTGCCGGGGGCGGGCTCGATGAGTCTCAGGCCCGCGCGCAGGCCGCGAGCACGCTGGACCGCGCCGCGCGTGCCCTCAACGAATCTGCGCAGCAGCAGCAGGCACGCCAGGACGCCCTGCGCGAGCGGCTCGCGTCGCTTCAGAAGGACCCGTCGCTCCAGTCTGATCTGGTCCGCCGCCTGTCCCGTGCCGACCTGGCAGCCGCGGCGGAGGAGGCCGTGCGGCTGGGAGAGCAGTTCGACTCGCTCCCCCCCGAGGAACGCCAGCGCCTGGCGTCGGAGCTCGAGCAACTCGCGAACGCGATTGACTCCAGCGACCAAGCCGCGCCCAGCCCCGGGTCGGCTGCTACGCCGGAGGCCGCGCCGGATGGGCAGCCCGATGCAGCGCCGGGTAGCAGCGAACCGCGGGCGGACGCTGAACCGACCGGGTCCGATACCGCCGACCCCACGGCTGCGACTCCTGAGGACGAGCCGCCTTCGCCGCAGTCCGCGTCGCCGCGCGAGGAGTTGAAGCAACTGGGGGAGCGACTCCGCGACGCCGCCAAGGCCCTCACACGCCCGCCGGCGTCGCCTGAGACGCCGCAGCCCCCGCAGCCTCCGGCGTCCCAGGACCAGCCCGGCACGCCGCCAGAGCAGCCGCCGAGCACGGCGCGAGATCAGCCCGCCGGCACTCAGCCCCCGCCGTCGCCGCCCGAGCCCCAGCAGCAGAGCCAGCCTCAGCAGGGGGAGCCTCGGAAGCAGAACCAGCCACAGCCGGGGCAGCCGCAGCAGAGCCAGCCGCAACCGAAACAGGGCGAGCCCCAGCCGCAGAGCCATCCGCAGTCGCAGCAGGGGGAGCCTCAGCAGCGGCAGCCCCAGCAGCAGAGCCAACCGCAGCCACAGGAGGGTCAACCCCAGCCGCAGGCGCAGCAGGGCCAACCTCAGCAACAGGGGCAGCCTCAGCAGGGTCAGTCTCAGCCCCAACAGGGTCAACCTCAGCAGCAGGGGCAGCCTCAGCAGCAGAACCAGCCGCAGCAACAGAGTCAGCCGCAGTCGCAGCAGGGGCAGCCCCAGCAGCAGCACCAGCCGCAGACGCAGCAGGGGCAGCCTCAGCAGCAGACCCAGCCGCAGACG
>JAEYTB010000039.1 GCA_023434205.1 Planctomycetota bacterium | reverse complement strand
TCCTCGCCCCGCCCGTCCCCCAGGTCATGACCAGCAGCGCCGCCGGACCCCGCGCCCACATCGAGGCCGGCGACGCCGCGATGCGCAGCAACAACCTCGTCCAGGCCCGCGTCAGCTACACCCGCGCCCTGATGCACCCCGAGACCTCCACCGCCGACCAGGAAGGCCTGCGCAGCAAGCTCGCCACCATCAACGAGGACCTGCTCTTCTCGCCCAAGGTGGCCCCCGGCGACCCGCTCGTCGAGACCTACACCGTCGCCAGCGGCGACAGCCTCGAGCGCATCCGCCGTAAGCGCGACCTCGCCGTGGACCACCGCCTCATCGCACGCGTCAACCGCCTCGCCAACCCCAACTCCATCCGCGTCGGCCAGAAGCTGAAGCTCGTCCGCGGCCCCTTCCACGCCGTGGTCCACAAGAGCGCCTTCCGCATGGACATCTTCGCCGGCGGCCCCGACGACGAGAGCAGCTGGGTCTTCATCAAGAGCATGCCCGTCGGCCTGGGCGAGAACAACGGCACCCCCCTGGGCACCTTCGTCATCAAGAAGAGCAGCAAGCTCATCAACCCCCACTGGGTCAACCCGCGCACCGGCGAGCAGTTCTCCGCCGACGATCCCAAGAACCCCATCGGCGAGTTCTGGCTCGGCTGGGAGGGCGTCGGCGACAGCCGCGTCCACACCGGCTTCGGCCTCCACGGCACGATCGACCCCAGCTCCATCGGCCAGAGCAAGTCCATGGGCTGCGTCCGCCTCGGCAACGACGACATCGCCCTGGTCTACGAAATGCTCGTGGAAGCCGTGTCCGTTGTCCGCGTCGTTCCGAACTGACAAGAAGTGGTCAAGAGGTCGAGTGGCAAAGTGGTCGAGTGTTGAGTACTTGACCGCTTGACCACTCGACCACTTACCCTACTTCCGCCACTCCACCGGCACGCTCCCCTGCGTCGCGTAGATCGTGGACCGGATCCCCCCCCGCCCGCGCCAGTCCGTCCGCACCAGCAGCCACGCCGGGTTCATCGCCGCCGCGAGATCGTCCCGGATCCGGTTGGTCACCGCCTCGTAGAAAATCCCCTCGTTCCTGAAGCTCTGCAGGTACAGCTTCAGGCTCTTGAGCTCCACGCACGTCCCCCCCGCCCCCGCCGCCCGAGGCTCAAACCGCACCGTCACCACCCCAAAGTCCGGGTGCCCCGTCTTCGGGCAGTTCGAGGTGAACTCCTCCGCGATGTGCTCAATGACAAACGGCGACTCGGTGGGCGACGGGAACACTTCCAGCAGCGACGGGTTCGGCATGGCCCCATGGTAAGCGGCCCCCGGAGCCCTTCAACGCTCGGGAAGGCCCGCCGCACTTCCACCCCTCTGCCGCGGGAGGTAAGCTGTAACCATGCTCACGCTCATGCAGACAGGCGGGCCGCCCGACGCCGCCGCGGCAGGGATCTTCGCCGTGTTCGGCGGGCTCTGGTGCTGCATCGCCTCCAGCGGCATCGCGCAGGTCGTGATGGCCATCATCGCGATCATCCAGATCCTGTCGCGCCAGCCCATGGCCGGCGCCGACAAGCTCCTGTGGGCCATCGTCTCCTGGGTCATCCCCGTGCTCGGCCCGATCCTCTGGTGGGTCATCGGCAGCAAGCAGTACCCGCCTCAGCCCCCACCCGGCGGCCCCCCCGCAGGCCCGGGGCAGTACTGAATCACATCGCCAGACGACACCGTGTACAGCCCGCGCATCGCACGCGTATCCACGCCTTCCCTCCGCGCAACTCCGTCCCCCCTCCGCTTCCTCCGTGTTCTGCCTTGGTATTCTGCCCCCATGCTCAACCGCCCCTGCCACTTCGAAATCCACTCCCCCGACCCCGAAAAGTCCCTCGCCTTCTACCAGGCCGTCTTCGGCTGGTCCGTCCACAAGTGGGGAGGCGGCGAAGGGCCCGAGTACTGGCTCCTGGGCACCGGCGACTGCTGCGGGCCCGACTCCAGGAACCAGCCCGGCATCAACGGCGGCCTCATGCGCTCCCGCGATGGCCAGCAGCGCACCGTCAACACCATCCAGGTCGACAACGTGGACCGCGCCACCGCCGCCGTCACCGCCGCGGGCGGCAGCGTCTGCGTCCCCAAAATGGCGATCCCCGGCGTCGGCTGGCTCGCCTACTGCAACGACCCCGCCGGCCACCTCTTCGGCGTCATGCACGAGGACAAGGACGCGAAGTAGCACGCCCACGCCCAAGGGGTCAGTTCGGCAAACGGTCAACGCCGGCGACGCACACCAAGCAGGCCGCCAATCGCCACCGCACCGAGCGTGCCGGGGGCCGGAACGACGTTGATCGTTGCGGGGACGACCAGGTACTCGCCGCGGATGGAGCCGCTGACCTCCGTGGTGTTCGCGACCCAGCGGCTGCGCGCCTGGGTGAAGCCGGAGTCCCAGTACGACAGCAGCTCCTGCGGCGTCGTCGCAATCAGGGTGCGCAGGTCCGTGTCGGCGCTGAGGGTGATGTTGAACTTGAACACGACGATGTCAGCCAGGCGGGTGTCAAAGGGCAGGGCCGTGCCGGGGCGGAACCCCGGTGACCACTGCGCGGTGTCGATCCCCCCGGACCCGGTCGCGCTCGATGAACCCGCCCGCCATGCGGTCGTGTTCGACTTGGCGATCCGCAGGTAGCTGACGCCGTTGTGGACCTGCTGGTGGCCTACGTCGGCAGGCACCGTGTTGCCGTCGCCCCCGCTGTTGTGCGTGCGTGCGAAGCCGAAAATCCGACCGTACAGGCCCGGGGCATCGGGGACCGAGCCGTAGGGCCCGCTCGTCGCCGCGTCGCCATTCCCAAGCGCGATCGCCGCCATCATGTCGCGGCTGGCGCCCGCGTTGTCCCAGTTGCTGACCGTGGGCTGGTACATGATCGCGCCCAGCCCCAGCGGCTGCTGAGACCCGATGTACGAGGCCCGGATGCGGATGTCGATCGAGTCGCCAGGCTGCGCGTTGATGCTGGAACTCCACGTCTCGGCCAGCGCCGGCGAGACCTGGTACTCAAGCCGCGTGTTGACCTCACCGTGAGCCCAAGCCGAGGCAAGGCCCGAGGCAACGGCGAACGCGAGCGCGCAGGAACGGCCACAGGAATAAGTCATGTCTCTCTCCCGAGCGCGTCAGCGCTCACTCTGCCGCGGGTCCGGGCGGCACCGGGGGGCTGGACGGCCGATCGGCCAGCGGCGCGGAAACACCGCTGACGGCCCATGCCCGGGTAGGTGTACCACCGATCATGACGGAGGGTTGCAGGCCCCCCACAGCAACTCGCAAGCGGGCGGTGTGATTGAACTTACAGGAATTGAGGGGCTGCTGACCTACTTCTTCCCATACTCAAACACCCCCCGCCCGCTCTTGTCCCCCAGCCGCCCCGCCGTCACCAACTGCTTCAAGAGCGGGCACGCCCGGTACCGGTCGTTGTTCAGCCCATCCGCCAGCACGTTCATGATGTTCACGCACGTGTCCAGCCCAATGTAGTCCGCCAGCCGCAGCGGCCCCATCGGGAAGTTGCAGCCCAGTTTCATGATCCCATCAATCGACTCGGGGTCCGCCACACCCTCCATCCACGCGTAGAACGCCTCGTTGATCATCGGCATCAGCACGCGATTGGAGATGAACCCCGCCCGGTCGTTCGCCTTCAGCGGCGTCTTGCCCAGCTTCGTCGCCAGCGCGATCGTCCGCTCCACCACCTGCGGCGAAGTCTGCAACCCCGGGATGACCTCCACAAGCTGCA
>JAEYTB010000181.1 GCA_023434205.1 Planctomycetota bacterium | reverse complement strand
AGGTGAGGGTGCTGTAGTAGGTGATGTTGATGTCGATGGCCTTGCCGGGCTCGATGTTGGCGACCTTCTGCGTGAAGATATTGGGGCGTTCCTGCGTGAGCAGCGAGGCGGTGTAGCCCTGGGCGCGGGCCTGGTTGTAGATGCGCTCGGCGTCGGCGCGCTCGCGGATGATGCCGCGGATCGTGCGGTCACCGATGGTCATGAGGAACTCGCTGACGGCGGCGTTCTCGGGGAGGGGAAAGACGTAGACGGCCTCGATCTTGCTGTCGTAGGGGTTGTGGAACTGCTGGGTGACGTTGACGGCGGAGATGTAGCCGGTGACGGAGCCCTTCACGTCGGTGTGCTTGAGGGGGACGATGACCTGCTTGCCTTCGACCTCGCAGAGCAGCCCGCCCGCGCCCAGCGCGGTGTCCGCGGCGAGGGCGGAGGCCCTGGCGTTCTCTTCGGCCTTGCGGCGTTCGATGATGAGGAGCTCGGCGTTGGGCTCGGAGGGGAGGCCGGCTACAGCCTCGTCCCTGAAGGGCGATTGACCTGAAGTGTCGTTGCCTTGCAAGATGGCCTGGAGGTCAAACTCGGGGGCGTACGCGAAGTCACGCTGTTCGGCGGGCATCCCTACGCGGCGCGAGAACTCGGCGTTGCGGTTGGCCTGAGCTCCTTCCATGCGTCCAGAGGGCAGCGCGGAGGGCTGCGGGCGGGGCGTCGCAGTAGTCGAGAGGTAGCCGGGCCCAGAGGTCTGGGCGCTGATGCCCCTGCCGCCGGCTGCCGCGGCTGGCGCCGGTCCCTGCCCGCGCTTCGATTCAACGTACGCGCCGCCCGTGTTCCCACACGCCGCAATCACCACCAGCGTCGCCGCGATCATCAGCACCAGCCCCGCCGCGACTACCGCCTTCAGATGCGTCTTCACTGGCCGTCTCCTTGAACCTTCGCCTCGAGCGTGACGTTCGCATTGATCTTCCTGCCGCCGGGCGCTCCCGCGGTGGTGAGCACGACCTGGAACTCGGGCTGGCCGCCCTCGCTCATGATGTGCAGGCGTGCGACGCGGACCTTGCCGCTGGGGAGCTTCTCCGCCGTGGAGAAGGCCCCGATGATGACGTGCTCACGCTGCATGGCCCTGGGGTCGTAGTGGGGGGCCGGCTTGTAGGGCTCCACGCCGCCCTCGATGCCCACGAGGCGGGCCCGGCCCAGCGTGTCCTTGATCTCGACCTGGTACGCGGCGAGGGGCTCGGCGCCACTGTCCACGAACACATCGAACGCGCCAAAGAGAACCTGGCGGGCCTCGGGCTGGCTGGTGACCTGCACCCGCGGAGCCGGGCTCATCGCCGCGCCAACCGCGGCACAGATCAGGCAGAACATGACCAGCACCGCACGCTTCACAGCGTGCCCCTTTCGAGCTTCACGACATCCGCGGCGAGGGCTTCTGCGTCTGCGCGGTCCTCACGCCCGTCCTGGTTGAAGTCCAGGCCCCTACCGCGTTCCGCAAGCACCAGTGCGTCGAGCATGTCCACGCGCCCATCGCCGTTGAGGTCCTCAACCGGGCCGGACTTCATTGCGACATTCTGCGCCGCGGGCCGCGAGGGCCACACGACCCACGCCGTGACCGCCCCGGCCACGACCGCCGCGAGGGCCCCCAGGCCCGCAAGCCGCACGCGCCGGACGCCGATCGTGCGCCGACGGACCTCCTGGGCCATGCCGACCTTGAGGGCCATCTCAAGCACCTCGCGGTCGGTTTCGGGCGAGACGCCCGGCCCGCGCCCGAACGCGGCGTGCAGCTCGCGTTCCAGGGGTTCGGGGATTCGGGGTTCGTGGTCGTGCGGGGTCATGGCGGGGTCTCCGGGGGTTGAGTGCGCTTGGGTGGTCCTCGGTTCACAAAAATCGTGAGTTACGAACCGCGAACGCAGTGAGCGGCCGCGGAAGCCTCTCACCGCGTTGGCGGCCGCCGCAGCCCCTCACTGCGTTCGGGGTTCGTTGCGAACGCTGCTTGTTGATTGCGGGCCTCATACCAACCACGCCCGCGCCCGCTCATCCTGACGCAGTTTTTCGAGGGTGAGGTGCAGGCGGGACTTCACAGTGCCCTCGGCGATGCCCAGGGCCGTGGCGACCTCTTCGACGGACATGCCGTCGACGACCCGCATGAGCAGCACCTCGAGCTGACCGGCGGGGAGGCTCGCGAGCACCTCGCCCATCGCGCCCTCGGGCAGCAGGACTTCGGGCTCTTCGGTTCCCGCCTCGGGCACCTCACCGAACTTCAGCTTGCGGGTGCGGCGCTTGCCGGAGAGCGCGATGTTCTTGACCACGGGGTAGAGGTACGTGGTGATGCGCGCCGTGAGCTTGAAGCCGGGGAACTGCGCCAGCAGGTAGGCGAAGACCTCCTGCACAACATCCTGCGCGGCGTGGTGCTCGGTGTAGCGGGTGGCGAGCCGGTAGACCCAGTCCTTGTGCCGCTCGTAAAGAGGGGCGAAGGCGCTGTAATCGCCGCGGTTGAGGGCGGCGATGAGCTGCAGGTCTGTGCGGGGGTCGTCGGGCACGGGAATGCTGTTACGCGATCCTGGGGTCCACCCACCGGTACATCACATCCACGACCAGGTTGAACACGATCAGCAGCGTCGCGAAGATCAGGACCACGCCGATGATGAGGAACAGGTCCTTGTTCTGCACCGCGTTGACGAAGTACTGGCCCATGCCCGGGACGATGAAGACGCGCTCGACGACGAACGAGCCGGTCATGGCCATCGCCGTGGCGGGGCCCAGGTAGCTCAGCACCGGCAGGAACGCGTTCTTCAGCGCGTGCCGCAGCAGCACGCCCAGCTCACCCACCCCCTTGGCGCGGGCGGTGCGGATGTAGTCGGTGTTCATGCAGTCGAGCATCCCCATGCGGGTGAGGCGGGCGATGTACGCCGCGAACGGCAGGCTCAGCGTCACCGTGGGCAGGATCATGTTCTGCAGCTTCCCCCAGCCGCCGAACTCGACCCAGCCCAGCCACACGGCGAAGACGACCTGCAAAACCGTGCCGATGACGAAGGTCGGCAGGCTGATCCCCACCAGCGCCACCCCCAGCGTGCTGATGTCCGCCAGCGAGTTGGGCTTCACCGCGCCGATCACCCCCGCCGTGAGGCCGACCACCAGCGCCAGCAGGATCGCTGCGCCGCCCAGCGTCATCGAAACCGGCAGCGACGCGCCGATGATCTCGTTCACATTGCGGTCGCGGTACTGGAGCGAGGGGCCCAGGTCGAACACCCGGCGCTCGGGCGGTGCGATGCCAACCTCCGCCGCCGCAGCGCGTTCCGCCGCGATCCGGCCGCTCAGGCGGTCGCCCAGGTACTCAACGCCCGACGCGTTCCTGAGGTACGACCCGTAGAAGGTCCAGAAGCTGTCGAGGTGGTACTGGCGCTTCATCGCCTCGACCACCTCCTGCGGCGGGCGGCGGCCCTCGGGGTTCTCCAGCGGGTTGCCCGGGACCGCCCACGCGAGCGCGAGCGTCAGCGTGTAAATCACCGCCAGAATCAGCGGGAGCTGCACCAACCTGCGGAGCACCAGACCGAGCATGGGGCCATGGTACACGATGCCCCTGACCCGACGCCGAGCCCGAGCCGCCGCGGCGAAGGCTCGGGTACACGCAACCGCCTTCAAAGAAAAACGCGGGCCATTGGACCCGCGTTCTCGATCAACTCACCCGCCCAGCGGCTCAGTAGTCGTACGGGCTGGGGCCGTAGTACCGCCGCTCGATCACCGTGGTCCTGGGGTAGTACCGCCGCTCGTAGTAGTACGTAGGCGCAGGCTCGCTGTAGTAGTACCGCGGCTGGCGCGCGTAGCTCGCGTTGCGGGCGTTCTGATCGCCGATGATCGCGCCGCCGACGCCGCCGAGGATCGCGCCCGCTGCCGCGCCCTTGCCCATGTCGCCGCTCAGGCTGCCCAGGCCCATGCCGGCGAGCGCGCCCAGCCCCGCGCCGGTGGCGCCGCCAGAGAGCGCGTCGTTGCAGCCCGTGAGGCCCACGGTCATGAGGCCGCCCAGGGCCACCGCCGCGAAACCACCCAAACGCCTGCGAGTGCTGTTCATGCCAGTCGCTCCTTCCATCGCCCGCCGGGCAGCGCCCAACGAGAGTGTGCGATTCCTAAGTATACTCCGCACAAACTTAAACGCCGGTTGCACGCCCGGATTGCCCAAGCGTACACCTAAAATGAGCGATCGTGTTTGGGAGCAGTCAGGTCAAACCCCGGTTATCGGGCTTCCAGGCCGCTAGTTCCAGCTCATGCCCTTGGGCCAGTCCTGCGGCCGCTGGTCGCCCGCCCGCCTGATCAGGCTGGACAGGTGCTGGAGCTCGCCCATGATCAGGCCCGCCCGCGCCTGGATGCTGGGCTCGGCCAGCAGCTTGTACCGCAGCCCCTGGTCGGTGATCAGCATGAACGAGACCAGCTCCAGCAGCGGTGCCGTGGGGACTTCCTCGTTCCTGACAAACTCAAGCACGGGCTCCGCCGCGACGAGCTGCGTCAGCGGGCCCTCCTCGAGCATCTCGCAGATTTTCTGGCGGACTTCGATCAGCGGCTCGGGCTCGGGCGGCGGCGGGAGGCCCAGGTCCGGAGTTTCCCCCTCTTCGTCCTCTTCTTCGCCGGAAACGACCATGGTGCTGGGGTCCAGGCCCACGGGCTCGAGCATCGCCGTGCGGTAGAGGCGGCCCTCCTCCATCGGCAGCTCGACCAGCACCCGGGCCCGGCAGACGCCCTGCACCAGGACGTTGTAGCGGCCATCGCTGAGGCGCTCGTGCTGGACGATCTGCCCGATGCACACGGCGGGGCGGATGGGGGGCCTGCCGTGGTAGTTCTGCTTCCACTGCTCGCCCGCGAAGACGGCCATGGCGATCTGGCCGGCGCCGTCGAGGGCGTGGTCCACCATCTGGCGGTAGCGGTCCTCAAAGATGTGGAGGGGGAGGAGCTGCTGAGGGAGGAGGGTGACCGAGTCCAGCGGGAAAAGGGGCATGGGCTTGCCGAAGTTCACCTGGATGGAGTTGTCTTCGGACATTGCGGGAATGGTAGGGGCCGCGGGTGAGCGGAGAACTACGCCGCGTCGGGCTGGCGGGCCGACTTAAGAAGCTGTGACGCGACTGATCGAACTCAGCGCCATCCCGTTCGCAGCGGTGGGGGGGCTCATCATGGCATGGGGCGCGGTGTCGCTCGCACGCCCGCGTCAGGGGCGATGCCCCGGGCCGCGGCAGCGGTGGTACGCGTGGCTGCTGCCGTGGACGTGGCTGCTGTGGCGGGGGTGCGGGTACGACCTCTCAGGCCTGGCGGCCCCGGTGCGGTGCCCGGAGTGCGGGACCCAGCATGTTGGAAAGGTCGTGACGCGCCCGGTGACCCGCCGTGTGACGGTGGCGGTGATATGTCTGGTCGCCGCGGCGGGGTGCTGGAACGTGCGGTGGGTCCGGCGGTGCGAGTGGCTGCGGTACACGCCGACGGACGTGGTGATCACGCTGGAGCGGTACACGCCGCTGCCGGACATCGGGCGGCGGGTGCTGTCGGAGCGGTGGGAGGGGATGTCGGACCGCACGCAGGCGCGGACGGCGCGGCTGGCGCTGCACGCTCTGGGCACGGACAGCAAGAAGTGGAATGCGAACTGGGCGATGGGCGTCCTGAGCCGGCCGGGGGCGCAGACGGCGGGGGTGCTGTGGGCGGCGCTCGACGATGCGGACTACCAGCGGCGGCAGCTCGCCGCGGCGTTGCTGCGTGATCGGGTGCCGGTCCCGGGGAACGAGCCGCCCAAAGAGCCGATCGAGCCAACGGCGAGGCTGTTTGAGGTGAGCGTCGAGGGGCTGGCGCACGACTGGATCGATGGTGCATCTACGTGGTCGAACAATGCTTTCGACGCGTTCCTGTTTCTGCTCGAGTTCCCGGAGGAGGCCGCACCGCACCTGCGTGCCGCGATCGCGAGCGGGGACGAGCAGCAAGCCTTCCTCGCGGCTGCGCTAGCGGGGTTCTCGCGCAGGATGGAACTGGCCGAGGTGGCGCTGCCGGTGCTGGCCGACCGGCTCAGCGCCGATGACCGCTGGGGCAATGCGGTTGTTGCCCTCCCCGCGATCCTGGGCTTTGGTGAGCGGGCGCGGCCGATCCTCGCGGCGATCCAGCCCCGGGACGAGCAGCAGCAGTCGCTGCTGGAGATCGAGCTCAAGCTGCTGGAGGGCATCCCGCTCTCGCCGCGGGATGAGAGGGCGCTGCGGCGGGTGACGACGAAGTACCGTGACCCGCGCGAGGCGTTCCGGTTCCCGGCGTCGTTGAGGCCGAACCTGTAGAGCGGCGGTCTGGCGTTACGCCAGCGGGTCCGGCTTGTACAGCTTGGTGTCGAGCGCCCACTGCTTCTCGGTGAAGTTCCCGCCCAGGTCGAACGCTTTCTCGCGGTCCGGCCGTGCCGCGGCGAGGGCCATGGTCGTCTTCGCGTCCAGGTTGTCGAGCTGAGACACCAAAATCGCCTCGGGCGTGCTCGGCAGCTTGGCGGCGCCGAACTCGGGCTGGCCGTGGTGGCTGATGATGATGTGCTGGAGCACGGTGAGCAGGCCGTGGGGCAGGCGGAGGCCCTGATCGCGCATCACCTGCTGGGCCTTGTCGTGCAGCATGATGGCGCCGTCCACGATGTGCCCGATCAGCTCGCCACGGTCGCTGTAGCAGAACGCCCGGTCGTACACCAGCTCCCGCGTCTTGCCCAAGTCGTGCAGGAACAGGCCGAGCATCACGATGTCGCGATTGATCTTGGGGTACAGGGGGCAGATCAGGTCCGCGAGCTTCACCAGGTTCAGGGTGTGCTCCAGCAGCCCGCCCAGGTACGCGTGGTGCATGCTCTTCGCCGCGGGCGCCTGCTTGAAGCCGTCCATCAGGTGCTTGTCATCCAGGTACGCCTTCGCCAGCGCCTTGGCCGCGGGGTGCGTCAGCGTGTCGAGCGCAGCCACCAGCTCCGCGAACATCTCGTCGCAGCTGCGCGCCGAGCAGGGCAGCAGGTCCCGCATCTGCTCGGGCGTGGGCTGGATCGGCTTGATCCGCTGGATGATGAACTGCAGCTCGCCCTGGTACGCCTGGGTCTGGCCCTCCACGTACACGAACCCGTCGGTGGGCAGGCTGGTGTACGTCGGCTCGTCAATGGTCCACATCCGCGCAGGCACCTGCCCGGTCTTGTCCCCGATGAGGCACTTGAGGAAGTACTTCCGCTGGTCCTTCGTCGTCCCCAGCTGCTTGTTGATGATCGCGAACTCGCCCGCGATGTCCTGCGGCGGTTCAGCAAAGTCCTTGATGAAGACCCTCGCCGCGGGCTCGCCGGCGGTGGGGGACTGGGAAGCAGGCCGGGGGGCAACACTCATAGGCTCGTCCCTCTGAAAGTGAAAAACCCCGCGGCTGGGCGGGGTGTGGATGATAGCGCGTCGCCGGCCTTCAGCCCTTCAATGCCCCTGTGCGGGGAGCAGGCTCACCGATTCCGGCGTGCGGTTCTTCACCGGCGGCACCGTCCGCAGGTACGCGAAGATCGCCCGCATATCCGCCTCGTCCATGTCCTTATAGAACGGCGCCGGCATCGGCGGCAGGATCGGCCGGGGGTGCTTCCAGTGCTGCCCCGTGCGCCAAGACTGCATGAAACCTTCCACGCTCAGCACGCCCATGCCCGTCTCCAGGTCGGGCGTCAGGTTGGTGGCCACCGACGTGCCGAAGGGCCCCGCGAACGCCGTGAGCGTCGGGGCCGTGGTGGCCACGATCCCCTTCTCCAGCATCGAGGGCTCCCACACCGGCAGCGGCGCCTTCTCCGGGTGCCCCGCGAAAAGCATCTCGGTGATCATCTCGCCCTTCTCGTTGCGGGGCGTGTGGCAGTCGGCGCACGCCATGATCGTCACCAGATACTTCCCGCGCGCCACCGGGTCCAGCGCGACCGGCTGCACCACCTTCTCGTCCCCCCGCGGTGTGCGCGCCGCCCACACCACCGCCGCCGCTCCCAGCATGATCACCAGCAGAATCAACGCCGCGCGCATGTTCTGTACTCCCCACTGCCGGCCGGGCGTGAACCGTCACGCCGTGCCGGGTGAACTTCTTAGGAAGGCATGGCCCGGCTTTCAACCCACGCTCGCGGCATGCTGATCCGCGGGCCGCACAGTGGCAGTCCGAACCTCACTCAACCCAAGGAAAGGACACCCAATGAACAGAATGCACCGCTCTGTCTCCGTCGGCGCGCTCGTCGCGGCCGTGGGGGCCGCTGTGGCCCTCGGCTTCCAGCAGGAAACACCGACCCGCCCGGGCTCTCAGCCCACGCAGCCGACCCAGCCGCGCGATCCCGCGCAGCCCGCCGATCCGTCGCGTCCCAACGACCCCACCCGCCCCTACGACCCAACCCGCCCGAGCGACCCGTCCCAGCCGGGCACCCAGCCGCGTGACCCCTACCCGACGCAGCCCGGCACAAGCCCCAACGTCCCCGGACGCCAGCCCGGCCAGCCCGACCTCACGCGGCCCAACCGCGACCTCAACCAGCCCGGCACACGGGACACGACCCGCACCACGACTTCGACCACCAACACCCAGATCACCCTCGGCCAGCCCGTCAGCCGGCAGGTCGTCGACCAGATCATCGTCTCCTGGCCCGCCGACACCAAACGCATCGTCACCACCAGCTTTGAGAAGTTCGGCGAGCCCGCCTCGGTGACCGCCGACAGCATCACCTGGCACGATGTGGGCGACTGGAAGAAGGTTGTCATCCTCAACGAGCCGGTCGACCACAACTTCCCGATGCCGCACAAAGACTTCCTCCTCACCTGGATCCCGATGAAGGTGCCGCAGAACAAGGTCGCCGACCTCATCGCCTTCGACGGCAGCATCATGATCAACCGCACCGCCGGCCTCCTGGGTGTCATGTGCCACCGCGAGGAGGCGAATACGGCCGTCTTCAACCTCGCCCACGACATCATCCAGGGCACCAAGAACGTCCAGCAGGCCCGCGCCGAGCTCGCCCGCGTCACCATGGGCCTCGAGCAGGGCACCCAGGACCCCATCACCCAGGAGCTCAAGTTCCAGGTCGACCGCGGCAACACCGCCGACCCCGATCAGCCCTTCCGCGGCGGCATGACCCCCGGCATGGACCGGCCCGGCATGACGCCCCCCGGCCTGGACCGCCCCGGCGCGACCCCCCCGGGCCTTGACCGCCCCGGCCAGCCGCGCACCCCGGGCACCGACCCCAACAACCCCAACCCGACGACCCCCCGCCGGCCCGGTGGCGGCTGATCCCCACACCGATCCCGCTCTGTCCCACAACCCCCGCGCCCCGGCGCGGGGGTTGTTCATTGGGCCGAAACTAAACGCCGCCCTCCCCGGTACATTCCCCCGATGCGCCTCATGACGGTCAAGGTGTACCGTGCCTTCCCCGAGCTCGACCGCTACTCGGACGAGCAGTGCCTCCGCTTCATCCGCGCGGCACGCCGGGGTGTCCGCTCGTGGTGGCACTTCCTCCTCTACATCCTCGTCTTCCACATGGGCCTGACGATCGCGGGCGTCATCGCCTTCGCCGCCTTCGACTACTCCGAGGACTACCAGATCGCGCGGCGCGCGGACATCTGGTGGGTCAGCGCCCTCGCGTACGTGGTCGCCATCCCCGCGATCGCGATCGTGCCCATGGGCGTGCTGCTGATGCGGGATGTGCTGCTCCGCAGGCGCGTCCGCTGGGTGCTCAACACCCAGTCCGCCTGCCCCTCGTGCCGCTACGGCCTCATCGGCCTGGCCGTCTCCCCCGACAACACGATCACCTGCCCCGAGTGCGGCCACGTCGCGGCGGTGGACCCATCCCTCGGCGAGCTGACCGTCGATGAGCAAGGCCGCCAGCAGTACATCCCCGCAGTGGTCCAGCTCCACACGCCCTTCTGGACATCCCAACGCCTGAAGCGATACGGCAAACGCACGGCGATCACCGTCGGGTGCATCCTGCTCATCGCCGGCAGCTACGAAGCGTTCCTCCGAGTCCAGGCCGCCGTCGCCAGCGCCGCACGACCCGGGCGTGAGGCCCTCGCCGCCCATGCCGCGAGCGTCCAGCCCCCCTCCTCCAACCCCGCGGCGGACAACGCGTGGCCCGCGTTCAACCGCGCCGTCCTGCTCCGCCATGAGGTCGATGACCGCGTCTGGCGCACCTCGCCGACACAGGTCGACGGGCGCGATGTGTACCCCGACCCCACATACCTCTACTTCACACCCCAGGTCGCCGTGGAGCCGTTCGATCAGGCCGCGACCGACCTGGCGCGGCGCATGCTCGACGAGTACCGCGCCGCGGGCGTCTTCACGACCCTCGACGCCGTCGCCGCCAAGCCCCGCGCGGAGCAGTTCATCTCCGTGGCCGACGACCAGCCCCTCCTGACGGCGCACATGGACTACTTCGGCAAGGTGCGCCAGTTCGCCCGCGACAACTTCGCCCGCATGGCCCTCGCCGTGAAAGCGGGCGACCACGCCGAGTTCCTG
>JAEYTB010000256.1 GCA_023434205.1 Planctomycetota bacterium | reverse complement strand
GCGGGTGCAGGACAGCTACCACCTGATGGCGGTGAGCATCGGCGCGGCGGTGCTGGGGGTGGTGATGTGGGGGACGATCACGGGGGCGATGCTGCCGTTCCTGCTCAAGCGGATCGGGCTGGACCCGGCGACGAGCTCGGCGCCGTTCGTGGCGACGCTGGTGGACGTGGTGGGCGTGGTGATCTACTTCACGGCGTGCGTGGGGGTGCTGCGGGGGTCGCTGCTGTAGGGGAAGAGGCAGTGGGCCCCATGGGACTCAGGGGACCTCGAGGGGTCATGGGGCAGATCCAATGAAAAACCGGGCGCCCTGAGGGGGCGCCCGGTCGAAGGAATCGAGACGGTCACGCGATCAGAGGATCGCGTGGGGTGGCTTACCAGACGAGCTGCATCTGGGCCATGAGGGAGATCTCGCCGTCCTCGGTGTCGCCGAGGAAGCCGTTGCGGGTGTTGCCGCTGAGGAGGCCACCGGTGCCGAAGAGGGCGGTGGTGTCGTTGAAGGCGTAGCCGAGCTGCGTGGTGAACTTGGCAGCGTGGCTCTCCTTGGAGATGTAGTAGTTCATACCGCCCTCGGCGAAGTGGAGGGTGGCGGGGTCGGCGCCGGCGTCATCATCGAACGCGATGATGCTGTAGCGGGCGAAGAGCTCGATCTGCTCGGTGACGAAGATACCGCCCTGGACGACCGCGCCGAAGTTGTCGAGGTCGGAGCCGAACTCGGGGGAGAGGTGGGCGCCGTAGCCGGCGACCATGACGTTGTAGCCGGGGCCTTCCCAGCTGCCGTCGATGGTGTAGAGGATGGTGTCGACATCGGAGCCGGCGGTGCCGCCGGTCTCGCCGGCGGTCTGCCAGACGAAGCCGGCGCCGACGAGCAGGGCGTTGTCGGTGGCGGAGCGGAAGCTGGTGATGTCGTTGAAGCGCTCCCAGGAGCCGCCCATGACCTTCCAGTCAAAGCGGGCGTTGAGGGCGATGTCGGCCTCGGCGGAGCTGTTGAAGTCGGTGTTGCCGGTGTTCAGGCCGTCGGTGAGGCCGCCGACGAAGCGGAAGTCATCGGACTGCCAGGAGAACTGCACGCCCTGGGTGTAGCCGGGGCTGAAGACGCGGGTGACGACGGAGCGGTCGGCGGCGAGCTGGAACTCGTCCTCGACGCTGAACTCGCGCATCAGGGGCATGCGGTACTGGCCCCACTTGATGGCGAAGCCGCTGTCCCAGGAGTACATGGCGTAGGCGTCCTCGAGGCCGAAGATGCCCGAGTCGGAGAACTCGCCGCCGAAGTTGCCCTGGACCTTGAAGGTCAGGTTCTTGTCCCACACGTTGCCCCAGAAGCGGATGCGGTTGGTGGGGTTGTTGAAGCCGACGGTGAGGTCGTCGACGTCGCCGACGGTGGCGTCGTCACGCATGGAGACGTTGTAGCGGAGCCAGGTGGTGCCGCCGATGTTGAGGCGGTTGGCGCCGGTGCTGTCACCGATGCCGAAGGTGCCGGCGTAGGTGCTGTTCCCGGCGGCGCCGCCGGCGAGCAGGCTGGCGCGATCGCCCGCGTCGGCGATGAGCTCGGCGTTGTAGGCGCGGCTCTGGTCCAGGTTGGCGTTCTGTGCAAACGCGGAGGCCGAAAGGCCCAGCGCCGCACCCGCGACGATCACAAGCATCTTGGTCTGCATCTAATCGACTCCTTCGTAAAACTCAACTCGCTGACACGTGATCCTTCGAACGGCCGGCCTGGCACTCCGCCTGGGACGACCCACGATTTGCGGCGGGACTACCGCCGCGTTTTTCCGACCCATCCGGGGGTCTCCGCCCCCGATTGATCAACAAGCCTGGTGCTTGAAAGGGATGTGCTGATGAGGTCCTTGGTGTGAGCGGGGTTCTGACTGATGTGCCCTGTCTTCCTCGGGTCCCCCCGCGCCTGGGGGCCCAGAGCATAGCGGGGGGAAAGTGACCTAGCTGCCGCCAAGACCCACTGGCTTTCTCGTGCGCCTAGTGCGGTTTTGACGCCCCAATCGGGGTCGGACTATACCCAGCCCGATTAGCGAACGCAAACTCCTGTGGGCAAGTTTTTCGGCTGTCCAGGGGTGCGGGGACCAAAGTTTTATCGGAATCGCCCAGAAAGGTGCCGGGGGCGAGTCTTAACCCAATCCGAACAGGATGGGGCTGGCGTTGTGTCGGGTGAGCCCGTAGGCTTGACCGACGATCCCCGGTGAGCACCGTATAAGCACACACTAACTGCTTGTGGATGGCTAACTTAGGACACTTGCGGACCATGGTCGAAAGCCGGTATGTCCTGGTGGTGGACGACGAGAAGGACCTTGCGGACCTGCTGGGGTACAACCTGCGCAAGGCGGGGTACGAGGTCGCGACCGCGGCGACCGGGCTGCGGGCCCTGCAGGCGGTGGCGGACCGCCGGCCGGACCTGATCATCCTGGACCTGATGCTGCCGGAGCTGACCGGGACGGAGGTCGCCAGCCGGATCCGGTCGAACCCCGAGACGGCGACGATCCCGATCGTGATGCTGACGGCCAAGGGGGAAGAGGTCGACCAGCTCGTCGGGCTGACGGTGGGTGCGGACGACTATGTGACCAAGCCGTTCTCGACCAAGGTGCTGTTGGCGCGGGTCGAGGCGGTGCTGCGGCGGACGGCGCGGCCGGCGGACGGGCGCGAGGTGGTCACGCTGGGGCCGATCACCCTGGACATGCAGACGCACGACGCGACGGTGGACGGCGAGCCGCTCAAGCTGACGCTGACGGAGTTCCGGCTGCTCAGCTCGCTGATGGCGGCGAACGGGCGGGTGCTGTCGCGGGCGCTGCTGATGTCGCGGGCGATGGGCCCGGGGGTGACGGTGACGGAGCGGACCATCGACGTCCATATCACGGCGGTGCGGAAGAAGCTGGGGCCGCACGCGGGGATCGTCAAGACGGTGCGGGGGGTGGGGTACCGGGCGACGCTGGAGGCGGGCGAGGGCGAGTAGCCCGTAGGATGCCCCGAGCGTGAGCGCAGAGCTACCTAGAGCGTGGGTTGGCTGGACCGTGGCGTGCGCGCCGCTGGTTGTGGGCGCTGCCGCGGCCGGGCTGGGGGCCGGGGCCGGGCTGACGGCGGCGCTGGCGGGGGGCGCGGGGATCGCGGGCGCGGCGTACCTGCTGGGG
>JAEYTB010000167.1 GCA_023434205.1 Planctomycetota bacterium | reverse complement strand
GGGCAGGAGTCCAGGAGGGCGGCGAACTGGGGGGACTGGGCGTCGAAGAGCGGTGTCGCCACGGCGTGACTCCTTTTTGGCAGTTTAGGAGGGGGGCGGGCGGGCCGAGTGTGTGTAACTCCGCCCTGAAGCCTCGCTTGGGCGGGTCTTCACACCTTTTCCCGCGGCGCTTGGGCGCGGGGCCGATAGACTCCGGCATGACCAGCGTGTGCTTCTACTTCCAGGTGCACCAGCCCCACCGGCTGCGGCGCTACAGCGTGTTCGATTCCGACCCCTTCTACTTCGACGATGCGAAGAACGCGCAGATCTGCCGGAAGGTGGCGGACAAGTGCTACCGGCCGACGACGCAGCTCATCCTGGACCTGGTGCGGCGGCACAAGGGCAACTTCAGGGTGAGCTACGCCATCACGGGGACGGTGCTGGACCAGCTCGAGCAATGGACGCCGGACGTGATCAAGATCTTCCAGGACCTCGCGGCGACGGGGTGCTGCGAGTTCGTGGGGGAGACGTACTTCCACTCGCTGAGCTACCTGTACAGCAAGCGGGAGTTTGATGAGCAGGTGCTGATGCACACGCGGCGCATCCAGCAGCTCTTCGGGCAGACGCCGCAGGTGTTCAGGAATACGGAGCTGATCTACAACAACGACCTGGCGTGGCACGTGAGCCAGATGGTGGATGAGAAGGGCGAGCGGCGGTTCAAGGGGCAGATCTGCGAGGGGGTGGACCGGCACCTGGGGCACCGCTCGCCGAACTATGTGTACACACCGCCGGGGGGCGCGGTGGGGCGGGGCAAGAAGCCATTTGGGCTTTTGCTCAAGAACTACCGGCTGAGCGACGACATCGCGTTCCGGTTCAGCAACCGGGGGTGGGCGGAGTGGCCGCTGAGCGCGGAGAAGTTTGCGCAGTGGGTGAACCAGATCAACGGGGACGGGTTTTTGTGCAACCTGTTCATGGACTACGAGACGTTCGGGGAGCACCAGTGGGCGGACACGGGGATCTTCCAGTTTTTGTCGGCGCTGCCGGAGAAGGTGTTTGACGTGAACCCGGGGCACAACCACTTCATCACGCCGAGCATGGCGCTGGAGCAGTTCGCGCCGGTGGGCGAGTACGACGTACACGACTTCATCAGTTGGGCGGACACGGAGCGCGACCTGACGGCGTGGCGCGGCAACGCGATGCAGAACAACGCGCTGGAGGAGACGTACCGGCTCGAGGCCCCGATCCGGGCGGCGCACGAGCGGGCGGTGAAGGGCGGGGACGCCGCGGCGGCCGCGGAGGCGGGGCACCTGCTCAACGACTGGCGGAAGCTGACCACCAGCGACCACTTCTACTACATGTGTACGAAGTACTTCGCGGACGGGGATGTTCACAAGTACTTCAACCCCTACGACTCGCCGTACGACAGCTACATCAACTTCATGAATGTGCTGGATAATGTGCGGACGCGGCTGGCGGGGGTGGGGTTCTCCCCGCGTGGCGTAGGCGCGTTCGCGTCATGAGACATGGACGGCCGGGTTTGCAAACCTCCGCGGACACCGCACTTGCAGACCCGATCGGCGGTTTGTATGATGCACCGTCTGCGGCTCGTCTGACTGTTACTCGAAAGGGGCGGATCGATGAAGATGATTCTGCTGCGACTGATCGTCGCGACGATGGTTGCAGCTTGCATGGCACCGCGGTCGGCGGCTCAAGACAGTCAATGGGTGCCATCGGCGCTGATCGGACAGATCTTCACGGGAGCCAGCGGCGACCCGTCCAGCTTCAATGTTGTCGGCATCCCCTTGTCACTCGAGGAGCAGATTCTCGTATTGACCCCTGGCGCCGATCCGGAGCAGATTGAGGACCTGGCGTTGTACGTGTGGGTGGCCGACTACGAGTTGCCCAAGGTCGATCAGTACCATCACTTCCGCGCCCGGCTCGGGGGCTGGCACGCACGGAGCTATGTTCGTGTTGGCCAGGTGAGCGCCCCGTCAATCGAGCCCGTCTACATCGTCACGTTCGTCACGCAGGCAAGAACGGCGCCTGATTGCGTTGCGCAGGGCTCGGCACTTTCGGTCCGCGAAGTTGCGATGCCGCTACTTGTGGACGAGGACCCGGGGGAGACTCACGCATTCGCCGCCTGGCTGGCGGGAATGCTGAACGGCGTCACGCTGATTCCCAGCTCGGTTCCTGGAATCTTCACGGGGATCCAGGAGTGCGGCGATGTGCAAGAATTCACGCTTAACGACCAGGGGCCATGGATCACACCGGGCTGTGATGACCAGCCGAACAACTGCGGCCTCGTTCCGGTCACGGTGACCGTGTGCGCGGCGTGGAACCAGCAGTGCGTGGCCGACCGACACGCGTATTGCTCGACGGAGCTTAACGAGTGCCTGGACGACGTTCCGTTCGGCATCTTCACCGACTTGATACTCGCGTGCTGGAACACTTGCCGGCAGTACACGGACCCCGCCGAGAAGTTGGCTTGCGCTTCTGGCTGCGCCATCGCCACGATACCATTGGGCTACTGCGATCTGTGGGAAATAGTCGGGCGGCTGGTCAGTTGCGGCCTCCTTTTCGACGTGTGTATGGCGGCGCCACCGGCGCACTGTTGCACCCAGTGGACCGAGCATACGTACTACGTGAATCCGTGCGTGCCGCACCAGTAGCAAGGATGCGCCACGTCATGGAAGCGCAGCGCAAGTCGCGATACCTCCGCGCCGTTCTCGTCGCCGTGCTGTTTCCGGCAATCGCGTCCACGACCATAGTCCTGATGGGTGCGCGGACTTCCGGCGCACGCGTCAGCGTTGTAGCCGCGGTCGTTTCCGCCCTCCTCTCCATTGCGCTGCTCTGGCGGGCCGCACTCCTGCACCCGTCGCGTCAGCGCGAGAGCTCAAAGTAGGTCCCGGCTGGTCACAGACTGGGGCGCGCCCATGAGGCGGCCCAGAGCCGTCTCCCGGCGGCGGGCTTCTGCGTGTCGGCGGAAGATCGCGGCGCGTCGGCCCGGGGGTTTTGCGCGTCGGCGCACGCTCTCGGGGTATCGGCGCGGCCCGTTCTCCACGCGGCGGCGCGGGTTGGCGCGCAGGAAAAGGCGCGCTGCGCGGCGGCGGGGGAGCGCGGGGAAGGTCCGGGCAGCCGCCCGTAAACCGCTGCAACCGTGCCACTTGCGGCATTCCGCGGGGGGTGGGGCACGGCGGGACCTGTCCTTGCCTCCGCACCGCCCCCAGCCCCGATAACACGACTTTCCGCGTTTTCAGGTCGTGACGGTCAAGCGGGCTGTGGGGGCGGTCGATGAGGGTGGTGTCGCCGCGGCGGTGTGCCGGGGCGTGAGAACAGCAACGGCCGCGGGCGGGCACAGCACCGGCGCGGCAGGGAGTTCCGGGCATGTCCAACTACCCCCGCAACGCACGCGACCGGCTGATCTGGTGCCAGGACCATTGGGCTCTCTGGGAAGAGCACTACGCGAGCCTGGGCGTCACTGAGGCGACCGTCCTGGCCTTCAAGAACCTGATCACCAACTCCGACGCCACATACGCCGCCGCCACCGCCGCCCGGCTGGCCGCCAAGAACGCCACGCAGGACCAGAACGCGGCCTTCGCCGCGATGGACACCAGCGCCCGCAGCCTGATCTCCACCATCAAGAGCTTCATCGAGGCCAGCAACGACCCTTCGCTTTGGGCGCTCGCGGGCCTGACCCCGCCCGCCACCCCCGGCACCGCGCCGGCCCCCACCGCCCCCTTCTCGATCACCGGCACGCTCAACAGCATGGGCGACCTGATCCTCAAGTGGAAGGCGCGCCAGCCCGCGGGCACCAGCAACGTGGTGTACGCCGTGCGGCGGGCCCTGGACGGGGGCGAGTTCGTCACGCTCGACACCGTCGGCGGCAAGGAGTTCGTGGATGAGACCGTGCCCGTGGGCACACGCACGGTCACCTACGCCATCCAGGCCAAGCGCGGCCGCCAGCGCTCGGAGTGGAGCGAGGCCGTCACGCTGCGGTTCGGCCGCGGGGGAACGTCGCTCACCGTGGTGAGCACGCCCGCGAAGCTGGCGGCGTAACGACACGACCGCGGAGTGACGCGGAGTGAGAACGAGTTTCGCGGAGGGGAGCCTTGAACGGGCTCCCCTCTTTTCTTTTCCAGCTTCTTCTCCGCGCACCTCCGCCCCCCTCCGCGCACTCCGCGTTGAAGCCTTCCACGCTCCCCTGCGCGGCCATCCCGTTGAAACGAGCCGGCGTGTCCTGACCCGAGCCTTCGCCGCGGCGGCTCAGGCTCGGCGTCGGGGTGGTGGTCCCTAGAATCTCCGCTTACCTCACGCCCACGGAGATTCCCCCGATCATGGCCCGTTACCTCACCGCCGATCAGGTCCGCAGCACGTTTATTGAGTTCTTTCAGGGCAAGCCGGGGGCGGGGGCGGCGGGGCACACGTTCGTGCCGAGCTCG
>JAEYTB010000096.1 GCA_023434205.1 Planctomycetota bacterium | reverse complement strand
GCGACGCTGGGGCGGCGGAGCGACTGGTCGGCGCCGAACAGCACCACCCGCGGCTGGCCCTGCTGGCTGATGTAGATCAGCGGGTCGCCCACCGCCACCGTGTCGAGGAAGAACTTGTCCGCCACGTGCGTGCGTTCGACGCCGTGGATCGTGCGGCCCGAGAGGCTGCGGCTGGCCTCGTACTGGAGCACGGTGGGGTGCACGCGGCTCTCGGGGGCGTCGGGGTTCTTGGCCAGCCGCTCGAGCCGCGCGAGCTGGGCACGCTCCGCCCGCCCCGCGAGGGCCTCGTACGCCGCGACGCGGACGCTGAGTTCTTTCTCTTCGAGGAGCTGCCGCAGCGTGTCGTCCACCGCGGGGCCGCTGTTCATCACGCGGCCCAGCAGGCCGATGGCCTGCATCCGCTGGTTGCCGCGGCCGCGGAGGGCGAGCTCCTTGAGGTGCGGCGCGGCGAGCGGGTCGTCCAGGCGTGCGCCGGCGCGGAGCGCGGCCATCTGCACCGCCGCCTCCGGGTAGTCGTACACCTCGCGCAGCAGCGGCAGGGCCCGGTTGCCGATCGCCTCCAGGCACCAGGAGAGGTCGTCGGCCAGGCCGGGCTCCTCCTTCATCGCCTCGACGTACCGCCGCGCGTGCTGCTCGGGGAAGGACTGGTCGATCTGCAGCGCCGTGATCAGCCGCAGGAAGTCCGCGGGGTTCTGCCGGAAGCGGTTGGGCACGTGCAGCTCGATGCTCCCGCCCACGCCCGTGTTGCTGTCGGGCCCGCTCCGCCCGCGGGCCGTGGGCACGGGGTCGCCCGGGCCCGAGGGGAAGCGGCTGTTGATCGCGGAGACCACCGCCCGCGTCCGTGCAAAGCTCGGCGTGTACAGCACCAGCTCGATACCCAGCGGGTTGGTCACCTGCCCGCCCGCCAGCACCCGCCCGCTCACACGCTCGCCCCCGCGCGAGACGACCTCGCCCGTGATGCTGTCACGACGCGTCTCGCCCGACTCGAAGGGGTTGATGAAGATCGGCCCCCGCGCCTTGGCGATCCGCCGCGCCTGCACGCCCCCGAACACGTTCGCCTCGCCCAGCCGCAGGTCCGTCGTCCACAGCTGCCCGCCCTCCAGGCTCGTCGCGTTCAGCGCCTGCACGTACACATCAAACGTCGCGTTCGCCGGCGCCCCCGGCGGGATCGCCGCCTGCACCAGCACCACGGCGACGTTCTTGTCGCGCAAAACCTCGCGCGGGCTGCGGCCCGAGACCGCGTCGCTCCCGCCCTCGGTTGCCTTCGTGATCCCCATCAGCCCCATCTCGCGCTCCATCGTCGCGGCGATGCGGTCCGGCAGCACATCCCCGCCTGTTCCGTTCAGGCCCACCACCAGGCCGTACCCCGACACCAGCACCGGCTCGACGCCGCGGAACTCGACCTCGGCCCCGATGGTGCCACGCAAGGCCGCGGGCACATCCCGCGCCTGCACCGCCACCATCCGCGCCTGCGGCTTCTCCTTGCTCTTGCAGCCCACCCCCAGGGCCAACCCGCACACGAGGGACAGGATCACCGGCGCCACCGCCCGGGCATCGTTCATAACCATCTCCAGCAAAGCCTCTTTCGCGTCCCGCCCGCCGCACCGCGGCAGGCGTGCCCGCACAGGGCCCAGCGCGCCCCAATGTACGGAAAATCCCGCCCCTTGGCCTGCCCGCTCCCACCCCGGCCACCACTTTCCGCCCCCGCCCGCCCTCCGGTTGCACACGCCGGGCCTGTCGGTTGTGGGGGACAACCTGCCCTCCGACAGCTTCCCGGTACCCGAACAGGGCGATCCCCCGGAGTTGTCCACCGCCGGCAACAGCCCTCTCAGCACGATTTCACGTTTCTTCAACGCCAAACCGGGGAAGGGTTTGCGCCCTGCCGACAGCCTGTTCACGAAAATGCCCCAGCATTTTGTGGGGACACCCCATTGCACCTACGATAGCTAGTGGTATCCTCGCCTCCCTCAACACCACCGGTGGCGGGTGCGGCCGGCCCTGAACCCGACCTTCACCTTCCCCCGCGGCACGTTGAGGAACTCGTTACCATGGTCGCTCGGGTGGGAGCCCGTCCGATCTATTCGGAGTGTGATAGGATATCGGTAGGTTTGTCGTCACACCGTTCCGCGGCCCCTTCGCCGCCGGGGCGGCCGGTGGCGGCATGGCCACAGGGCGGGGACGGGAAAGGGTGGGTCGTGGGCGTTCTCTGTGACAGGCAAATCCGCGAGCTGGTGACCATCACCCCCTTCGAGGAGGCCGTGAAGCGCCCCGGCCGGATCTCCTACGGCGTCTCCAGCTACGGCTACGACGTCCGCGTCGGCACCCACTTCAAGATCTTCACCGCCACCCCCCGCACCGGCGGCATCACCGTCGTCGACCCCAAGCGCTTCAGTGATGACCTCATGGTCGAGATCGACACCGCGAAGATCAACGCCGACCACATCATCATCCCCCCGCACAGCTTCGCCCTGTGCGAGACCGTCGAATACCTCGAGGTGCCGCGGAACGTGCTGGTGATCTGCGTCGGCAAGAGCACCTACGCCCGCTGCGGCCTCATCGTGAACGTCACGCCCCTGGAGCCCGAGTGGCGCGGCAAGGTCACGCTGGAAATCTCAAACACCACGCCCCTGCCGGCGAAGATCTACGCCAACGAAGGCATCGCGCAGTTCATCTTTCTGAAGGCGGATCAGGTTTGCGAGAAGAGCTACGCCGACAAGGGCGGGAAGTACCAGGACCAGGGCGGCCTCACGTTGCCGCGTGTTGACTGACGGATTCGTTGCGTGTGAAACCAGCGGCGGAAGCCGCTGACCCGTAGGTTCGCGTTGTGCAGGATGGAGTTCCCGCACTACTACAGAAGCACAGGGACGGACGGACGTATGAAGATCAATCGCAAGTTCACCACCGCCGGCGCTGATCCGTTCGCAAGCGTCAACTGGGTTAAGCGGTCCAGCAAGATCACCAACCCCGACGGCTCGGTCGTCTTCGAGATGAAGGACGCCGAGGTCCCCGAGAGCTGGTCGCAGCTCGCCACCGACATCATGGTGAGCAAGTACTTCCGCAAGGCGGGCGTCCCCGTGCGCGACGCCGCGGGCGTGCAGCTCAAGGACGACAAGGGCAAGCCCGTCACCCGCGGCGAGAAGTCCGCGCGTGAAGTCATCCACCGCCTCGCCGGCTGCTGGCGCTTCTGGGGCGAGACCCACGGCTACTTCGACACCGCGCAGGACGCCCAGGCGTTCTACGACGAGCTCGCCTACATGATGGTGCACCAGATGTGTGCCCCCAACAGCCCGCAGTGGTTCAACACCGGGCTTGCCTTCGCCTACGGCATCACCGGCCCGGCGCAAGGCCACTGGATCGTCAACCCCAAGACCGGCGAGCCCGAGCTCGCCGACGACGCCTACACCCACCCCCAGCCCCACGCCTGCTTCATCCAGAGCGTGAGCGATGACCTCGTCAACGAGGGCGGCATCATGGACCTGTGGGTCCGCGAGGCCCGCCTCTTCAAGTACGGCTCGGGCACCGGCACCAACTTCTCCAACCTCCGCGGCGAGGGCGAGAAGCTCTCCGGCGGCGGCAAGTCCTCCGGCCTCATGTCCTGGCTCCGCATCGGCGACCGCGCCGCCTCGGCCATCAAGTCCGGCGGCACCACCCGCCGCGCCGCCAAGATGGTCTGCCTCGACATGGACCACCCCGACATCCAGGACTTCATCAACTGGAAGGTCCGCGAGGAGATCAAGGTCCAGGCGATGGTGGAGGGGCTCAAGCTCCTCAAGAAGCACAACAAGGACATCGCCGAGCAAGCCGACAAGTACGACCTCAAGCTCGATTACGACTTCAACGGCGAGGCCTACCAGACCGTCGCCGGCCAGAACAGCAACAACTCCGTCCGCATCCCCGACGCCTTCTTCGAGGCCCTCGACCAGAACGCCGACTGGGTGACGCACTTCCGCACCAACCCCGGCAAGACCAAGGCCTTCAAGGCCAGCGAGCTGTGGGACGACATCGGCTTCGCCGCGTGGCGGTGCGCCGACCCCGGCGTCCAGTTCGACAGCACCATCAACGCCTGGCACACCTGCCCCAACGGCGGCCGCATCAACGCCAGCAACCCGTGCTCCGAGTACATGTTCCTCGACAACACGGCGTGCAACCTCGCATCGCTCAACGTCCTCAAGTTCTACGACTCCAAGACCCGGACCTTCGACATCGCCGCCTACGAGCACGGCATCGACCTGTGGACCATGGTCCTCGAGATCAGCGTGCTCATGGCCGCCTTCCCCAGCCGCGAGATCGCCGAGCTCTCCTTCAAGTACCGCACCCTGGGCCTGGGCTACGCCAACCTCGGTGCCATGCTCATGCAGGCCGGCATCCCCTACGACAGCGACGAGGGCCGCGCGGTGTGCGCCACCCTCACCGCCATCCTCACCGGCCGCAGCTACCGCATGTCCGCCTTCATGGCCGGCGAGCACGGCGCGTGCCCCGGCTACGCCGCGGACAAGGACAACATGCTCCGGGTCATCCGCAACCACCGCCTCGCGGCGATGGGCGAGGCCCGCAGCTCTAAGAAGTACGAGAAACTCAAGATCACCCCCGTGCCCACCGACCACGCCCTCATCAAGGCGGGCAAGGTCAACATCGCCAACAGCAAGGACCTCCTCACCCACTCTGTCAAGGCGTGGGACGATGCCCTCGCCCTGGGCGAGAAGCACGGCTACCGCAACGCCCAGACCACGGTCATCGCCCCCACCGGCACCATCGGCCTGCTGATGGACTGCGACACCACCGGGGTCGAGCCCGACTTCGCCCTCGTGAAGTTCAAGAAGCTCGCGGGCGGCGGCTACTTCAAGATCGCCAACGAGTCGGTCCGCCCGGCCCTCAAGGCCCTGGGCTACACCGACCCGCAGGTCAAGGACATCATGCAGTACATCCTCGGAACCCTCAGCCTGGACGTGAAGGTCCCGGGCCGGTCCGAGACGCTCAACGGGTTCCTCAAGGGCAAGGGGCTCTCCGATGCTGATCTCGAGAAGATCTCTGACACTCTGCCGGGCGTCTTTGAACTCTCCTTCGCGTTCTCGGCATGGGGCCTCTCCGACGTGGCGCTCCAGGCGTGCGGCCTGGACCCCGTGGCGGCCAAGAAAGACCCCGCCTTCAACCTGCTCGCCGCGCTCGGCCTGACCCGCGAGCAGATCGACGCGCTCAACACCACCATCTGCGGCACCTCCACCATCGAGGGCGCACCCCACCTCAAGCCCGAGCACCTCCCCGTCTTCGACTGCGCCAACAAGTGCGGCAAGCTCGGCCAGCGCTTCATCCATCCCCACGGCCACATCCACATGATGGCCGCCGCCCAGCCCTTCATCAGCGGCGCCATCTCCAAGACCATCAACCTCCCCAACGACGCCAGCGTCCAGGACATCAAGGACTGCTACCGCCTCTCCTGGGAGCTGGGCCTCAAGGCCAACGCCCTCTACCGCGACGGCTGCAAGCTCAGCCAGCCCCTTTCCGCCACCGCCGATGAGGCCAAGAACGAGTCCGGCCGCTCCGAGAAGGCTGCGCCGGACCTGGAACCATCCTCCTCGCCGAAGGCGGTCCCGGCTACTGCGGCCCCCGCGGCACCGGCCCCTGCGGAGACGCCGGCTGCCAGGTCTGACGTTTTCGCCGCCATCGACGCCGAGCCCAAGCCCCGCGCCTTCCGCCGCCGCCTCTCCGACACCCGCGCCTCGCGCACGCACAAGTTCAACGTGGCCGGCCACGAGGGCTACGTGACGGTGGGGCTCTACGACGACGGCCAGCCCGGCGAGCTCTTCATCACCATGAGCAAGGAGGGCTCCACCATCGGCGGCCTGATGGACAGCCTGGGCACCGCCACCAGCGTCGCCCTCCAGTACGGCGTCCCCATCAGCAGCCTCGTCACCAAGTTCAGCCACCAGCGCTTCGAGCCGGCGGGCATGACCGAGAACTCCGACATCCCCTTCGCCAAGAGCCTGGTCGACTACATCTTCCGCTGGCTGGGCATGGAGTTCATCCCCGGCTACCGCGAGCAGAACTCGCCCCGCGCTATCGCCCAGGCCGCCGCGTCACACCAGCACGCACTCCGATCCACGGAGGACAACGAGTGGAAGAGCGAACCCCGCATCAGCACGAACCCCGGCTTCTCCGGCCCGCTGACCGATGGGCCCGACAAGCCGCAGACCCGGCAGACGGTCATGATCACCGAGACTACGACCGTCGTGAACGCTGGGGCCGCGCAGGGTCTCTCGAGCACGCTCTCGATCGCGATGGAGAGCATGAGCGACGCCCCGGCGTGCGATGTCTGCGGGACGATCACCGTCCGCAGCGGCACCTGCTACAAGTGCGTGAACTGCGGTAACAGCATGGGCTGCTCATAAGCCACGGGCTGCCGGAAGGGACGGCCCTTCCCAGCCCACAGGATCCAGCGTTGCAGAGTTTCAGTGTCCAAGGTTGGCAGACGGGGCGTCCCACAGGCCGCGGGGCTTCAGGGCGTGCCCGGTTGGAAAGGGCCGGTTCGCGAATGGATGTGCGCCGGGGCGGGGTTTGCGGAGCAGCCCCGCCCAGCGCCCGGGCCCCTCGCGGGACCAAACGGCTTGATTGGTGCGGGGGCGTCGCACACGCGGCACACCTGGCCCAACATCGAGGAGAGTCGGCGCCCCCGTCATGGACGGCCGCCAAGCCATGGAGGTTCTCGCAGGGTCACGATACCGGCACGCCCGCCACCCCGTCCCACGGCGTCCCGTCGCCAACCCTGGACACTGATGCCCTGACACCCTGAGCTCCCACCCGCAGGGCCGAGCGCGGCGGATTCCACCCCCGCCATGACGCCGGCCCTGCACCCCCGAACCCCCGGGCTCCACCTCCCGGGGGTTCTTTTTGCGCCCAATCCGGACCCGCTCCGCCGAATTGCCTTGTGCGCTGCGCCCACGCCCGGGTAACCTCGTGCCTGTCGGCACAACACTTCAAGGAGGCCGCCATGACGCTCCCCTCGCTCCCCTTCCGGCCGCTCGTCCTTGCCGCCGCCCTCTCCCTGCCGTGCGTCGCGAACGCCCAGTTCAACCGCGTCATCTACGACGTCTCGCACCAGGTCCAATGGACCCCGCCCCCGGGCACGACCGTCATGCCCACCGTCATCATGTCCACCTTCCAGCACGTCTGGGTCCGCGACCACATCGGCTATCAAACCTGGGCCGCGCTCCCCGCCGGCCAGAACCTCAACTTCGACGGCCTGGGCACCGACCTCCCGGCGGGCGACATCGCGGCGAACAACTTCCCGCGCTTTTCCGGCCCCCCGGTGCCGTGCGTCTTCGAGCACACGACCATCACCCCGACACCCGGAGGCTTCTTCGCGGGCCACTGCCTCCGGGTCATCAGCCCCAACGCCAACACCTTCGCCAACGCCTGCTACGTCGTCAACCTTGGCCCCTGGGGCGTCGGCACGCCGATCCAGGGCACCATCCAGTCCGCCGGCAGCGCCGCGGTGACCTGGCAAGGCGAGGCCTACGCCTTCAGCTCCACCGGCATCTCGATCATCGACGCCACCAGCACCGGCACCGCCCAGTGGGCCCCGTACATCGACTCAGTCGCCGACGCCGCCTTCGCCCAGGCCGTGCGCCGTGACCCCATCACCCTCGAGGTCACCGCGACCGACGGCACCACCGTCCGCACCACGCTCCTCGACATCGACTACACCGCGACCAGCCCGGACTCCATCCGCTGGGCCAACGGCATCCTGACCATCGACGCGCAGACCGCCAGGTTCCACGCGCGGATCCTCGCCCCCGGCGCGACCAACCCCGGCGAGTTCTTCATCGAGATCGACAACGGCTCGGTGGTCAACGCCCACTCCAACGGCTCGCTGGGCTTCCCCGTGCCGCCGCTGGGCACCGCGACCCCCTTCACCATGCCCCTGCCCAACAACCTGAGCGTGGACTATGACGCCACCGCAGTTTCGCCCAACCCCATTCAGAGCGTGCGACTCGACATGGGCGGCGCCGGCAGCGCACCCACCGGCGGCACGCCCTGCGGCACCGCCGACTTCGACGGCGACGGCGACCTGGGCACCGACGCCGACATCGAGGCGTTCTTCGCCTGCCTCGCCGGCATCTGCTG
>JAEYTB010000089.1 GCA_023434205.1 Planctomycetota bacterium | reverse complement strand
GCGGAGTTTCCGGGGCACGCGCAGGAGTGGAAGGACACGCGGGCGTACTTCATGAACGCGTGGCCGCGGGTGCTGGAGAAGCTCAAGCACCGCTTTGAGCCGACGGACAAGGTGATGAACGGGGGCTAAGCCCCCAGCTTGTCGGACAGGAACGCCGAGACCTGCGCGAGCGCGATGCGCTGCTGCGTGCCGGAGTCGCGGTCGCGCACGGTGACGGTCTGGTCCTTCAGCGTGTCGCCGTCGATCGTGAAGCAGTAGGGGCAACCGGCCTCGTCCATGCGGGCGTAGCGCTTGCCGATGGACTGCTTGGCGTCGGTCTCGATGAAGCCGCCGCGGCCGAAGCGGGCGAACAGCTCGTCGGCGAGCTTCTCGGCGACCTCGGGCATGCCGTCCTTGTCCACCAGCGGGAAGACCGCGGCCTTGATGGGGGCGATCCGCGGGTGGAACTTCATGATCTCGGGGCTGGGGCGGCTCTCGTCTTTGGTGTAGGCCTCGCAGAGCAGGGCGAGGACGCCGCGGTCGAGCCCCGCGGCGGGCTCGATGCAGTGGGGGAGGTACTTCTCGCCCTTCTTGCCGCCGTTGGGGAGGGTTTCGCCGCGGGTGGTGTCGAAGTACTCGAGCTTCTGCCTGCTGTGCTCCTGGTGCTGGCGGAGGTCGTAGTCGCCGCGGTGGGCGATGCCCTCGAGCTCGCCGAAGCCGGGGGCGGTGAAGGGGAAGCGGTACTCGACATCGGAGGTGCCGACGGAGTAGTGGGAGAGCTCGTCCTTGTCGTGCTCGCGGAGGATGAGGTTGTCGCCGGCGAGGCCGATGGACTGCCACCACTCCATGCGGAAGTCGCGCCAGAACCTGTACCAGTCCTGGGACTCGCTGGGGTGGCAGAAGAACTCGAGCTCGGCCTGCTCGAACTCGCGGGAGCGGAAGGTGAAGTTGCGGGGGGTCACCTCGTTGCGGAAGGAAGTGCCGGTGTTGCCGATGCCGAAGGGGACCTTGACGCGGGTGGTGTCGACGACGTTCTTGAACTGGACGAAGATGCCCTGGGCGGTCTCGGGGCGGAGGTAGGCCGCATCATCCTCGGTGCCGGTGGCGCCGACGATTGTCTTGAACATGAGGTTGAACTGCCGAGCCTCCGTAAGCGCGGGCTGTTGACAGTTCGGACAGGGCGCATCGGGATGCCAGTTCTGCGCCAACGTCTCTGTTCTGTAGTTGGGCAACAAGGTCGGCTGGACGGAAATCACAGGACCGAGCCTCTTGGCTTCCGACTTGCTCAGTTGGCAGAGTTCGCGAGCTTCGTCCGGTCCACTCGCGACGACGGTCTTCACGAAGGGTCTAGGCTGATTCTCGCGAACGAAGTGGTAGTGGCGGGTCGCTTCTTCGAGCTTTTGTCGGAAGACCTCACTCTTTGCATTCGACCGGAAGTTCCCCAACGCCTCCATGTACCTTAGCCATGCTTCATTGAAACTCGCGCCACCTTCCTCGAAGTCTCCAGCACGGAACCACCTGAGGACGAAAACCTGGTCGGCCCTGAACCTCTGCTTGCACTCCTTGCAATCAACCATGGGATCATTGAATCCCGAGACATGCCCGCTCGCTTCCCACACTTTCGGGTGCTGGATGATCCGCGTCTCTACCGGCACGCACCGCACGCGTTCGCCGTTGGGGCCCTTGCGGCCCCAGCAGGGGTTCATGATCATGTCCTGCCACCAGGCCTCGCGCAGGTTCTTCTTCATCTGCGCGCCCAGCGGGCCGTAGTCCCAGAAGCCGTTGATGCCGCCGTAGATTTCGCTCGCCTGGTAGATGAAGCCGCGGCGTTTGCACAGCGCCATGATCGCGTCCATCGACTTGGGCGCGCTCGAAGAAGACGGGGCGGGACTCTCGGCCATCACGGAACCTCCTGGGCCCCGACTATAGGTTCACCGCCGTACACTCCCCCGCCATGAGGGCCCTGATCATCGGCGGCGGCATCGGAGGGGTGTCCACCGCGCTCGCCCTGCGCCACTTCGGGATCGACAGCCTTGTCTTTGAGCGGGCCCCGCGCCCCGCCGAGGTGGGGGCCGGCATCTCCCTGTGGGGCAACGCCATCGCCGCGCTGCGGGCCTTCGGGGCCGCCGACGCCGTGGTCGCCCGCGGCGAGCCCATGGGCATCGGCGAGCTCCGCACGGCGTCGGGCCGGCTGCTCTCCAGCAGCGACATGGCGGACGCGGATGCGCGGCTGGGCGAGCCCAGCATCCTCCTCCACCGGGCCGACCTCCTGGAGGCGCTGCTGGGCGCGCTGGGCACGACCGACCCGACAGCGCCTTTCGGCTCGGGGCGGGCCGCCGTCCACTTCGGGCACCGGTTCACCGGCCTTGAGCAGGACGGCGCGGGCGTCACGGCGAGCTTCGAGAACGGGCGGCGTGAACGCGGGGACGTCCTGATCGGCGCCGATGGGATCAACTCGGCGGTCCGCGCCGCGATCATCGGCGACGGCCCGGCGCGGTACTCCGGCTACACGTGCTGGCGCGCGGTCGCGGATGTTCCCGCGGACCTGGTTCCCGCGCGGTATGTGTGCGAGTACTGGGGGAGGGGTCAGCGCTTCGGCATCACGCGGATCGGGCGCGGCCGGGTGTACTGGTACGCGACGCAGAACGCGGCGCCTGAGGGGCGGGACGCCTCGCCGCGGGCGGCGCACGAGCACCTGCGTGCGCTCTTCTCCGCGTGGTGCGAGCCCATCCCGCGGGTGGTTGAGCTGACCGACCCCGGGGCGATTATCCGCAACGACATCGTGGACCGACCGCCGCGGCGCGGGTGGTCGAAGGGGCGCGCCGTGCTGATCGGGGATGCCGCGCACCCGACCACGCCCAACGTGGGGCAGGGCGCGTGCATGGCGATCGAGGATGCGCTGGTGCTGGCCCGGCTGCTCGCGGGGCACGCGGACCCCCGTGAGGCGTTCCCGGGCTTTGAGGCGATCCGCTTCCCGCGCACGGCGGCCATCACGAACGTGTCATGGAGGCTGGGCAGGGTCGGGCAGTGGGGCAGCCCGCTGCTGTGCGCCGTGCGTGACCGCGTGTTCGGGGCGATCCCGCGGTCCATCATCATGAAGCAGCACACCCGCGTCGTGGGCTTCCGGGCGTGAGCGGTCGGGTGCTCATGCGCGTTGCTCCCCCTTCACGCGGCCCTCACACCCGGCCCGCACAGTCCGGGTGAATGGAGTCCCGTAGAGCCCTGATCGTTGGTGGCGGGTTTGCCGGCCTGGCCGCCGCGGCGGCGCTCGCTCGTGCCGGTCTTTCGGTCTGCGTCTTTGAGCGGGGCCCGGCGCCGCGCGAGGTCAACGCCGGCGTTTCCCTCTGGGGCAACGCCATCCGGGCCCTCGCCAAGCTCGGGCTGGCTCGGCGCGCCATCGACGCGGGGGACATCATCACCACCGCCACGCTCATGAACGCCCGGGGCAGGGTGATCTCCCGCTGCGACATCGCCGACGCCGACCGCGCCCTGGGCTACCCCAGCATCGTCATCCACCGCCAAGCGCTGCTCGACCTGCTGCTCTCGGCGCTGGAGCCGGGCACCGTGCGGTACGGCGAGCCGTGTGAAACACTGCACCACGGCAAGGACCGCGTGACGCTTCATACCACACGCGGTCACGAGGTCGGCGACATCCTCATCGGGGCGGACGGCAGCCGCTCGCGGGTGCGGTCGGTGCTGTTCGGGGAGCGGCCGCTGCGCTACTCGGGGTACACATGCTGGCGGGGCGTGCTCGACTTCCCGGTGGAAGAGTGGCCCAGCGGCCATGCCGCGGAGGTGTGGGGGCGCGGGCAGCGGTTCGGCATCACGCGTCTGGACAAGCGGCGGGTGTACTGGTGGGCGACGCGGAACGCCGCGCCGGGCGGGCGCGATGGGGACGCTCACGCCGAGCTGGTACACCGCTACAAAGGCTGGGCGGACCCAATCCCAGAGCTGCTGCAGCGTACGGCGGCGGGGTCGATCACACGCACCGACATCGTGGACCTTCCGCCCTCGAGGCAGTGGGGGATGGGCCGCGTCACGCTCATCGGCGATGCGGCGCACGCGCCGACGCCCAACATGGGGCAGGGGGGCGTGCATGGTGATCGAGGACGCCGTGGTGCTGGCCAAGCACCTCACGGAGTTCGCCCGGGGCCGGCTCGCGCCCGATGCCGCGCTCCGCGCGTACGAACGGGATCGCTTCGCCCGCACGGCGATGGTGACCAATGTGTCCTGGCGGCTCGGGCGGGTGGGCCAGTGGACCAACCCGGTGATGTGCGCCCTCCGCAACCTCGCGACCGGCCTGGTGCCGCGGTTCATGTTCATGCAGAACCACAGGAGCGTGGTGGGCTTCGAGGCGGG
>JAEYTB010000035.1 GCA_023434205.1 Planctomycetota bacterium | reverse complement strand
CCATGGACTTCTCCTTCTCCTTCAAGAAGCCGCCCTCCGGCTTTTCCCAGCAGCCCAAGGCCAACCCCTTCGCCCAGGCGGAGGAGCAGTTCAACGCCATCCGCGGCTGCGGCATTAACCCGCACCCCAAGGTCACCTGCGCCCAGCTCTGCGACGGCCAGGACCCCGCCAGCTTCGAGCAGGCCCCCTTCACCTACATGCTCACGCTGATGGGCAGCCTGACCGAGGAGGGCGAGGCCCTCTCCGATGATGTCTGGCTCTTCAACCCCCAGAGCATCGGCGACACCGGCCACTACACCTGGGTCATCTCCCACCTCATGCGGATCGCCAAGGGCGCGCTGCCGCTCGAGGAAGTCGCCGACGCGTTCGACGCCGAGAACTCCGCCGCGAGCATCACGTTCACCCTCGACGGCGAAGCCGCCGAGTGGGGCGTCGCGGTCGAGGACAACATGGTCGCCGATGAAGTCCTCTCCGGCCTGGCCGCCATTGCCGCCGAACGCGGCGACGGCGCCCGCTTCGCGTGGGCCGATGTGGACGGCCAACGCCTTGTCGTCTTCATGACGGAGCAGGACCTCGCCGACCTCGCCGAAACCACCGGCATGGAATGGGGCTTCATCGAGTAAGTGCCACGACCGTGGCTCTGCACGGTCGTGCTCTTAGGACTCACGGTCCGCAGGATCAGCGCCCGTCGCGCCCGCACTGTCACGGGGCGCGTTGCGTCCCACCTTCTTAAACGTCACCGCCAGAATCAGCACCAGCGACACCACCGCAAGCCCGATCAGCAGCGCCGCCATGCTCGCCCCCTTTTACTTCTTGGGCTCACCCTTGATCGTGTACTCCACCGGCGCGGGCAGCCCAAGCTCCTTCACCTGATCCAGGATCAGCGACTTATCGCCCACCAGCACCAGCACGCCCCGATCAATCGGCAGCCCCGGGCCCGCCGCCTTGTTCAACGCCGCCGCGTCCACCTTCCGCATCGCCTCCATGTCCGCCGCGATCGTCTCCCATGGCAGGCCGACGACCACGAGTTGGGCCGCCGCGCCCAGCAGCCCGCCCAGGCCCGTGAACCCGCGGATCGTCTCGACGCGCAGGCTCTCGACCGCCTTCGCGGCCTCCTCCGGCGTGATGTCCCCCTTGCGGATGCGGTCAAACTCGTACATGAACTCCTTCAGCGAAGCGCCCGTCACCTCCGCCAGCACCGACGAGCTGGCGATGAAGTACCCCGCGCTGGGCTCCATCACGAACCGCGAGCCCGCGCCGTACGTGTACCCCTTGTCCTCGCGCAGGTTCTGGTTCAGGCGGCTCGTGAACCCCCCGCCGAAGAGCTCGTTGAGCAGCATCAGCCGCACCCGCTGCTCGCTGGTGTACGGCACGCCAGGTGCGATGTACCGCACCACGGTCTGCACCGCGCCCGGCCGATCCACGACCACGAACCGCATCTGGTCAAAGCCGCGGGCGCTCAGGTCGGGCTTGGCGGCCTGCCGCTTGCCCGCGGCGGGAAGGTCCGCGAAGTGCTTCTCAAGGATCGACTTCGCCTCCTGCGCCGTCAGGTCCCCCGCGATCAGCAGCGTCGCGTTCGCCGCGTTGAACAGCTCCTTGTGGCGGGCCTTGACCTCGTCCAGTGAGAGGCCCGTCACAGTCTCGGGCGTCCCGCTCGTCGGCCAGCCGTACGGGTTCTCCGTGCCGAACAGCACCCGCTGCCCCACCCGCCCCGCCAGCACCTGCGGGTTGTCATCCTGCTCCTTCAGCGCCTCCAGGTGCAGCCGCACCACGCGGTCCCAGTCTTCCTTCTGCATCCGCGGCCGGATGATCGCATCCGCCATCAGCCCCGCGGCTTCATCGAAGCTCCGCTTGAGCACCGTGACCGAGGCGCCTGCCGACTCCATCGACGCCCACGTGCCGAAGCTGGCGCCCAGCGACTGCATCGCATCGCCGAACTGCACCGCGTTCAGCTCGCCCGCGCCCTCCTCCAGCATCTGCGCGGTGAGCCCGCTGCGGCCGGCCTTCGCTGGCGCATCCAGCGGGCCGCCGGGCACGAACACTACCTGCGCCGAGACCAGCGGCAGCTCCGGCCGCCGCCAGAACATCACCGGCACGCCGTTCTTGAGCGCAAAAGTCTCGGGCTTCTCGGGGGCGAAGGTTTGTGCCGGCAGGTCCTTGGGCCGGCTGTCGCGGGCCGTCGCGTCGCGCTCGGGCTGGTCCGGCAGGATGCGGACGATGAGGCGCGAGTCCTGCGTCAGCACCTTCCTCGCCCACTCCTGCACCCGCCGCGGCGTCGCGTTGCGGTACCGGTCCAGGTCGCGCTTGAACCCATCAGGGGTGCCGAAGTAGAACTCATACTCGTTCAGCTTGTCCGCCTTGGCCTGCACGCTCTGGAGCTGCGCCAGCTTGCCCATCTCGATCGTCGCGACGCGCTGGTCCAGCTCGTCCTGCGTGACGCCATCCTTCAGCAGGCGGGCGACCTCCTCGTCCACCGCCTTCTCGACCCGCGACAGGTCCACGCCCGGAGGGACCATGACATCGATGCGGAACACGCTCTGGAGCTTGGCGCTGCTCTGGTACGCCGACACATCCGCGGCGATCTGCTCCTCCAGCACCAGCCGCTTGTACAGCCGGCTCGACTTGCCCTGGCTCAGCACCGCGCCGA
>JAEYTB010000022.1 GCA_023434205.1 Planctomycetota bacterium | reverse complement strand
ATCACGTCGGGGCGGAGCGCGCGGGCCTCGCGGAGCATCTTGAGGAAGGGGGGGAGGGTGAGCTCGAGGTTGGGGTAGCCGGGCATTTTCATTGCCGGGAGGGGCTTGAAGTTGTGGTGGTTGGGGTTTTGGGGGCAGTCGAAGTTGGTGGAGGTGAAGACGTGGAGTTCGCGGCTGGTGGAGAGGGCCTGTGCCGCGGAGTTGCGGATGAAACGGGAGACGCCGTTGACATCGGCGAGGGTGTCGGTGAAGAGGAGGAGGCGCACGGGGCGAAGCGTAGCGGAACGGGCGGGAGAGGCCGTACGCGGAGTTGCGCGGAAGGGCGGAGTTGCGCGGAGGAGGGGAGGGGGCTTGAAGATCGCGAGCAAGGCCGGCCGTCACGCCGCGGAGATAAGGGCCGCCCTCCGGGTCCGGCGATGCGCCGGTGCGCTTGAGGACTCGCTCCACCCTGGGTTCTTGCAGGCCACGCGCTGCGCGGGTTGAGGAGTGAGGGCGCGGTCGGGCGGGGGGCACTAAACTCCGGGGATGCCGAAGCACATCGCGTTGTACCCGGGGAGCTTTGACCCGATCACGTACGGGCACCTGGATGTGGTTGCGCGGGGGCGAAAGCTGTTTGATGAGCTGATCGTGGCGGTGGGGTACAACCCGTCGAAGGACCAGCTTTTTTCGCCGGATGAGCGGGCGGGGATGGTGCGGGAGCTGGTGGCGGGGATGGTGCGGGATGAGCCGGATGGGGCGCCGGTGTCGGTGCGGCCGTTCACGGGGCTGACGGTGGACTTTGCGCGGAGCGTGGGGGCGTCGGTGCTGCTGCGGGGCGTGCGGAACCTTTCGGACCTGCAGTACGAAGTGCAGCAGGCGGTGACGAACCGTGAGGTGGCGGGGCTGGAGACGGCGTTCGTGGTGGCGGGGCAGAGCTTCGCGTACACGTCTTCGAGCTTGATCAAGCAGATCGCGGCGCTGGGGGATGACATGACGAAGCTGGAGCACATGGTGCCGCCGCTGGTGGTGGCTGCGCTGGCGAGGAAGAAGGCGGAGAAGCACCCGGCGCTGGAGAGGTTGCGGGCGGGGCGGGATGTGGATGGGTGAGGGGGAGTAGTAGAGCGAGAGAGCGAGAGAGCGAGAGAGCGAGAGAGCGAGAGAGCGAGAGAGCGAGAGAGCGAGAGAGCGAAAGAGCGAAAGAGCAGTGCGACAGTGCGACAGTCGGGATTGAACGCGCTTGCTGGGCAGCCTCAGATGGGTATTGGCGAGGGAAGGCTCACACGTTGAAGAGGAAGTGGCAGATGTCGCCGTCCTGCATGACGTAGTCCTTGCCTTCGATGCGCATCTTGCCGGCTTCTTTGATGGCCTTCTCGGTCTTGTACTTCTCGAGGTCGGCGAGGGTGTAGATTTCGGCGCGGATGAAGCCGCGTTCGAAGTCGGTGTGGATGACGCCCGCGGCCTGGGGGGCGGTGGCGCCGACGGGGACGGTCCAGGCGCGGACTTCCTTGGGGCCGGCGGTGAAGTAGCTCTGGAGGCCGAGCAGCTTGTACGTCGCGTGGGCGACGGCGTCGAGGGCGGGCTCCTTGAGGCCAAGGGCGTCGAGCATTTCCTGGCGGTCGGCATCGGCCATGGTCGCGAGCTCGGACTCGATCTTGGCGCAGACGGGGACGACCTCGGCGCCCTCCTTCTTTGCGTGCTCGCGGACCTTCATGCAGGCGGGGCTTTGCCCATCGAGGTCGTCCTCATCGACGTTCATGATGTAGAGGACTTTTTTGGCGGTGATGAGGCCGAGGGACTTCAAGACCTTCTGCTGCTCGGGCTCGTCGATCTTGACGGCGCGGGCGGGGTCGCCGCGTTCGAGGACGGGCTTGAGCTTCTTGAGGACCTCGTAGCGGGCGATGTCCTCGGGCTTGCCGCTCTTGGCGGCGCGCTCGGCCTTGCCGATGGAGCCCTCGACGGTCTGGAGGTCGGCGAGGACGAGCTCGGTGGCGATGATCTCGATGTCGCGGATGGGGTCGACGGAGCCGGAGACGTGGAGGATCTCCTCGCCGCCGGGGGCCTTGGTGAAGCAGCGGACGACCTGGATGATGGCGTCGACCTCGCGGATATGGGAGAGGAACTTGTTACCGAGGCCTTCGCCGACGGAGGCGCCCTTGACGATGCCGGCGATGTCGACGAGGCGGAGTGCCGCGGGGACGATCTTCTGGGGCGGGATGTACTGGGTGATGGTGTTCATCCGCTTGTCGGGGATGGGCACCACGCCGACGTTGGGCTCGATGGTGGCGAAGGGGTAGTTGGCGGCGAGGGCGCCGGCCTTGGTGAGGGCGTTGAAGAGGGTGCTCTTGCCGACGTTGGGGAGACCGACGATGCCTGCTTCCATGGGGCTCTTTTCCTTGGGCCCCGATGGTAGGAAGAGAGAACCCGGAGGAACGCGGAGTGGGAACGGAGGGCGCGGAGAGGTACGAGCCCCGGATCAGGGATGCTGGGTGACGGCCTCAAGGCTCTATGTGAACTCCCACATCTCTTCGACCGGAAGGTCTCGGAACTCACCCTTGCTCGAAACAACGAAGCCTCTCACCCGCATGCTCCCAATCCCAAGCAGGATCGCTCTGTATCCCTGAACGACTACGCGGATAGCGTCGTCCTCGAGATGGTCCTTCCACAGTGCGATCGAATACGCCTTTCCATGCAGCGTCACCGAGGACTCGGTCAGGGGCGGCAGCGCCGCGATGACGTCCCGCGGCATCGCCTTGATGCCGGCCAGCTTCGTGTCGATGTGGTCGATGATCGGAGACAACTACCACCCTGAGCTCGATCGACCAAGTGTCAGGAGCGATTCTCTTACCGCAGCTCGACGTCCCAGTAGGCGTGGTCGAGGAAGGTTTTCCAGCTGGCGTACTTCTCGTGGCCGAGCTTGAGGGCGATGATGGGGTTGCGCTTGGGGCGCTCGGGCTTGCGCACGAGCTTCATGTGGGCCTGGTCGGGGGTGCGGCCGCCCTTGCGTGCGTTGCACCGGATGCAGGCGCAGACGAGGTTTTCCCAGGAGTCGCCGCCGCCCTGGGCGCGGGGGAGGACGTGGTCGATGGAGAGGTCGTTGGTGGGGAAGATGCGGCCGCAGTACTGGCACTTGTTTCGGTCGCGGGCGAAGAGGTTGCGGCGGTTGAGCTTGACGATCTGCTCGGGGAGGCGGTCGTAGCCGAGGAGGCGGATGATGCGGGGGACGGCGATCTCCATGCGGACGGTGCGGACCCAGTCGTGGCGGTCCTTCTCGAACTCGCGCTGGAGCTGGCTGATCTCGATCCAGGACTCGAGGTCGTAGTTGAGGAACCCGCCGTTGGCGGGGGCGGCGTCGCGGGGCGCGGGGTCGACGTGGATGATCTCGGCGATGGAGCGGCTGAGGAGGATGAAGGCGCGGCGCGCGGAGACGACGCGCATGGCGGCGTAGGCCTTGTTGAGGACCAGGACCTTGGCGTTGAGGCCCTCGTTGGCGTGGATGGTGGGCAGGCCGGCGAGGGCGGAGGCGAGGTCGGTGGGTAGGGCGTCGTCCGCGTCGAGCTCGGGGGGCAGGCTGAGCGCTGCGGCGTGTGCCGCGGGAGCGGGCTTGTGCTTGCCATGTCTTCCGTGCATGGTGACCTCGCACGCCCCGGGCCTTTGAGGAGGTGAGCCGGGACACTGATTGTTAGGGTACCACGGCGGGGAATCAACCGGGTGGGGGCGCGTAAGGATTGATGGGGGAAGGGGCTAGGGAGGGGGCGGCGGCGTCGGGGACGAGCCCGGAACGCAGTGACGGGTCGTTCCTGGTCCCGCGGCGGGCTGGCCCACTCACTGCGTTCGGGGTTCGTCTCGAACGTGCTCAGCGATTCAATGCCGGAAGTGCCGGAGCCCGGAGGTCAGGCAAGTAACGCCCCTGGCATTGCACAGGTCAAACGTCTCCTGGTCGCGTTTGCTGCCGCCGGGGTGGACGATGCAGGTGACGCCGGCGTCGATGAGGACCTGGGGGCCGTCGGAGAAGGGGAAGAAGGCGTCGGAGAAGGCGGTGGCGCCGCGGGCGAGGGGGCCGGCTTTTTCCACGGCGAGGCGGCAGCTTGTGACGCGGTCCATCTGGCCGGCGCCGGCGCCGTAGAGGCGGACGCCCCCACTGCCGCCGCTGACGCCGGTGGTAGCGCCGCCGAGACAGACGGCGTTGCTGAAGAGGAAGCGGCAGGTGGCCTCGAGGAAGCTGGCGGCGCGGAGCTGGTCGCGGGTGGGCTTGGGGCCGGCGGCGAGCGTGAGGCGCGCGGGGTCGGCGAGGGCGAGGTCGCGCTCCTGCACGAGGAGGCCGCCGGGGATGGTGCGGTGCTCGAGCTGAGGTGCGTGCGCGTGCGCGGCGATGGCGGCGTCGAGGTCCCCCACTGCCAGGAGGCGGACGTTGGCCCAGCGGGCGCGGAGGGTGTCGAGGGCGCCGGGGCTGAAGCGCGGGGCGATGATGACCTCGAGGAAGACTTCCTTGGTCTTGAGGCGCTCGGCGGCGTCGTCGTCGAGCTCGTCACCGAGCGCGAGGATGCCGCCGTAGGCGGCGACGGGGTCTCCGGCGATGGCCTGGTCGATGGCGTCGCGGGCGGTGGGCGCGATGGCGGCGCCGCAGGGGTTGGTGTGCTTGAGGATGGCGGCGGAGACGGAGGAGTCTGCGCTCATCGCGATGACGCGGTTGAGGGCGATGACGAGCTCGAGGGCGGCGGCGGCGTCGTTGATGTTGTTGTAGGAGAGTTCCTTGCCGTGGAGCTGCTCGGCGGAGGCGATGCTGGGCCAGGGGTTGGGCGAGTGGGTGGGTGCGGCGCGGTAGAGGGCGGCGGCCTGGTGGGGGTTCTCGCCGTAGCGGAGGTCGTCGGCCTTGACGAAGGTGTGGGAGAGCAGGACGGGGAAGGCGCGGGACTTTTCGCGGCACATGTAGCCGGCGATGGCGGCGTCGTAGCGGCTGGTGAGGGCGAAGACGTCGGCGGCGAGCTCGCAGCGGAGGGCGCGGGTGGTGTGGCCGTGGTGGCGGTCGAGGTCGGCGCGGATGCGGGGGTAGTGTGAAGGGCTGCTGGCGACGGTGACCCACTCGAAGTTTTTGGCCGCGGAGCGGAGCATGGAAGGGCCGCCGATGTCGATGTTCTCGATGGCCTCGTGCTCGGCGACGTTCTGTCGGGCGATGGTCTGCTCGAAGGGGTAGAGGTTGACGACGACGAGGTCGATGGGACGGACCTGGTGCTGGTCCATCGCGGCGGCGTGGGCGGGGTTGTCGCGGACGGCGAGGAGGCCGGCGTGGACCTTGGGGTGGAGGGTCTTGACGCGGCCGTCCATGATCTCGGGGAAGCCGGTGACGTCGTCGATGCTGGTGACGGCGATGCCGGCGGCGCGGAGGGCGGAGGCGGTTCCGCCGGTGGAGATGATCTCAACGTGGCGCGCGGCGAGGGCCTGGACGAAAGGGATGAGCCCGGCTTTGTCGCTGACCGAGACGAGGGCGCGGCGGATGGGGGCGAGGTCGGGCATGCCCGATCTTAGAGCGGGAGAGCGGGAGAGCGAAAGAAGAAAGCGGGGAGCGGGCGTCGGAGCGGCTGGCTTGGCGCCTTTCGCTCTTTCGCTCTGCCGCTCTTTCGCTCTTTTCTTACCGCGGGATGAACTTGGCGACGTTGGACTTGGCGCTGACGGCGTACAGGTTGCCGTCGACGAACTTGTCGGTGTCGATGCGGGCGATGCCGGGGGTGCTGATGCGGTCGACGATCTCGCCGCCGGCGGGGTTGAGGAGGGTGAGGCCGGCGGCTTCCTTGACGAGGAGGCGGCCGTTGCGCTCGGCGATGACGGTGCCCTGGACGTTGGGCTGCTGCCAGAGGATGGAGCCGGTGTCCTGCTGGAAGGCGGTGAGGCCCTCGGTGGGGATGGAGACGTAGAGGACGCCGTTGTGGGCCGTGGGCTGGAGGGTGAGGCGGTGGCTGGTGCGGTGGCGCCAGAGCTGGTTGCCCAGGGTGTCGAAGGCCCAGACGGAGCGGTCGCGGCCGGCGACGAAGAGGCGGCCGTTCTCGGCGACAGGGTCGTTGGAGAGGCCCTCGTAGATGGCGCCGCGGCCGACGAGGGAGCCGATGCGGGAGAAGAAGAGGACATCGCCGGACTGGGCGACGAAGCCGATGGCGTCACCGACTTCGACGGGGTCGGCCTCGACGGCGCCGGTGGACATGAAGCCCCAGGCTTTGACGCCGCGGCCGATGACGTGGCCCATGATCTCGCCGGTGGAGGCGCCGTAGATGGCGGTGGAGTTTTCGATGATGGGGCGGGTGTTGACGACGCGGTTGAGGCGGTCGCGGGCGAGGAGGGAGCCGTTGGCGGCGGAGACGGTGTAGATGTCGGACTCGCTGGAGACGAGGATGTGGTTGGCGTCGAGGGGGCTGCGGTTGATGCCGACGAACTTGGTGAGGGGGCCGGCGAGCTGGGTGGACCAGCGGGTCTTGCCGGTGCCGGGCTCGAGGAGGGTGAGGGTGCTGTCGGACTGCTGGAG
>JAEYTB010000296.1 GCA_023434205.1 Planctomycetota bacterium | reverse complement strand
CGCTTCAGCAACCTCATCGGCGACTTCTCGGTCCTGGGCGAGTGCGTGTACGGCTGCCGCCCCCACGGCGACTGGGTCATGCGCGCGACCTGGTCCGGCGTGGATTGCCAGCCGGGCGTGGGCGCGTGCTGTGCCCCAACGGGCGCGTGCTCGGTGACCTCATCGAACGACTGCGCCGCCAACGGCGGCTCGTACCAGGGCGACGGGACCAACTGCCAGGGCGTGAACTGCCCGCAGCCGCAGGGGGCCTGCTGCTTCCAGACCGGCTTCTGCGGGATCGTCGGGGCCCTCGACTGCATCAACGCCGGCGGGACCTTCGCCGGCGCAGGGACGCAGTGCGGGCCCAATGACACCTGCCCGCTGGGGGCGTGCTGCCTCAGCGACGGCTCCTGCGTGCCCAACGTCAGCAGCGGCGCCTGCACGGCGCAGGGCGGCACCTTCCGCGGCTCGGGCACCAACTGCGACACACCCTGCCCGCCTCCGAACGGGGCGTGCTGCGCCAGCAACGGCTTCTGCTTCCAGACCACGCAAGCGAACTGCGTGGGCTCGGGCGGGACGTTCTACGGCGCGGGCGTGGCGTGCGGGGCGAGCAACTCTTGCCCGATCGGGGCGTGCTGCCTGCCCGATGGAACGTGCGCGGGCGGGGTGACAAGCCAGGCGTGTGCCGCGCAGGGCGGGACGTACCAGGGCAACGGCGTGCCGTGCTCGGGCGTGAACTGCCCGCAGCCGCAGGGCGCGTGCTGCATGCCCTCGGGCTTCTGCTTCGTGACGACCCAGGCGACGTGCGGCGGCGCGGGCGGCGCGTGGGCCGGCCCGCTCACCACGTGCCTCGACGGCAACAGCAACGGGACGGCCGACGCGTGCGAGAGCGCGTGCGGCACGGCGGACTTTGACGGCGACGGCGACACCGGCACCGACGCGGATATCGAGGCGTTCTTCGCGTGCCTCGCGGGCACCTGCTGCCCGACGTGCTTCCCCGGTGGATCGGACTTCAACGCCGACGGGGACAGCGGCACGGACGCGGACATCGAGAGCTTCTTCCGGGTTTTGAGCGGGGGCCCGTGCTGAGCGGGGGATTGAGGTAGTCTGCCGGCCCGGGGCCTCTCCCGGGCCTTTTCATCTCTTTTGGGTCTGTGCCAGAAAGGAAGCCGAGCATGGGGTGTGATTCAACCGGCGGGCGTCGTGGCTTTGGGTGGTGTGCGCTGACCGTTTCGGTCGTGGCCGGCCTGCCCTGGGCGCTCCCGAGCGCGGCCCTCGCGCAGTTCGCCGTGGAACCGGTCGCGCTGGACCCCACCCACGGCGGGCTGCCGTTCTTCGACATCCGCCTGGACAACCTTGAGCTCCCCACCGCGGCGGTCCGCGACGCCGTCCTCGACGCGCACAAGCTCGCCGGCCCGGCCCGGACGCTGGAGCTTCAGCGGCTCCGCGCCTCGCTGCCGCTGCTGCGCGTGGACGAGAGCGAGCTGTACGGGACGCCCTCGTTCATCCGCTCCACCGCCGCGTTCCTGACCGGCGACCGCGAGGTGGACGCGGAGGTCGTGGTGGCCGACTACATGCGGGCCTGGCCCGCGCTGTTCGAGGCGTCGCCCGCGGAGCTGGCCCTGGCCCGCAAGAGCCGCGACTACCGCACCAAGCACAACGGCGTACGGCACCTGACGTACCAGCAGCAGCACGAGGGCCTGGACATCTTCGGGTGCGAGCTGCGGGCGAATGTGATGGAGGACGGGCGGCTGATCAATATTTCGTCCACGCTCCTGCCGCGGCCGGAGGCGGGGTTCGCCGCGCCGGCGTTCACGCTGAGCGACGCGGAGGCGGTGGCGGCGGCGGCCAAGGCCTGCCGCGTGGAGATGACGCTTCCGCTGCACGCGCACGGCTCGCCGGAGGGCGTGTCGCACAAGCGTGTGTGGCACAACACCGACGACTTCCGGCGTGATGAGCCGATCGCGACCGAGCGGGTGTACTTCGCCGCGACGCGCGACGACATCCGCAGCGCCTGGAAGGTGGTGATCCCGGTCAAGGGCATCGGCCACACATACGACGTGATCATCGACGCCCAGAGCGGGGAGCTGCTCTGGAGGCTGGACCGGCTCTGCTTCGAGACGACGCAGCCCATCTCGATGCGGGTGTACCTGTCGGACTCGCCCGCGCCGGGCAGCCCGGGAACCCCGACGCAGAGCGGGACGCAGTTCCCCTTCGTGGAGCGGCAGCTCGTGACGGTGACGCCGGCGATGATGGCGCCCTTCTCGCCCAACGGCTGGATCAACGACAACGAGATGGAGACGCTGGGCAACAACGTGGACGCCCACGCGGACCACGACGGGAACAACACGCCCGACCTGCCCCGCCCCAACGGCGGGGCGTCGCGGGTGTTCGACTTCCCGCTGGACACCAACGCGGCGCCCGCGACCTACAAGGACGCCGCGGTGGTGCAGATGTTCTACTGGTGCAACCTGTACCACGACCAGCTCTACGCCATGGGCTTTGACGAGGCGGCGGGCAACTTCCAGCAGATCAACTTCTCGGGGCAGGGCATCGGCAACGACCGCGTCCAGGCGGACGTGCAGGACAACATCGGCAGCAGCAGCAACAACGCGAACTTCTCGACGACCGGGACCGACGGCAGCGGCGGGCGGTGCCAGATGTACGTGTTCACGGGGCCCAACCCCGACCGCGACGGCACGCTCGACGGCGACATCGTGTACCACGAGCTGACGCACGGGACGTCGATCCGCCTGCATGGCGGGCTATCGGGCACGCAGCCGCAGGCGATGGGCGAGGGCTGGGGCGACTTCGTGGGGATCGCGAGCTTCAGCGAGCCGACGGACGACCCCGAGGGCGTGTACGCGATGGGCGGGTACGCGACGTACCAGTTCTCGCCGTTCGCGCCGGCGGGGGCGTGGAACTTCAACTACTACTCGGGGATCCGCCGCTTCCCGTACAGCACCGACTTCATGAAGAACCCGTCGACGTACGCGGACATCGACACGGCCCAGATCAGCTTCCCGCCCGAGGTGCCGCGGAACACGTCCATCGGCAACACCGCCAACCAGGTCCACAACGCCGGCGAAATCTGGTGTAACACGCTGGTAGAAGGCCGGGCGGCGCTGATGCGCGACCTGGGCTTCGCGGGCAACGGGATCATGCTGCAGCTGGTGGTGGACGGGATGAAGATCTCGCCGGGCAACCCCAACATGCTGGTGGCCCGCGACGCGATCCTGCAGAGCGACATGGTGAACAACGGCGCGGCGAACCGCTCGCGGCTGTGGCGGGCGTTCGCGCGGCGCGGGATGGGCTTCTCGGCGACGTCGGCGGCGGTGTCCACCACGGGGCTGGTCGAGGCGTACGACGTGCCGCAGTTCGTGACGTTCTCGTACCCCGACGGGCTGCCCAGCCAGCTCGCGCCCAACAGCCCGGTCTCGTTCCGGGTGGACATGGTCCCCACGGACCTCACCCTCTCGCCGGGGACGGCGCAGGTGCATTACTCCATCAACGGCGGGCCCTTCGCCGCCGCCCCCATGACGCCCGTCGACGCCGACACCTTCACGGCGACGATCCCGGGCTCGCCCTGCTTCGCGCAGGTGCGGTACTACGTAAGCGTGGGCACGGACCAGGGCACGTGGCGCGACCCGGCGGGCCCGGAGGTGAACGAGGCCGAGGTGTACACGTCACAGACCACGCACCTGGCCGACGGCTTTGAGGCCGCGGCCCCGGGCTGGACCAGCGTCGGCGGCACTTCGACCTCCCAGCCGCCGCTGGCGACCGCGGGGATGTGGGAGCGCGTGGCGCCCCAGCCCACGGCGGCGCAGCCGGGGGCGCGGACAGGGAACTTCTGCTGGGTGACCGACGGCCGCGCGGGCTCGCAGATCGGCACGTGGGACGTGGACAACGGGCAGGTGGTCCTCACCAGTCCGGCGCTGGACCTCTCCGCGTTCGCGAACCCCACGATCGAGTACTGGCGCTGGTACAACAACGCGCCGCCTGGCGGCAACAACCCCGGGACCAACACGTTCCTTGTTGACGTCTCCACCAACAACGGGAGCACATGGACCCGCGCGGAGACGGTCGGGCCCGCGGGCGCGGGCACGACGGGCGGCTGGGTGCGGGCGCGGTGGACGCTCGGGTCGCTGAGCCTCACGCCCACTAGCCAGGTCCGCGTCCGCTTCACCGCCCAGGACACCACCGGGGCGATCGTCGAGGCGGCCATCGACGACCTCGCGGTCTACAGCCGCTCCTGCCAGACCGGACCCGTGTGCGGGACTTCGGACTTCGACGGCGACGGCGACAGCGGGACAGACGCCGACATCGAGGCGTTCTTCGCCTGCCTCGCGGGGAACTGCTGCCCGACGTGCTTCACGGGCGGGAGCGACTTCGACGGCGACGGCGACAGCGGAACGGACGCGGATATCGAGAGCTTCTTCCGCGTTCTGGCGGGCGGGTCCTGCTGAAACCGGGCCCTTCTCCCTGCATCCCGGGGCGTCCACCCGATGGGGTGGACGCCCTTTTCAATCTCGGCGGACCCTGCCGGCTGTTTGGGGGTCGAACTTCCGATAAAGGCCCCAAACCGGGGCGTAGGGGAAACAGATGGGTGCCCGGGGGCGAATCGGTGGCATGTTGGTGGTGATGGGGTATGCCTTTGGTGCGGCGTGCTGTATTCTCCGGGCCCGGTCGTCGGGCCGGTCCCTCGGTGGTTTGATCTAGCCCGGTCCGGGCGCTTTTTTGGGGTGCTGGTTTTCGGGGTGACTTCCTAACTCTTTTGGACCGCGGCCGACGCGGACGTTCGGGCCTGGCAGGGCGTGGATGGCCGCAAACCCCCACGGGGGTCGTGCCGCACAGCAGAACGGAGAAGGCGTGATGACGATTTCTCGCAGTGCGGTGCTCGTGGCGTTGGTGGCCGGGGCGGCTGGTGTGGGCGGTGCGGCATTTGCGGGGCCGTTGCCCGAAACGGTCCGCTCCACGATGAACCCCTACGACATCTCGTTCGAGGACGGGCGGACGTCGTCGAAGATCGGGCGCGGGCTGCTGAACATCCGCGGCTTTGTCGAGACCGGGGACCCCGACGACATCGGGCCGGTCGCGGCGTGCTACGACGAGGGGACCAGCCTTGAGGTGATGGCCGCGGTGGAGGCGGCGCTGCGGGGCGGGTACCAGAACCGCTACCAGATCGGGGCGCGGTGGACGGGGATCACGGGCGACCCGCACGAACTGACGTGGAGCTTTGTGCCCGACGGCCTCTCCATCCCCAGCGGCATCGGCGAGCCCACGGCCAACAGCATCCTGTTCTCAAGGATGGACACGCTCTTCGCCTCGCAGGGCGGGCGGGCCGTGTGGGTGGCCCAGTTCGAGGCCAGCTTCAACCGCTGGAGCGAGCTCACGGGCCTCACCTACACCCGCGTGCGCAACGCCGCGAACAACGACTGGGACGACGGCGCGGCGTGGGGCACCGCCGGTGGGACCAACCGCGGCGACGTGCGGATCTGCGCCAAGAACATCGATGGGGGCTCGAACATCCTCGCCTACAACGCCTTCCCCCAGAACGGCGACATGGTGCTGGACTCCTCCGAGAGCTGGGCCAGCGGGGGCAACAACTTCCGCTTCCTGCGCAACGTCATCATGCACGAGCACGGGCACGGCCTGGGCTTCAACCACGTGTGCCCGGGCAACGGCACCAAGCTGATGGAGCCGATGCTGGCGACGGGGTTCGACGGGCCGCAGCACGACGACATGCGCGCCGGGCAGCGCAACTACGGCGACAAGTTCGAGCCCGACAACTCCCCAGGCGCGGCCAACCAGCTCGGCGTGCTGGCCCCCGGCTCGAGCCTGACGCTCGGGAACATGAACCTTCCCACCATCCCCAATGCGGCGCTGCTGAGCATCGACACCACCAGTGAGGTGGACTGGTTCGCCTTGCAGCTCGACGACCCCCGCCTCCTCGACATCACGCTGACCCCCTTCGGCCAGACGTACCGCAACGGGCCGCAGAACTCCAACGGCTCGTGCAGCTCGGGGGTCGATGAGTTCTCGCTCTCCGCGGCGGACCTGGTGGTGCAGGTGTACAAGAGCAACGGCAACAGCCTGCTGCGGACGCAGGACGCGACCGGCGCCGGCTCCGCCGAGACGATCAGCGGGGTGATGTGCGCTACGGGCATCAGCTATATCAAAGTCTCCGCGGCAGGGACTGTGTCGGGAACGCAGTTCTACAAGCTGCAGGTGAACGTGCGCCCGACCTCGCTGGCCCCCTCGGCCAGCGACGGCACCTTCGGCGATCGCGTTCGCGTCACGTGGGCGGCGATCCCCGATGCGACCTCCTATCAGGTGTACCGCAACGTCAACGACGCCCAGTTCGGCGGCACCACGCTCGCGACGATCAACGCCCCCACCACCACGTTCGATGACATGACCGCCGTGCCCGGGCAGGAGTACTACTACTTCGTCCGCGTGCTCCAGCCCGACGACACCGGCTACCGCTTCACCTCCAACAGCGGCAACCCCGGTCGCGCCAACGCCGCGCCGGTGGCCGATGCGGGTCCCGACCAGCTCGTGGTCGATAGCGACAGCAGCGGGTCCGAGAACGTCCTGCTGGACGCCTCGGGCAGCAGCGACTCGGACGGCTCGATCATCGTGTACCGCTGGATGGAGGGCGCGACGCTGCTCAGCCAGTCGGGCAACCCGACCGCGACGGTCAGCCTGCCCGTGGGCGTCCACAACCTCACGCTCACCGTCGTGGACAACGGGTCCCTGGACGACACGGACGAGGTCGTCGTGACGGTGGTCGCCCCCACGGGCGGGTGCGGCACGGCGGACTTTGACGGCGACGGCGACACCGGCACCGACGCCGACATCGAGTCCTTCTTCGCGTGCCTGGCCGGGAGCTGCTGCCCCACCTGCTTCGTGGGCGGCGCTGACTTCAACGGCGACGGCGACACCGGCACCGACGCCGACATCGAGGCGTTCTTCCGCGTGCTCGCCGGCGGGCCCTGCTGATGCGGGCCTGAGTCTCAGAACCCCCAAACCCCCACGCCGCGTGGGGGTTTTTCATGGGGCGCGGGTTTCCCTGGACCTGCCACCCCCGGACCTTCGGATAGACTCGCCCCCACCCGGGCCAGGACGGCCGATTGCACTGGAGTACGTATGTCCCCATCGATCCGGCCCTCCGCTCTCATCCCCGCGCTCTGCGCGCTGGCCTTCACCGCCCCCGCGTCCCTCGCCCAGTTCAGCAGCGATCCGGGCATGCAGCTCGAGGTCGGGGCCAACGCCGGGAACATGTCCAAGGTCCGCCACCACCCGATGGGCTACGCCGTGTCCTGGCAGGGCGGGCAGTTCGACGGGGGCAACACGCTGGTGCAGCTGCTCACGCACGACGGCCTTCCGCTGCTCACAGCCGGAGGCCTGCAGGTGACCGATGCGCAGCTCACCAGCAGCTTCGAGGACTACGGCTTTGATGTGGACGCCGCGGGCAACCTGCTGGTGGCCTTCCGCGACAACAGCACGGGCTCTGTAGAGATCCGGCTTCAGAAGGTCGCGCCCGACGGCTCGCTGCCGTGGGGCGCGAACGGCGTCGCGGTGCCCGGCGGGCCGGCGGGGGGCGATTCGCCCCACACGCCCGGCGTCACCTGCCTTTCCGACGGCGCCTACGCGGTGAAGTTCTCCCGCGGCAGCACCACCTCGACCGCGACCAGCCGCGCGTGCTACCAGAAGGTCTCGGCGGACGGCCAGCTCTTGTGGAACGGCGGGCAGGCGGTGGTGCTGGCGCCGGCGAGCAACGGGTACATCGCCGCGGACATGGCCCCGGGGGAGCACGGCAGCGTGCTGGCGTTCCACTACAGCATCGGGAGCTTCACGGTGTCGCGCCGGATCGTGGTGCAGAAGCTGGACGGGGCGACGGGGGCGGCGGTGTGGAACGGGGGCGTGTCGGTGCCGGTGCAGCTCACGAGCACGCTCCAGATCGGCAACTTCCCGCAGGTGCTCAGCGACGGGTCGCACGGGGCGCTCGTGAGCTGGTACGAGACCTCCAACCCTCTGCAGTGCTTCGTGCAGCGGGTCGGGCCGGACGGCTCGATGCTGTTCCCCGCCGGCGGCGCCACGGCGACGAACGGGGCGGTGGTCGGGCAGCAGCGGGTGAGCCCGCACGTGGCGTTTGATGCGAACACGCAGACGACGTACATGGTCTACAGCGAGACCAACAGCAGCCAGGGGGCCTCGGGGATCGGGGCGCAGGCGTTCGACAGCACGGGCAACCGGCTGTGGGGTGATGCGGGCGTCCTCGTCGTGCCCATCGGCGATACGGGCCACGCTTCGACGTTCGCCCGAGCGAGCCTGACGCAGGGCGGCATGATCGCGACGTGGTTCGAGACGGCAGCGGGCGGAGGCCCTCAGGTGGTGAACGCGGCAAAGCTGCTGGCGGACGGGCAGCTCGCGTGGAGCCCGACGGTGCTGGCGGTGAACACGATGGGCGGCACGAAAGCTCGCCTGGATGTGGCGGGGTCGCTGGGGGGCCCGACGGTCGCGGCGTACGGGAGCAACGCGGGGGTGCTGAACATCCACGCTTCACGGATCAACGGGGACGGGACGCTGGGCAACCCGCCGCCCGGGTGCGGCACGGCGGACTTTGACGGCGACGGCGACACCGGGACCGACGCCGACATCGAGGCGTTCTTTGCGTGCCTGGCGGGCAACTGCTGCGCGGCGTGCTACCCGGGCGGGGCGGACTTCAACAACGACGGCGATACGGGCACGGATGCGGATATCGAGAGCTTCTTCCGGGTGCTGGCCGGGGGTGATTGCTAGGGCGTGGGCGGGGGTTGACGCTCCGGCCATACTGCGTGCGGTCTTTTGTGCTGTCCTTTAAGGGGTGATCTGATGCGTTCCATGCTCCCGCTGCTGCTCGCCGGCGCGCTCGCGCCCGGGGCCTTTGCCCAGCTTCTTTCCGCGCCACCCGCCGACCACTGCGAGGAGGGCACGTGCGGGAAGGCCGAGATGCTGCGGCGGCGTGCCGCGGCGGGGCTGCCCGTCAGCGACTTCTCGGGCCCGGGGGGCGGGGGGTACACGCCCCGCGAGGCGATGACCGACACCGATGTGCTGCACTATGTGCTGGACATCGAGGTGTTCCCCGACACCGAGGTCATCACGGGCAGCAACACCATCACCGTGCGCTCGCTGGTCAACAACCTCACGCAGTTCACGTTCATGCTCCGCAGCCAGTACACCGTGACCGAGGTCCTGCTCAACGGGACCACGCCCGCCAGCGCCACGACGCCCGGCGCCAACAGCTACGCCCGGCGTGTGACGCTCGACCGCGCGTACAACGCCGGCGAAGAGTTCACCGTCAAGATCTCCTACACCGGCGTCGCCGTGGCCCGCGGCTTCGGGTCCATCGTCTTCGGGCACCAGAACAACAACGCCGCGAACCCGCGCACGGTCGAGACCCTCAGCGAGGCCTACTTCGCGGCGACGTGGTGGCCCTGCAAGGACGGGGACGTGTTCCTCCCGGGCGACAACTCCGACAAGGCCACGATGGACTTCTCCGTCACCGCCCCCAGCATCTACAAGACCACGGCCAACGGGCTGCTGCACTCGGTGACGCCCGTGGCCGGCGGCAAGAGCAAGTACCGCTACATCACCAACTACCCCACCGCGACCTACCTGATCGCCTTCGCGACCACAGTCTACAACTCCTGGACGCTGGACTATGTCTACCCCCTGCCGGGCGGGGGCACGGGCACCATGCCCGTGGAGTTCAACATCTGGCCAGTCCTGGACACGCCCTCCAACCGCAACGCCTGGGGCCAGGCGGTGCCGATGCTGCACGCCTTCCGCCCCTTCTTCGGCGAGTACCCGTTCATCAACGAGAAGTACGGCATCTACCACTTCGGCTTCGGCGGGGGCATGGAGCACCAGACCAACAGCGGGCAGGGCACCTTCGGGCTCTCCGTCACCGCGCACGAGCTGGCCCACCAGTGGTGGGGCGACGCCGTGACGTGCAAGACCTGGAACGACATCTGGCTCAACGAGGGCTTCGCGACCTACGGCGAGTGCCTGTGGGAGGAGCAGCGGCCCGGCTCGCAGGGGCTGGCCAGCTACCTCGCGGCGATGCAGGCCAGGAAGCCCGCCCAGGTCAGCAGCAGCGTCTACGTCTACGACGCCAGCGACATGAACCGCATCTTCAGCAGCACCTACAGCTACCGCAAGGGCGCCTGGGTGCTGCACATGCTCCGCAAGGTCGTCGGCGACCAGACCTTCTACGACATCCTCGCCGCGTACCGCGCCCAGTACGAGGATTCCGCCGCGACCACCGACGACTTCGCGGCGATCGCCTCGGCGGTCAGCGGGCGGGACCTGACGTGGTTCTTCACGCAGTGGGTGTACGGCAGCGGGGCGCCGGCGTACGCCGTGGGGGTCGAGCCGGTGAACGACGCGAACCCGTTCCTGCGGGTGCGCGTGCGGCAGACGCAGAACAGCGCGTGGCCGGGGGCGGGGGCGCCGGCGGGCTACTTCGCCATGCCGATCGACCTCAGGATCAACACGGTGGCGGGGCCGGTGACGGTGACGCTGAACAACAACGCCCGGACCCAGCACTTCGTGGTTCCGACGCCCGACCAGATCAACAGCGCGGTGCTGGACGAGAACAGCTGGGTCCTCTCCACGGCGGTGGTGGATGAGCCGTACGTCGCCGGGCCGCCGGCGGTGGTGCGGGCGTTCCCCGCGCCGGGGGCCACGTTCGAGCAGGGCGCCACGCCGCAGATCGTGGTCGCGTACCTGTCGCAGTCGGCGACGATCCCCGCGGGCAGCCTGACGGTGACGGGGCCGGGCGGGCTGGTGGCGGGGTCGGCGAGCAGCGGGACGGGGAGCACGGTGCAGTTCATCCCTTCCGCGGCGTTCGCCCCGGGGGTGTACACGGTGGCGCTGAGTGCCGCGGTAAACAGCGGCGGCCTGGCCCTGGACGGGGAGACCCCGGGAACGGCGCTGGTGCAGACCACGGTGCTCCCCTCGGGCAATGGGCAGCCGGGCGGGAGCGCGTCATGGACGTTCACGGTCCTGGCGTCGGACTGCGGCACGGCAGACTTTGATGGTGACGGGGACACGGGGACGGATGCGGACATCGAGGCGTTCTTCGCCTGCCTGGCGGGGTCGTGCTGCGCGACGTGCTACAGCGGCGCGGCGGACTTTGATGGGGATGGGGATACGGGGACGGACGCGGATATTGAGAGCTTCTTCCGGGTGCTGGCGGGGGGGAACTGCTGAAGCGGGCAAGCGGGTAACGCGAAGGGCGCGAAGACCCGCGGCACCCGGTCCGGTGGGTGCGGGGTTCTCCTACAATCGGGCTTCCCCATACACGGAGACGCCCCGAGTGCCGTTCTACAAAGACATCCTGGACGCCGTCGGCCACACCCCGCTGGTCAAACTGAACAAGGTCGTCCCCCCCGGCTGCGCCGATGTGCTGGTGAAGTGCGAGTACATGAACCCCACCGGGTCGATCAAGGACCGGATGGCGGTGCACGTCCTCAACGAGAGCGAGAAGCAGGGGCTGATCCGGCCGGGCGCGACGATCGTGGAGAACACGAGCGGGAACACGGGGCAGGGGGTGGCGATGTGGGCGGCGGTGCGGGGGTACCGCTGCGTGTTCACGATGCCGGACAAGATGAGCCTCGAGAAGGTGAACATGCTCAAGGCGTTCGGGGCGGAGGTGGTGATCACGCCGACGGATGTACCCGGGGACAGCCCGCAGCACTACGTGGAGACCGCCAAGCGGATCGCGCGGGAGACGCCGGGGGCGTTCTACGTGAACCAGTACCACAACCCGCTCAACATCGATGCGCACGAGAAGAGCACCGCCGCGGAAATCTGGGAGGACACGGGCGGCAAGTTCGACGCCATCGTGGCGGGCGCTGGGACGGGCGGGACGGTGTCGGGGATCGGGCGGTTCATCAAGAAAAAGGCCCCCCACAACCGCGTCGTCGGCGTCGACCCCATCGGTAGCGTCCACTACCACTACTTCTACACCAAGACCATGCCCACGCCGCACGTGTACAAGGTGGAGGGCATCGGCGAGGACATCCTCTGCGACGCGATGGACTACTCCGTCGTCGATGAGTTCCACCAGACCAACGACAAGGAAGCGTTCACCATGGCCCGCCGCCTGGTGCGGGAGGAGGGGCTCTTCTGCGGCGGCAGCAGCGGCTGCAACGTCCACATCGCCATCAAGGTCGCCCAGAAGCTGGGGCCGGGCAAGACGGTGATCACCCTGCTGCCCGACAGCGCCACCCGCTACACCACCAAGTTCCTCAGCGACGCGTGGATGAAGGACCACGGCTTCCTGGGCTCCGACCGCGACCTGGGGCTGGTCGAGGAAATCCTCGCGGCGATGGCGAAGCGGCCCATCATCACCGCCGGGCCCGAGAAGACCATCGGCCAGATCATCGCCATGTTCAAGGAGCACGGCATCTCGCAGGTGCCGATCGTCGACGCCGCGGGGAACCCCACGGGCATGGTGCATGAGGTGGACGTGCTCCGCGGCTTGCAGGACGGCAAGGCGACCACCGACTCGCCCGCCAAGGCCATCGCCCACCCCATCGGCGGCCTGATCTACCCCAAAGCGCGGATCGAGGAGCTGTTCCGCATCTTCGAGACCGACCAGGTGGGCGTGGTGGTGGACAACAACAAGATCGTGGGGATCGTGAGCAAGATCGACGTGCTGGAGTTCATGAGCAGGAGGGGGAAGTGAAGGCCACGGGGGGGCGGGCTTTCAGCCCGCCGCGAAAGTCTGCTTCGGCGGCGATCCTCCTGCTGCTGGCCCTGCTCGCGGGCTGCAACGCTCCACGGCCAGCTCCCGCATCGCCCGCCATCACGCAGCCTGCGCCCGCGACAAAGCCCGCCGCACGCTCCGCCCCCAAGCCCATCTTCATCGACGTCGCGGCGATCAACTACCCCGCGTTGCTCCCCGCCCCAGCCCAGCCAGGCTCCGCCTTCGCCCGCGCCGAGGGGGACATCCTGCTGGGCGTGCGCTCGCTCGCGGATGACGCCGCGAAGCAGCGCATGCGGCGCGATGAGCACATGACGCTCTTTACCTTCGCCGATGTGCTGGGCGAGGGGTTCACCGCG
>JAEYTB010000292.1 GCA_023434205.1 Planctomycetota bacterium | reverse complement strand
AGCAGGAGCTGGAGTCTGATGCGCTGGGGATGCGGTACATGGCGAAGGCGGGGTGGGACCCGTCGCAGCTGAGGGGGGTGATGGAGGTTCTGGCGGCGGCGATGCAGGGGAACCGCGGGACGGAGTTCTTCTCGACGCACCCGTACCCGGAGACGCGGATCCAGGCGATCGAGGCGCGGCTGAAGGGGGAGTATTCCGACAGCCTGACGCGGCTGGTGACGAACGAGGATCAGTACCAGCGGCGGATGCTGAGCAAGCTGCGGGGTCGGCAGACGAATGTGGACTTTGGGGCGCTGGGGGACCCGGTGCTGTGGTGTGCGCACTGCCGGGAGGATGCGCAGGTGGCGAAGGCGGAGAAGTAGAGCGAAGACACGATCATGCAGAGCCATGATCGTGGCACGGGTTGAGGGTGGCACGAAAGCAGAAGGGCGAGCCATGGCGGCTCGCCCTTTATCGTTGGCGGTGGATGTTGAGGCTTACCGCTTGTCCATCGGTGTGTAGCGGACGTCGTGGGGGCCGGTGTACGCCGCGGCGGGGCGGAAGAGGCGGTTGTCGGCGAGCTGCTCGAGGACGTGTCCGGACCAGCCGCCGATTCGGCCGACGACGAACATGGGGGTGAAGAGGTCCAGGGGCAGGCCGATGCAGTGGTAGGTGGTGGCGGAGTAGAAGTCGACGTTGGGGTAGATGCCCTTGGCGGCGACGGCGGTCTCCATCGTCTTCTCGATGCGGGTGGACTTGTCGAAGAGGTCCATGTTGCCGGTGTCCTGGGCGAGCTGCTTGGCGAGGCCCTTGAGGTGGCTGGCGCGGGGGTCGTAGGCCTTGTAGACGCGGTGGCCGAAGCCGGGGATCTTGTCCTTCTTGGCGAGCTTGTCGAGGACGAACTTCTCCGCGGCATCCACGGTGGGGATCTGGTTGAGCATGACCATGACTTCCTCGTTGGCCCCGCCGTGGAGCGGGCCGCGGAGGGAGCCGACGGCGGCGGTGAGGGCGGAGTAGAGGTCGCTCATGGTGGAGATGACGACGCGGGCGGCGAAGGTGGAGTTGTTGAAGCCGTGGTCGGTGTGGAGGACGAGGCAGACGTCGAGGGCCTTGGCCATGGCGGCGGTGGGCTTGCTGCCGTTGAGCATGTAGAGGAAGTTCTCGGCGATGGCGAGGGTCTTGTCGGGCTTGATGAAGGGCTTGCCCTGGCGGTGGCGGTGGAAGGCGGCGAGGATGGTGGGGGTGACGGCGAGCATGGTCAGCGCCTTGTCGCGGACCTTGGCCAGGTCGGTGGCGTTGGGCTCGGGGTCGATGAGGCCCATGGCGGAGACCAGCGTGCGCATGACGTGCATGGGCTGGGCGTCCTTGGGCATGTTGGCGAGCATGGACTCGATCTTGGCGGGCAGGTCGTAGCGCTCGCGGACGGCACGGCTGAAGGCGTCGAGCTCGTCCCGCCTGGGCAGGCGGGTGTTCCAGAGGAGGAAGACGGTCTCCTCGAAGGTGGAGTTGGACGCGAGCTCGCCGATGGGGATGCCGACGTACTCGAGCACGCCCTTCTCGCCGTCGATGAAGGACATCCTGGTTTCGGCCGCAACGACGCCCTCGAGACCTTTGGAGAACGATGCCATCTGGAATGACCCTTCCGAAAACACCACGACTGATGAGGATTCCCGCGGGCCGACGCCCTCGGGGCTGCGACTATAGAACCGCGGCGGGGTGTGGGCGCGAGGGGGCGGGTGAGGGTCGTGTGAAGGGCGGGGGGCGTAGGATCGGGTGCTCGCCCAAGGCCGGGCGGCGGGGAGGCGGTATGGCCCGCACGCGGATCACCATCGGCGGTGTGACGGACGAGGAGCTGGCGGTCGCCGCGGCGGAGGCCGGGGCGGATGCGGTGGGGTTCCTGTTCGCCCACGGCAGGCCGGGGTCGATCGATCCGGCGGAGGCGTACGAGATCATGGGGGCGCTGCCGCCGCTGGTGGCGTCGGTGGGGGAGTTCATCGACCCGACGCTGGATGAGTTCAGCGATATCGAGGAGCAGTGCCCGACGATCTACTCGCAGTTGTCGGGGGCGGAGGATGTGCCGCTGGTGCGGAGCTGCGGGCCGGATGTGCTGAAGGTGGTGCGGTACGACGCGGCGACGATCGCGCGGGAGCTGGCGCTGTGGGATGAGGTGGATGAGGTGTGCGCGATCGTGGTCGAGGTTGCGGAGGCGGGGTTCGACTGGTCGCTGCTGACGCCGCACCTGGAGCACGTGCGCCGGCCGGTGATGCTGGCGGGGGCGCTGACCCCCCGGAACGTGGCGGAGGCGGTGGTGGCGGTGCGGCCGTACGGGGTGATCGCGGGGGCGGGCGTGGAGCGGGATGGGGTGAAGGACGCGGGGTTGATCGAGGAGTTTTGTGCGGCGGTGCTGGGGGCGGACCGGGAGTGAAGGGGTTTCGGCCTCGTCGGTCGGTCACGCCCGCGGGTGGTGCTTGGTGTGGACCTGCTTGAGGCGTGAGCGGTCGACGTGGGTGTAGATCTGCGTGGTGGCGATGTCTGCGTGGCCAAGGAGTTCCTGGACGACGCGGAGGTCGGCGCCGCCGATGAGCAGGTGGGTGGCGAAGCTGTGGCGGAGCGTGTGGGGGTGGACGTTGCGCAGGCCCGCGAGGGCGGCGCAGCGCTTGACGATCTGCCACACGGCGACGCGCTCGAGGGGGCGGCCGGAGCGGGAGAGCAGGACGCGGCCCTTGTCGCGGCCGTCGGGTTTATGCAGCAGCGGGCGGCAGTCGCGGAGGTAGGTGTCGAGGGCCTGTTGCGCGGGCTTGCCCATGGGGACGAGGCGCTGCTTGCTGCCCTTGCCGGTGACGCGGACGACGCCGAGCGTGGGGTGGACATCGCTCATGAGCAGGCCGGCGACCTCAGAGGCGCGCAGGCCGCTGGCGTAGAGCAGCTCGAGCAGGGCGCGGTCGCGGAGCCAGAGGGGTGGGCCGTCGTCATCGGGGTTGTCGGGGGGCTGGGGCGCGGCGAGGAGCGCGGCGACCTGCCTGGGCGAGAGGACATCGGGGAGTTTCTTCCAGCGGGTGGGGCGGTCGAGGACCTCGGTGGGGTCGCGCTCGATGTGCCCGAGGGAGAGTGCCCAGCGGAAGAAGACCTTGATCGCCGCGAGGTGGCGGATGACGGAGCTGCCGGCCATCTGCCGCTTGCTCTTGAGCTCGGCGATGTGGGTGGAGACATCGCGGGCGGAGGCGCCCGCGAGGCTGGTGATCGACTTCGCGGCGAGGTCGGAGAGCAGGTCGTGCAGGTCGCGGCCGTAGGCCTGGAGTGTGTTGTGGGAGAGCCCGCACTCGACGCGGATGAAGCCGAGGAAGTGGGCGTGGAGCCTGGCGTAGTGGTCGGGGAGGGGTTGTCGGGAGGCGGGCGCGGGCATGGGGAGTACATCGGTTGGGGCGGGGGTGGGGGAGGAGGGGAGGGGGGAGTGAAGTCCCCCTCCGCCTCGCAGAGCCTCGGCACCTTCGTCGCGGAGTTGGGGGAGGAGTTGAGACGCCCCCTCCGCCTCGCAGAGCCTCGGCACCTCCCCCGCAGAGCCGGGGGAGGAGATAAGAACCCCCTCCGCGTCGCGGAGCCTCGGCGCCTTCGCCGCGGAGTTGGGGGAGGAGATAAGAACCCCCTCCGCCTCGCAGGGCCTCGGCACCTCCCCCGCAGAGCCGGGGGAGGAGATAAGAACCCCCTCCGCCTCGCGGAGCCTCGGCACCTCCCCCGCAGAGCCGCGGTAGGAGATAAGAACCCCCTCCGCCTCGCAGAGCCTCGGCACCTCCCCCGCAGAGCCGGGGGAGGAGTGGGGAGGGCGGAGCCGGGGGAGGAGTTAAAACGAAAAGCCCCGGCTCAGGGTGAGCCGGGGCTTGGGGTTACGTGTTCTCGTTCAGCCGCGGATTAGCGGAGGAGCGAGAGGACGGACTGGGGCTGGCTGTTGGCCATGGCGAGGACGTTGGTCGAAGCCTGCACCAGGATCTGGCTGCGGGTCATCTGGGCGGTCTCGGCGGCGAAGTCGGCATCGCGGATGACGGACTGGGCCGCCGCGGTGTTCTCCGACTGGACGTTGAGGCTGCGGATGGTGGCGCCGACGGTGTTCTTCTGGAAGGCGCCCAGGCGGCCGCGGAGGCCGGAGACCTGCTTGATCGCCTCGGAGACGATCTTCTGGGCGTCCTCAACGTCGCCGTCGACGACGTTGTTGGCGCGGCCGGAGGCGAGGGTGTCGAGGTAGCCCAGGGTGCTGTTGCCGAGCTTGCGGGCGGCGACGTCCTGGATACCGAGGGAGACCTTGCCGGCGACGTCGACGTTGCCGGCGAGCTGGAAGTCGGCGCCGCCGCCGGTGATGGTGAAGGCGCCGCTGCTGCCGCCGACGACGCCCAGGGTCTGGGAGGTGGAGGTGTCGAGGGAGATGGAGACGTCGAGGAAGTCGGTGTTGATGCGGGCGGTCTTGCCGCTGGCGGTCGCGTTGATGCCGTTGATGGTCATCGCGACGTTCTGGCCCTTGTCCTGCACGCCGTTCTGGGCGGCGCTGAAGGCGGTGGAGCCGGTGGTGCTGGCGGTGCCGAAGTCGTCGGCCTCGAGGTTGTAGATGCCGACGTTGCTGCCGGCGATGTCGCCGTCGTCGAGGACCTTGACCTTGACGAACTGGTCAGCGCCGAACTCGTTGCTGGCCAGCTTGATGCCGTTGCCCGAGACGGTGGCGGTGACGCCGGTCACGTCGGTGAAGCTGTTGATGTTGGCGGCGATGGTGGCGAGGCTGGTGCCCGAGGCGAAGCTCAGCTCGCGGCTGCCCTTGTTGCCGGTGACCTCAAGCACCATCGAGGAGCCGGTGCCCAGGTCGATGGCGGTGCCGCCGGCGGAGAGGAAGAGGCCGCCCTGCTGCGCGGAAGCCGTGACCTGCACGTCGACCTGCAGCGAGCTGCCGGAGAACTTGGCGGCGTTGACCTTGAAGTCGGTCACGCCCGCGGCGATGCCCTGGGTCTGGAAGTCGAAGTTGCCGTTGAGCAGCTTGATGCCCTGGAAGTTGGTCGCGCTCGAGACGCGGTCGATCGTCTGCAGGATCGAGTCGATCTGCAGCTGGTTCGCCTGCTTCTCCTCGGCGGAGAGGCCGGCCTTGCTGGCCGACGCGGTGAGCAGGCCCTGGAGCTCGGTCAGCAGACCCGAGACTTCCTGCAGGCCGCCCTCGGCGATGTTGGCGACCTGGTCGGTGCGCTGGGCGTTGTTGATCGCGGCGTTGAGGCCCTTCTGGCCCGCCTCCAGGTTCTGGCTGGCGATCAGGCCGGCCGGGTCGTCCTTGCCGCGGTTCACCTTGAGGCCCGTGCTGAGGCGCTCGAGGGAGCTCGACAGACCCATGTTGTTCTGGGAGAGGACGCGCTGAGCGATGAGAGACTGAACGTTCGTGTTGATGCGAGACATCTGAGAGACCTCCGTGCGTGGTTGCGAGCTCCCGCGTTCTGGTGGCGCGGGCCTGTACTTCCTGGCTCAGGGGTTCCCGACCCCTGCGCCGAGCCCGGCCGACAGGCCCGCGGCTCGCCCAGGCTCCGGGATCCGTCCCGGGGCCTGCGTCCCCCCAACACGCACACGCGTGCTGCGAAGACCTAGTACCCATCGGGAGGGGAGGGGGGTGGGTTTAGTCCCACGCGTCCAAAAAAAACCAGATTCCGCGCCGGCCGGTCCTGCGGTCGGTCCCGGGGCGCAGAAAAAACCCCCTCGGCATGTCCCGAGGGGGCTGGTTCCGGGCTCTGTTCAGGTCCGCGGCGGCGTTATCCGCCCAGCAGCTGCAAGACCTGCTGGCTCTGCTGGTTCGCCAGCTGCAGCGTCGACGTCCCCGCCGCGGAGAGGATCTGCGAGCGCGTCAGCTTGCTCGTCTCGGTCGCGAAGTCCGCGTCGCGGATCTGCGAGACGCTCGCCGTCAGGTTCTCAAACTGCGACTGCAGCGAGTTCACGTTGGTGTCCAGCACGTTGCGCTCGAAGGCGCCCAGGCGGCCGCGGAGCTGCGTGACCTGGTCGATCGCGGCCTGGAGGATGTCGTTGGCGGAGGTGAAGTCGCGGCGCGAGGCGGACTTGGAGATGCTGTTGTTCTCCCCCTCCTTGAGGGAGTTGAGGAACTCCACGCCGGCGGTGGTGCGGACGCCGCCCAGGCGGGAGGCCGCGACGGAGGGGACGCCGACGTTGGTCTGCTGGAGGGCGGAGACGTCCGGCCCGAGCTGGAAGAGGGCGCCGCCGCCGGTGATGTGGAAGGTGGTGGTGGCGCTGGCGGGGCGGATGGCGAAGGAGGCCTCGAGGAGGAAGTTCCCGGAGAGGGAAGGGAGGTTGACGGGGAGCTCGAGACCGCGGCCGCGGATGAGGTTGCCGTTGACGAGCGCCTGGACGTCCTGGCCGTTGTCGGTTTCGGCGCCGATGAGGGTTCCGGCGCCGATCATGCCGGCCCAGTCGAAGGGGGACGCGGCAGGGACGGCGGCGTTGTTGTTGAGCTTGTAGGTGTTCCAGCTGTTGAGGCTGACGTCGGGAGGGTTCTGGCGCTTGACGCTGACGAAGGCGTTGGAGCCGTAGTCGGCGGAGTTGAAGACCACGCCGGAGTTGACGTCGCCGTTGACGGCGGCGGCGGTGATGCCGGTGAAGGGGGTGGTGGCGTTGACGGCGTTGATGAGGGCGGTGAGCGAGCCGGAGGCGACGCTGATGACCTGGACGCCGCGGGGGCCCTTGACCTCGAGGACCATGGAGGAGAGCAGGACGCCGGGGGGCGTGGTGCCGCCGTTGTAGTAGAGGGCGGCGGTCTGCGCGGAGGTGACGACGTCGATGTCGACCTGTACGGAGCTGGAGGTGCCGAAGGTGGCGCCGTTGAGGCGTGCGGTGGTGATGGCGCTGGAGCGCATGCCTGAGAGGGTGTAGTCCAGCGAGCCGTCGAGCAGCTTGAGGCCGCCGAAGGTGGCGGTGTTGCTGATGCGGGTGATCGAGTCGATGGCCGAGTCGATCTGGAGCTGGTTGGCGGCGCGTTCGGCGTCGGAGCTGGCGCCGGTGTTGGCCGACTGCACGATCAGCCCGCGGATGGAGTTGAGCAGGTCGTTCACCTCGGCGAGGGCGGCCTCGGCGGTGGAGATGACGCTGCTGGCGCGCTGGGCGTTGCTGATGCCCTGGTTGACGCCCTGGATGTCCGAGCGGATGCGCTCGGAGATGATGAGCCCGGCGGGGTCGTCCTTGCCTCGGTTGATGCGCAGGCCGGTCGAGAGGCGCTCGAGGCGCAGGTTCATCTCGTTGCTGGTGCGTCCCAGGTTGGCCTGGGCGATCATGCTGGCGACGTTCGTGTTGATCCTAGCCATTGCAATCCTCCGTGATTGAGGCTAAGTGCTCGGTGGGACAGGTGCGACGCTGCGGGGCGGTGCCCGCGTGGTGAGCGCCCGGTCGGGCGCGGTGGTGGGGGTTCACAGGGCGCGCCGGATGGGCGCTTCGCCGGCTCGTGGGGAGGGGGCCTGGCTGGCCAGGCTGTCGGCCCGCGCCCTGACCTTCGAGCGTGCCGGGCCGGGAAGGATCTGGCCGCTGAGGGAGGGGAGCTCGCTGCCGGAGATCCTGGCGGCCTGCTCGTTCTCCTGCCTGATGGCCTCGTAGACCTCTTTGCGGTGTACGGCGATGCGGGTTGGGGCGGTGATGCCCAGACGGACCTTGTCGCCGCGGATATCCACCACGGTGATCTCGATCTCGTCCCCGATCATGATTGTCTCGTCGCGCTGCCGGGATAGGACCAGCATTCGAATGCTCCTTGCTCCCAGGGGGGCCTCCGTGCCCATCTGGGGTGTGCCGCGGTCTCTCGGTACGCGCGTGGCGCGTCGCGGCCTGCCGGTTGTCCGGTGGGTGGTCGTGGGGGGGGATGGGGAACGGTGCGTTCCGCATGACGGTGGAGCTCAGGCCGACAGCGCCTGCGCGGGCTGGGGTGCGGCGACCTTGACCAGCGGGTGGCGGGTGGTCCAGCGCTTCTCGGCCAGGACCATCTGCTCGCCGGTGCGGGTGAGCGTGTTGATGATGAGGGGGCCCTGGAGGTTGCCGGTGAGGGTGGCGTCAACCTTGTTGACGATCACGAAGACCTGGGCGTCCTCGAGCTTGTCGAGCTTGAGCTCGGACATCTGCTCGGGGCGGATGGGGACGGAGTACTCGGGGATGAAGAGGCTGGGGTCGGTGATGACGAAGGCGAGGCTGGGCTCGTCGACGGACTGGAGCCAGAAGAAGCAGGCGTCGTCGCCGGGCTCCAGGAGGCAGTAGCGGGTGTGGCTGGTGAAGCCCAGAAGGCCCTTGGGGAAGTGGATGACGCGGTCCTCCGCGATCTGCACCACTCCGAATCGTGTCGTACGCACTTCCATTGCGTCTGCTCCTTGCGTTCCCGCCTTTCCAAAGGCGGACGGGTTGGCCGGGGGGCGTTCCCCCGGGTTGGGTCGTTCAGGTCAGAAAGTCCAGCAGGGATCGGGACTGGCTCAGGGCGGTCACACGCAGGCCCGCCTCAAGTTGGGTCTGCAGCAGCGCGAACCGCGAGGCTGCCTCGGTGTAGTCCACGTCCCGCAGCTCGCTGCGGGTGCGTTCGTCGGCGTTGGCCCGGTCCACTTCTCTCACGTCGGCGTCGTCCACTCGTCTCGCGTACCCGCCCACCGTGCCCCTGGTCTCGACCAGCGCGGCGAGGGTGGTGCTCAGGTCCTCTCCAGCAAGCGTGATGCCAGACGTGCTGTTGCCGCGGAGCGAATCGCGCAGGTCGATCAGGCGCGTGAACAGGTCGTCCACGCGGACCTTCGCGCGGTCTTCGCCGGTGAAAGTTGCGCTGCCCGCGTCCCATGTGCCCCCCAGCAGGCCCAGGTCGGCCGCCGCGGCGGAGTTGTTCAGCGTCTTGATCGCCGGGGGGTTGGGGAAGGCGGGGTTCTGGACCAGCTGCAGGCCGTTGCCGCCGTCGCCCACCGTAGCGACCAGGTCGGTCGCGTTCAGGCCGGCGGTTAGGAGGGCGGCGCTGAGCTGCGAGTTGATCCGGTCCAGGACACCCTGGACGGTGGTGAGGTCTTCGGGGCGCAGGTCGATGCGGACGACGGTGCCCGCGGCGTCGCCGAGGGTGATCTCGAAGTCGTCGTTGAGGGCCTGGTCGATGAGGCCGGTGGTGGGGTTCTTGACGCCGTGGACGACGGAGACGCCGCGGCCGAAGTTGAGGTCCTGGACGCGGGTCTCTTCGGAGAAGGAGCGGATGCCCAGGCGGGTGGCGGTGAAGCCGCTGCCGGGGACCTCGCTGATGGAGAGAGCGCCCTGGCTGCCGGCGGAGACCTCGTTGTAGATGTCGATGCCGGTCCCCGCGGCGTTGATGCGGACGCGGACGCCGACATCGGCGCCCTCGATCAGGTTGCGGATGTCCTGGAGTGAGGTGGCGGTGGAGAGGTCGACGGTCGCGCTGCGGCCGGCGTTGCTGAGCTGGATGGAGCCCAGGGGGGTGAGCAGGGTCTGGAGTGCGCTGATGGGGGTTTCCCACGTGAGGCGCGGGGCGGTGTCGAGGCCCGTTTCGTTGGCGGGGTTGAAGGTGAAGGGGGTCGCGGCGGTGAGGCCGAGGTCCTTGGCGGTGGTGGCGCTGCCGGGGTCCGAGAACTGGAGGGTGTGGCCGGTGTCTACATCTATATTGAGCGCGCCGCCGAGGACCGAGACGCCGCCGGGGCCCAGGATGGTGACGGAGTTGTCGGTCTCGTACTGGGCGATGGCGGCGGAGATTCGGGTGGTGATGTCCTGGATCGTGTCCGCGCCGGCGAGGTCGATGGGGATGGCGGTGGAGCCGTCGATGGAGAGGTTGATGGTGCCGAGGGAGACACCGGTGCCGCGGGCGCCGTTGAGGGAGGCGATGGTGGTGGCGGGGGTGAGGCCGGGGTTGAGGTCGACGGAGCCTTTGACTCGGGAGGAGACGCCGGAGATGGGGGTGGCGCCGAGGGTGATTGGGACGCCGGAGGCGGGGCCGAGGTCGGTGTGGAGGCCGGGGCCGTGGCCGAGGTAGCGGAAGCCGGTGCCGAAGGGGGCGACGGGGGCGCGGGAGGATTGGGACCCGCCGAAGGTGTAGCCGGCGACGGATTCGGTGTTGGCGGTGGAGAGGGCGGAGAGGAGGAGCTGGTCGAGGATGGCGGCCTGGGCGGCGCGTTCGGAGGGGGAGGATGTGGCGTTGACCTGCTGGCTGGCGATGGTGCGGGCCTGCTCGGCGAGGTCGGTGGCGGCGGCGAGGGCGGCGTCGATCTGGTTGAGTGCGGCGGCGGCGTGGGAGAGGTTTCTGCGGGTCTGGGCGGAGCGGTCGAGGCGGTCGTCGAGGACGGAGATGGTGGCGGCTTTGATGATGTCGTCGCTGGGGCGGAGGATGGCGCGGCCGGTGGCGATTTGTTCGGAGGTGTTGAGGAGGGCGAGGTTGGCGCGGGTGATGTTGGC